>NZ_CP022297.1:3117917-3429709 GCF_017310015.1 Marinobacterium iners
GATGATATTCTTGGCTCTTCTGATTTGGCTATTGTGGAGTTTCGTCGTACCATGGTTGACGCTGCTCAGAGGGTTGCTGACGGCGAACCTGCCATTGGCACTAGCGAATCAATTGTTCAGACATCAATCGCTTCGTTCCAAGGCGTAGTACCGAAAGAGTCAGATTGGCGCGAACTTTGGAAAGATAACGTGTCAGCGGAATAGTAACCTCAAAGATTCTGTAAGGGAACCTTATTGGGCTTAGGCTTAATGAACCATAAACTTCATTAAGCTAATAAAAGCTCTAGAGACCCAGTATGGATAAAGTATCGTGCTGGGTCTTATCTTTAAAATTTTACTATGGGTCTTTCGATTTCATCTTACAAATAGATCTTTTTTATATATTTAAATGGCATATATAAAAATCATAACTTCATATCTAATTTAGCCTAATAGAAGATATTACTGGTTATTGCTAATATAAAATTAGGCATCATCATTATACTTTAGACCAAAGGGAGTTCCTGATTCCTGACTAGTTATTATCTTTCAAAAGATTAAAATACATATTCAATAAATATTTTCGAACAATTGCTATTTCCTCAGTTCCTATACCATCTTGAGCCACATCGTTTACTTCTTTTGCTAGAGGCTCAAGAGTCTCCCTCAGGCTTTTTCCATATTCAGTTAAATAAACCACTTGCCGTGGTTTCCCCTCAACGATAGGACGAAGTTCAATAAGACCTGCTGATAACATTCGCTTAACAACGGAGTTTGTTGTGGGGCCAGTAAGCCCAACTCGTTCACTTAAGGCTTTCTGAGATATCCCATCCTCATTCCATAGCTCACGTAAATATGCCCAAAATCCATGGTTAACACCGTAGGGAAGTAATCGCCGTTCTAATGAATTAAAGTACTGCTTAGAAAGCTCTCGAACGATGTGTGCCATCCTCTCATTTTTGAGGTCTGGCGCAGCATTAAATTTCTCTTCAGACATATTTTATATCCTGAAATCTCTCATAGCATCAGACCTGTAAACTTAGTTTTGACAGCCCTAGGCTTACAGGTGCTTTCACATATCAGGTTAGCTCAGTAATATTGCATATTTATATACACACGATCAGTCATCGTAGGATGCGATTATACATTCATGTATAATCGCATCGACAAATCGACGGCTTTAATATCTTTGGTAAGGGTACCCATTGATACGTAGTCGACACCAGCTTGTGCGATATCTATTAGTGTATCGTCATTTATACCGCCAGAAGCTTCGATTTTTGCTTTACCACGACTCAATTTTACCGCTTTTCTAGTATCTTCTAGTGAAAAATTATCCAGCATAATTATATCTACACCGGAATGGAGAGCTTGCTGCAGCTCCTCAAGGGTTTCAGTCTCAACTTCTATTAATTTATTTGGTACTAAAGTACGTGCAGCAGCTACTGCTTTACCGATGCTACCACAAGCTACGATATGATTTTCCTTTATCAAAAAAGCATCGTAAAGACCCATTCTATGATTTTTTCCGCCACCGCAGGTGACTGCATATTTTTGAGCCAATCTTAGTCCCGGTATCGTTTTTCGTGTATCGATGAGTTCCAGTGGGTTTCCACTAATTTTACTAACAAAGTATCTAGTTCTCGTTGCAACAGCCGACATTAATTGAAGAAAATTAAGTACTGTCCGTTCTCCAGTGAGGAGAGAGCGTGCGGGGCCTTTAATTTCTAAAATAAGATCATTGGCTTTGAGGATATCACCATCATTAAAGTACCAACGTAACTCAACTGAAGGATCAATTTGACGGAAGGTTTCAGTAACCCAAGGTGTTCCACACAGCACCGCATCTTCTCGTGTAATGATTTTCGCGAGAGCAGTTTGAGACTCGGGAATCAATAATGCGTTAATGTCACCACTTGCAACATCCTCAGTAAGAGCCGCACTTACATTTGTTGCTATTGCAATCTGTAACGCCATATTATCCAGTTCGTACACTATAAACCCCTTTCTATCTGATATTACACTATGGTAATTTTAGCAAGAACCTTGATGAGACATACTCGTAAAACTTCGACAGTGTTACTAGCTGTTAAAGTAGTATTTTTGTAATATACATTCTACCACATGAATTACATGCCAACATGAAAAATTAGATACATAACAATATATCTTAATTTCAGACATGAACCCAGCGATAAAATGACCAAAATACGAGAGAATGCCGCTACACACGATTGAGGACGCACCGATAAATCAGCAACTTACATTCACGAACAGCGCATTCAGCAATAAGCGCCGTCAGATCCCTACCTACGGAGAAGTTCCTGGGCCGAATGGACAAGCTGACCCTGTGGGAGGCGTCTCGAAACCGGCATGGAGCTTCACTATCCTAAGGCCAGTAGTGGCCGTCGGTCATACCCCTTACCAACAAGCCAGGATTCAAACAGAGTACCTAAAGGCTCCTATCTGTCTGTGCGAAAGTTGTGCATCCACTTCGGACCATCATGTGTCAGTACGGTTTTGTAGAAGCCCGCTGCCGCGGTCTAAAGAAGAACGGCAGCAAACTTGCGATGTTGTCCGCACTGGCCAACGCTGTGCGGGTGGACCAAATTGCCTGTACCGCCTGAGAAGGCGATTGTGATCGGTTAAAAGGCATGAAAAGTGCCAACTTTCCGCTTCTGAGGCAGTAACAACCACATTTCAAAGTCTTGAATCGGACTTATTCGCAGCTCCCTCGGTATTACAACAGTATAGATAGTTATTGGGGACAACTACATCGCGCACCTGAACATGACTAGTGGACTCATCACGTTAGTCCTCGCGGATGGTCGTGAGTCAGCATTGACTGTTATTAGCAGCACCGCTGGCCATCATCGGCCACAAGGACCATCCGCTTCGCCAACGCTACTCGCTCACACTTGAAAATATAGGCCTGTAAGTTGGGTTGTCCCGCTCACCGGGACACCCGCACGTGCATTTTTCGACACCCCGTTCAATGATCCCGGCAGCCGACAACCTACACGATTCGTTGAAACCAGCTCACAAATATTCATTCGCAAATTATTCCGTCTGTCCCTGATTTTGACCCATCAGCGCCAGGGCATATTCGGGGTTATACCCTACTCCCTAAGCCATACAAGTTGACCTATCGGACTTGCCCTGCGCCATTATTAACCCGGCGGCAGTTTCGATCGGAGCACCCCCTGCAATCATGGGGCTTACAGCCCGGATTTCTAGATCTAAATTGCCACCGGTTTAATACTGGCAGAACACACTAACCCAAGGCCGCTTTATCAAAATGCTGAATAAAGAGGCCTCACGTTATTCCGACATCTAAAAACTCTTAGCTTTGCAAAAATTGAATAGCGCAAGAGGTTATTCAATTACTCAAATGCATGGGCCGATGGTAGGTTTTGGTTCGAATGCAATGCGTCGGCGCAACGTTCCCTTAGCTGAGATCGATACCGAGGAGTTTGTCTGATAAGGCCCCTCCGACACCATCTACACAATCAATAACAACATCGCAGAGAGCATAATAATGAAAATAACACTCAACAAAACCGTTGCTGCTTTAACCGCATCCATTGCCATGACATCCGCTGCACAGGCCGCAGATGTTACGCTGCGTTTTGCACATTTCTGGCCAGCAGTTTCGCCAATTCACAAAGAAATATTCCAGGGTTGGGCGGATGCCGTAGAGGCTGACTCCAATGGCCGCATTGAAGTTGAAATCTATCCCGGCGCCACTCTGTCGAAGCCACCTGCCCAGTATGATGCTGTCATAAACCGTATTGCCGATATGACGGCTACGGTGCAGGGCTATACCGCCAACCGTTTTCCACTGACTCAGGTTGTCGAGTTGCCGGGGGTCGTCAAGACCGCTGAGCAGGGGTCCTGTGTCATTCAGTCACTCTATGAGGAGGGCCTGATTGCCGATGAGTACAAGGATACCCGTCCACTGTTTCTGTTCACCCATGGTCAGGGGCATCTGCATCTGAAAGGCAAGGAGGTACGTGAACCCGCTGATCTCGCGGGCTTGCGTATCCGTCGCCCCACTTTGGTAGTCGGGTCAATGCTGGAAGGCCTTGAAGCTCAGCCCGTAGGCATGCCTGCACCGAATTCCTATGAGTCCATGCAACGCGGTGTAATCAACGGTGTGTCTCTGCCCTGGGAAGGCGTGAACTCTTTCCGCATCAACGAACTGGCAGACTCTCACACCGAAATCGGACTGTATAGCCTGTCGTTTATGGTGACCATGAACAAGTCCGTTTACAACAGCATGCCTGATGACCTCAAACAGGTTATCGATAAGCACTCCGGCCTGGAGCTGGCCAAGCAGTCCGGCAAGATCTTTGATCAGGTTGACGAGTTGGGCCGTGCCGAAGCTGTTGAGTTGGGCCATACCATGATCACTATTGAAGGCGGTGCAGAAAACCCGGCATGGAAGCCGGTTTTGGATGCTACCACTGAAAACTACCTGCAAGAGCTCGAAGACAAGGGAATGCCGGCGCGCAATGTTTACAAGCGTGCCCTCGAGCTTTCCGAGCAGTGCCTCTAAACCCTGCGTTCAGGTAGGAGTTTGTAATGTCTGGATTTGCCCGTCTGGTTGATACCATCTGTCGAGGCATGCTGTGGATCAGTGCCATGATGCTGACCGTAATGATGCTGGTTGTACTGGCTGACGTTATCACCCGCGCACTGTTCAGGCTCACTGACGGCAGTTTCGATCTCACCTTCAATGGTGGGATCGAACTGGTCCGCTTTGCGCTGTTGTTTGCCATTCTCTACGCCTTGCCCTGGTGCGTTGATCGTTCACAGGTAGTGGTTGACCTGTTCACAGAAAACCTCTCCGATCGTTCTAAGGCAGTGCTCGACACTCTGTGCTTTGCCGGCTACACACTATTGGCACTGGGCATGAGCATCCGCTTCTGGCATGCGGTCGAATCATCGCACATCAGCGGCGAAACCACTCAGGATCTGATGTTTCCGATGTCCTACATTTTTGTTGCTACCCTGATCGGCACTGCCATGCTGGCATTGCGCTCACTTATGCTGACCGGCTCACAAATCGGTAAGGTAATGGGGTGTAAAGCATGAGCAGCTCCACTATAGGTTTTATCTGTATCGGCCTGATGCTGTTAATGCTGGCGATCCGCATTCCTATTGCCTTGACCATGGCTATTGCAGGATTTGTAGGCTTCGCATGGATCATCGCCTTTGACCCAGCCATGGCCATCCTCGAAAGCGCTCCTTTCGAAACATTAACCAATTACAACTTCAGCCCCATCCCAATGTTCATTCTAATGGGTGTGCTGGCCTCACGCTCGAACATGTCGAATCAGCTGTTCTCGGGGGCCCGGTCACTGTTTGGCGCATGGCGCGGCGGTATTTCGCTGGCGGCCCTGATGTCCTGCGGTATTTTTTCGGCCATATCCGGCTCCTCTGTCGCTACGGCGGCCAGTATGTCTCGTGTGGCACTGCCCGAAATGCGTAAGCACGGTTACGCCGACTCGCTGGCAACCGGCACCCTGGCCGCTGGCGGCACATTGGGCATCATGATTCCTCCTTCTATCGCCCTGCTGCTGTATGCGTTGATTACCGAGCAGTCTGTGGGTGACATGTTTATGGCAGGCCTGATTCCAGGCCTTCTGGGACTTGTGCTGTACTGCGTCACCGTTACCGTTTTGGTGCGTCTAAAACCTGAACTGGCTCAGCCGGGCGAAGCAACCTCCCTGATGCAAAAGCTGGCAGGGCTCAAGGGTCTACTGCCATTTACCAGTGTGTTCGTTATCATCATCGGCGGGATCTATCTTGGCCTTTTCACCCCCACTGAGGCAGCTGCAATAGGTGCGTTCTGTACTCTGATGATTGCCATTCAGCGCGGCATGCGCTGGACTGGTTTTGTCGATGCATTGAAAGAAACACTTGTCACCTCCGCCATGATCTTCTTCATGATTCTGGGCGCAGAGATTTTCGGCTTTTTCCTGAGTGTATCGCGCATCTCGTTTGAGTTGGTGGAGTATGTGGATGCTCTGAACCTTTCTCCCTTTATGGTGTTGTTCGCCGTTCTTGTGCTGTTCATGCTGCTCGGTTGTGTTATGGACAGTATCGCCATGCTGCTGCTGACCGTTCCTGTTGTATTCCCGCTGATACAGGCGGCTGGCTTTGATCCGGTATGGTTCGGTGTGGTTGCTGTCATCACCGTTGAGCTGGGGTTAATCACTCCCCCAGTTGGGATGAATGTGTTCGTAATCAAGGCCTTTGCCAAGGATGTGCCGATCGGATCCATATACAAAGGGGTAATGCCGTTTGTGCTGTCAGATCTCGTTCGCCTTGCCTTGATCATAGCCTTCCCTGTGCTGGCTCTGGGGCTGGTGTAACAGAACACCCTGGGCTTGAGGCTACCAATAACGGCCTCAAGCCCCTGTACTTTCAACCGGAGGCCTCACATCATGCATACGGCGGCTTCGTCTCGCCTATCGGGCATATCGACCTATTCACTCTACAGCGAGGCACCCTCTCTCAAAGATCCCGAGTTTTTCCATATCGAGGATATCAAGTCCCGTGCGCGCCTTTTCAACTGGAACATCGGAATTCACAGCCACCCGCGCATGTTCCAACTGGTTTACGTGCACAGCGGTGCTGTTCGCGCTCACCTTGACGGCCAGGAGCATGCCTTTGAAGGCCCCTGTCTCTTTACCATTCCTCCATCGGTCGCACATGGCTTTGAGTTCGAGCATGATGTTACAACCGGCTTTGTAATTACATTATCGCGGCTGTTAATAAGCGAAGACCGTATGGGGCGAAGCTTAAACCTTCAGGAAGAGCTGATGCGCTCTGCACACGCAATACTGTTATGCGATCACCAGGCAGATCAACGGTTCATTGACCAAACACTTGAACAACTCGTGTATGAATACAGTCATAACCAGCCGGGCAAACAGCAGTTGTTCGAGTGTCTGCTATTCTCGATCTTGATCAAGATGGGACGTCATTTACATGCCAACCGTCGTCAACGCAGTGTTAGCCAATATGAAACCCGTTATCAGCAACTGTGTGAACTGATCGAAAAGCACTACCGGGAACACCAGCCCTGTCAGTTTTATGCAGAGGCTTTATGTACAACCACTATTGGTCTTAACCGGGCATGCAAGGCGGTTGCCGGCAAGAGTGCCGGGGACTTGATTCAGGATCGTTTAGCGCTTGAAGCCCAGCGCATGCTGATCTATTCATCGGCACCTGTGTCATTGATTGCCTATGAGCTGGGCTTTTCTGACCCAGCCTACTTTTCGCGCTTTTTCAAACGTCGTATCGGCACCACTCCATCCGTGTTCCGTGAGCACCGCGAACAAAACTGAAGCGAACCCGCCCACACATTACGATGCTAACTCAGTGTTTGAAATGTACCTGCAAGCGTCGACTTTCTCCATTCATCGAGAGTGCTCTGTATTGAATCATAGTGACTGGGTGAACACCCCTTTCAACATGATCTAATATTATAAGAGAACGCCATGAAAACACTTCAGACTCAGGTAGCTATAATTGGTGCGGGCCCTTCCGGCCTGCTGCTCGGACAACTTCTGGCGCGCAAGGGAATCAGCAATATCATCGTAGAACGTGTAACTGGCGATTACGTCCTTGGCCGTATTCGTGCTGGCATTCTGGAACAGGGATTTGTCGACCTGGTACGTGAAGCAGGTGTAGCCGAACGGATGAATAGTGAAGGCCATGTGCATGAAGGCGTTGAACTGGTTGTCAACGGCGAACGCACCCGTATAAATCTGAAAGAACTGACCGGCGGTGATGTGGTCGTCTGCTACGGTCAGGTCGAGATTACGCAGGACCTGATGGAGGCACGGCAGGCTGCAAAACTGGACACCTACTACGAAGCCAGCGACGTTCAGCCCCATGATGTAAAGGGAGACAAGCCTTTCATTACCTTTACCCACGACGGTGAAGAGTATCGTCTGGACTGTGACTTCATCGCTGGCTGTGATGGCTTTCATGGCGTGTCACGTCAGACCATTCCCGAAGATGTGCGCACCGAACATGAACGTGTATACCCGTTCGGTTGGCTGGGATTGCTGTCCGATACCCCACCTTGCCATGATGAATTGATCTACGCCAAGAGCGAACGAGGTTTTGCACTGGCCAGCCAACGCTCCGAGACCCGTTCACGCTACTACCTGCAGGTACCGTTGACCGACAAAATCGAGGACTGGTCTGACGAAGCTTTCTGGGATGAGTTGAAGAAGCGCCTGCCAGACGAAATTGCCGCCAACGTAGTCACCGGCCCCAGCATCGAAAAGAGCATCGCCCCTCTGCGCTCTTTCGTCTGCGAACCCATGCAGTATGGCAACCTGTTTTTGGTAGGTGATGCTGCTCACATCGTCCCGCCCACCGGTGCCAAGGGTCTGAACCTGGCGGCATCCGATGTAGCCACACTCTATAAAATTCTGACACGCGTGTACGAGACCGGTGACCGCCGTTTCATCGAGCAGTACTCTGAAATAGCACTCCGCCGTGTGTGGCATGGGGAGCGTTTCAGCTGGTGGATGACCAACATGATGCACGACTTCGGTGACGAAGTGAGCAACAACGGTGTTGATGGCCTGATGTTCACACGCTTTATGGAATCCGAGTTTGATTACTACCTGAACTCCGAGAACGGTCGCAGGGTTATTGCCGAACAGTACGTAGGCCTGCCCTACGAAGAGCTGAAAGAGTATTAATAACAACGAGCGCATATCTGAAAGCATGCCTTTCAGAACTTATTTTTCATGAAAAAGGGGGGCAGGATAGTAATGCTATCCTGCCCCCCTTTTTTCAATTACCGGCAAGGGTCCTATTGCTGAAATCAGGCCTCCAGCAACACATTGCTGAAGAAATCACAGAACCCCTTGTAATCATCCAGTGGCAGTACCTCCGCCACATATTGATCCGGGCGTACAATCACTACACACCCCTGCTTTTTGTCGATACCGCGCATATCGTAGATGTTCTTGCCACCTCCGGACGATTCCGGACGGCTGTCGACACAGAATACCTTTTCGAAGTCGCGCAGACCGTACTTGCCCTTGCGCGGTGCCAGCACTGGGTGCAAGGTGTCGGTTTCAACCGCCTGATGGTGTTGCTGGAATACGGCACGTACGTCAATGACGGAATCCGCGTCGGCACCGGCCGGTGTGTACTTCTTCAGCGGCGAATTGACATCGTTGGCCAGGAACTCGCACAGCGCCCTGACGCCGCACTGATCGGACATCGGTTCAGCATTGCCGGCAAAGGCGTACACGCGGTAGGCACCATCGGCCAGATGGCAGTGCCCCAGTTGCATCGGCTTGGCGTCACCCTGACGCACCACCGGTGCAGAGTGGAAACGCTTGCCCACAGTCAGACCGGTTGCCAATGATTGATGCGCACCTTCGCTGACCATGATCGACGGACGGTACTGAATGGAAACACCGGCGGTGTACTTACCAAACAGCTGGAAGTAGCGCTGGAACTCGGCCGGATCAACACCGTCCGGGTTCTCGGCCGACTTCGGCTTGGCGCTAAACATGCGTGAAAACTCGCGGTCGAAATCGATCAATGCCTGACCGTACTCGCGACGCTCGTCGGAATAGGTTTTGAGGATATCTTCATTGGCCAGACCGGTCAGCACGTGCGCCAGTTTCCAGCCCAGGTTCCAGGTATCCATTACCGAGGTGTTCAGACCCTGACCCGCTTTCGGGCTGTGGGTGTGGCAGGCATCGCCGGCCAGGAACACACGCGGCATGTGGCCTTCGTCGGAATCGTCAAACGCGGTGGTGATGCGCTGACCGATTTCGTACACGCTCCACCAGGCAACTTCTTTCACGTCCAGGGTGTAGGGCTTCATCACACGGTTGGCAGCGGCAATAAGCACATCAGCTGTCATCTGATCACGGGCTACACGCTGGTTTTCGTTCAGCTTGTCCAGCTCGATATACAGACGCACCATGTAACCACCCTCACGCGGGATGATCAGCATGTTGCCTTCGTTGTTGGAGTGAATCAGTGACTTGAGACGGATATCCGGGAAATCGGTGTTGAGCAGTACATCCATCACGCCCCAGGCCTGGTTAAGCGCATCGCCGACCAGTTCCTTGCCAATGGCGGTACGCACGCTGGAGCGAGCACCATCACAGCCGACCACGTACTTGGCCTTGACGGTTTCCACCACTTGGCTGTACTGGGAGAAGTTCACCAGACGCTCGACTGTGGCGGTTACCGGATACTCACCGCCGTTGTGATCAATCTCCAGATCCAAAAGGCGACGCTGATAATGCGGCTCAACCTTGCTCGGGCTCTGGCGCATCACATCCAGGAACATGTCGTGCACGCGTGCCTGGTTGATGATCAGATGCGGCATTTCAGACAGGTCATCGGCCACATCCTGTACCTTGCTGCTGCGAGCGATCTGATCCGGATTGTCGGCATCCGGTTTCCAGAACGCGGCCTCATTGACCTGATAGGCTTCCTGGATGATCTGATCGGCAAACCCGTAAGCCTGGAACATCTCTACGGTACGGCAGGCGATACCATCAGCCTGACCGACCAGCAGACGATCATCTTTCTGGTCAATAATGGCAATATCGAGGCCGAACTTGGACAGTTGAGCCGCCAGATTCAGACCGGCAGGGCCACAGCCCACGATCAGGACATCAACCTGATCCGGCAGCGGGCGCTTGATCGGCGGTGCCACGACTGCATCCTGCGGATCATTGAAACGAGGGTCGCCTGGATGAAAACCATTAAGATGAAACTGCATTGGATGTTCTCCTCTATTTATTGTGCGAATCACTTTAAACAGATTCATCTATCAGTAAAAATAGGTTTTTAATACCAGACTAAAAGAAAACGCATATGAACCCCAATTTGCTGCAGCAACTGGCGATAGTCGTCAAACAGGGCTCTATCAGCCGCGCCTGCGAACAGCTGTACATTACCCAACCTACCCTGACACGCAGCATCAAACAGCTGGAAATGAAAGTGGGCGCCCCTTTACTCATCCGCACCCGCTACGGCGTCGAACCCACTGAGATAGGTGCACGACTGGCTCAGATTGGCGAGCGCATACTGGCGGAGTCGGAACATGGTAAAGAGATAATCAGGCAGTGGCACAGTGGTTACCACCACGAGTTCGTCATCGGCATCGATCCTTTGCTTGAGTTCGCGGCGGTCAGTCGACTGACATCCGAGCTACTGCGTGAGAATCGGTTTGTGTTTCATCTGCGCACCGCTTCCGCAGCAGCTCAGATCGAGATGTTACAGGAAGGCAAGCTTGACTTTCTGATTTCACACGCCCACCTGTCGGTGGCACAAAGCGCACTACAGCGCGAAATTCTGTTTCGCGACCGTACTGGCATCTTTGCCGGAAAGCTGTCAAAGCTGATAGGGCGCCAGCTGCCGATCTCTCGTGAAGAAATGGCACAGCACCGTTGGATGATCGCCGGTGCAAGTGCTGGCTTTCTCGATACCCAACGTGCACTGACAGAACCACAAGCCGCAAGAATGGCGCTGACCGGCAGTATCCGCTCGCTGCTGCACCTGCTCAACACCACCGATCTGCTGGTGCGTCTGCCGGCACGACTGACGTTGATGACCGGTGAGGTAGCACCGGAACAGATGATCAAGGTAGAAGGCCAACCAGGCCCCCGGCGCGACCTGGCACTCTGGTCACGAGTCGAGCAGGAGGGGCGCCCGGAAATGCTCAAGGTTCAGGAACTGCTGAGCCGGCTGATCACTGAGCTGGACCACGATACCCCCTGCTACGGGCTGGATCTTTGACATCATTAATTATCACAACGTGTTCGATTGGGTTCTGCAGCTCACGAGTATTGCCCGCACCAATATTCTGGCGCGGATCCAGGTACCTTTATCACTTTACTGTCGCTTTGCCACTCGAACGATTCCTGTTACCCTCAGCACGATATTCCAGCGCGAGCCCACCATGTCTGCCCCCTTTACCCTTGAACCCCGCAACCCCGAGCAGTTCCGTCAGGAAACCCGCAAGAGCAACCTGATTGTTATGGGTACCTTTGCTGTGATTGCCATGACTCTGGCTACGCTCAGTGTGAATTTTTTCGGTAACCCCGAGGGTGGCAACTTCCGCTGGAATCTGGCCGGCGTTATCGCTGGCATCATCGTTACCACCGCCATTTTCAGGCTGTTTTATATGAGACAGCCCTGGATGGAATCAGCCCGCTATAACTGGCGACTCAAACGCAGCCTGATGAGCCTGACTAACATCATTCACCAGCTTAAGGCGGGCGTTGAGGCACAAGACCCGGTGGCAATGAAAGCGATGCGTTTCTATCACCAGGGTCTGGAGCAGATGTATCGGCTCGAAAACCACGAAAGCGCTTTGGCCGACCTACTGCCGGAAAGCCGAGCGCACGCAGCCCGGCTTGAAGCGCTGGATATCGACACCGATCAAAGCACTTTTGATCCCGACTGGGTCGAACAGCTAAAAGCGGCCTATAAGAAAAAGCCCTGATGCTGGTCTGATTTCACTCCCTCTTTTACCCCCGCGCAAACACCCTTGAGTTGCGTTCGTTGCGGAAGGTGATCGGCGTGTACTCGCCGCTCTGTTCGGCAGCGGCACGGGCATCCAAAATTTTCTGATGATGCGGTGACTTGCTGCACACCGGGTCCGCCGCGTTCATGTCACCGGCCAGCATATAGGCCTGACAGCGACAGCCGCCCAGATCGTGCTCCTTCTCGTCACAGGAGCGACAGGGCTCCTGCATCCAGTCGTCACCGCGGAAGTGGTTGAAGCCGAAGGAGTCCTGCCAGATGTGGCTCAGGCTGTGGTCCTTCACGTTGGGAAATTCGATCGGCAGCATGCGGGCACTGTGACACGGCAGCGCAGTGCCGTCGGGCGTCACGGTGAGGAAGATTTCGCCCCAGCCGTTCATACACTTCTTCGGCCTCTCTTCGTACCTGAATCAGTGAATTCATCTGCTATTGCCGTGCCACCGCATTGAATATAACCACATTCTTTAACACCGCTCGATCTTATCCGGATTCTGCCGCCGCATCTGCGCTACTGCAGCATCATTCACCGTCTTCTCCGACGTTTTTTTGCTCTGAATGCTATCGGGAACCACAAAACATCCTGCCATGCATGGCGCTTTGTGGCTTGGCGGTTGAACGAGGTGAGTTAAGCCGAGTGGATCAGACCGACTCGTAGATGCAACCGAACGCCCTGAACCCGGGGCAATGTTGGCCAAAACGCAGGTAAAGACGGCGGCCGCTGCTGACCAGGCGGCAGGCCATATACATCAGCTCCTGCATGACGGTTTTTAGCCGCCGACGTTTGGCCGGATGACGCACCGGCGCATCCGGTCCCAGCAGTGCGTGCTGTCCCATCCAGCGCAATATGTTGTAGCCCAGTACGGCAAACACCATGACCAGGTCGTTGGTATCGAACTTCCCTGACGGCAAACGTTCGAGATCCAGATCAGTCTTGAACTCACTGTGGAACTGTTCGCTGGTGGCGTGATCCTGGTAGAGCGCAATCACCTTGGCATGATCCGCCGCGTCCGGCTTGAGCGAAGTCATCCAGCCTTCCAGGCTCACCTCGGGCTCCAGAAACAGCTGCCCTGTACTGTCACTGTGGCGCACCGTCACCTTGACGATCAGGCGGTCGTCAGTGCCATCCAGCGATTCGCTCACCAGCGTTTCCATTTTGCCCGGCCGGGTATGGCACCAGAGTGCGCCGGCAGCATGAGCCTTGTCCACCCAGGCCAAACCGTCTTGTGAGCGAGGGTTCCACTTGATCAGATAGTCCACCCCGTGCGTACGGAAGTACGCGCGGTTCTCGGCGGCATCATGGGCACTGTCAAGCCGTACCAGTAGCGGTGCATCGGTCAGCTGACGGACCCGAGGCAGCACCCGGTCGAGGGTGTGGATAAACTCCTTGTTGGCGTGTTGGTTACCCGGTCGCAGCTCACAGCCCAGACACCAGCCCTCCGTGCCCAGGTAGGCCGCGATGGGGGCGTAGCCGTCATGCCCCTTGTAGGTGTAGGCCACGCCCTCTTTTTTAGTGTTGCTGTTGTCCATGGGGAATACGTCTATATCCAGCGGCGCGTGACCGGTGGCAAGCGTGCCGACAGGCACCGACGCATTACACAGAAACTCGACACTGGCTTCATCCAACAACGGGATCAGTGCGCAGGCATCTTCATCAAAACGCTGACGCAGCCGAGCGGATGAAGGTGATTGCTTGATGCCCATGGCCGCTTTAAAGAAGGGGTCATGGCGTGCGTGCTCGACCGCTTCGAAGTCGCTCTTGCCAAGGCAAATCAACCCCAGGTAGGTGCGAATAAGATCGATGTTAGCGATGCCATGGCGCTTGACGATGGCGCGCGAGGTTTTGGCCAGGGAGGTCATTCTGTTGACACTGTGGCCAACCAGCGCCAGACCGCCGTGGGGTGTGATAATCTCGGTTTTGGACTGTTCCAGCTTGAAGGTACGCATAGTCAGATATCACTGTCTGGGTGAATCGAGAATGGCGTCCATATTACCGCCGCAGGCCGCGTGGTTACAGGTGTGTGGAGATGCGAAGCTGAGTTTTAAGTCACGGAATCAGGATAATGATTTTCATACATTCACCAGATCTTATAGTTATAGTCATGGCAAACTTACCCTTAATACGCTCTCTCTGTATTGCACAATCTTGATCGGTTTTAGTAGATTCCTGCAGCCCCTATTGCTTGCGCATGCCCCAGCCTGTGCCATGCTTGGAACACGCGATATTCAACGCTGAACAAACTACGCAAGGAGATCGTCATGAATACGCACACGATGGCCCGCTCACTGCTGGGTCTGGCACTGGGTCTGGGCCTCAGTGCATCGGTTTCAGCTCAGGGTTACGTGGGGATGGGCGCTGGTCCACACATGCAGGGGCAGGGACCGGGCATGATGGGCGGTTATGGTCCCATGATGGGATATGGCATGGGAATGGGAATGGGAATGATGCATGGCGGCCCGATGATGGGTGGTATGGGCATGATGCCCTGTCCGATGATGGGAGGCCTTCAGGGGGGTGCCGGATATGCCGTCGAGCTGGACGAAGCGCAACAGAAACAGATGAGCAAAATACAGGAGCAGCTCTGGCAACAGCAACAATCCCACATGCAGGAGATGCAGGCACACAAGCAGGAAATGATGAAGCTTTACCAGGACGGTCAGCCTGACAGCAAACAGCTGCTGCAGGCACACAAGCAGATGCAGGAACGTCAGCTGAAACTGTTTGAAGCACGCCTCAAGGCACAGGACGAGTTGACGGCTCCCCTCCCTGAAGAGGGTGTCGCGAAAGGGGTAAAGCCTTAAAATAAACCTTTTATCTGCCCGAGAGCTTACCGTGTCGACAGCATGTATGCCCACACCTGATGACAGGCAGTTCGCGCTTTTTCAGGCATTGCCTGCCTCGCCTCCTCCGCCCTCCCGTGTTACGACTGCATCGTCAGGACGGCGCTTCATACAAGGTGATGCCAAGGCGATTTTCCTGGGCATGACACCGCTTGAAGATCATCTACGGCTGTCAGGAATTAGCGCCCCTTTTGTAGTGGCCGACCTGTTGGATGACCAGGATTGGAAGCCCTTTGAGAATCGTTATGCAGCCACGGGGCGCGCCCCCTATGCGCCACGCGCGATGATGGGGTTGATTCTCTACGGGATCATGAACGGGGCTTCGTCGTTGCGCTCGCTGGAGCGGCTGGCTCGTGTAGACCTGGGGGCTATGTGGGTGACCGGAGGTATTGCCCCCGATCATGCCAACATCGGACGCTTTATCTGCCTGCATGAACAATCACTTTCAGAGGCGTTTTTCGAAGCGCTGACCCGCACCATTCTGGCCAGAATCGGAGCTTCGACCACATGCCTGGCAGGTGATGGGACAGTGATCGAAGCAGCCTGTTCTCACTACCGCCTGCTTAAAGACGAGGCGGTACGTGCTCGAGTCAGTAAAGCCCTGAAAGACCATCAACAGGCCTCTCCTGAGCAGCAGGATGAAACGCAGCAGCAGTTGGAGAAAGTGCAGGCCTGTGAAAAGGTTCTTGACGCGCGGATCGCGGCACGACGGCGCCACGGCAAGCGTGTCGATACGGTGCGCGTTAGTCCCACCGAACCAGAGGCCGCTGTACAGCGTCAGAAGCGAGGGCGCGGCTTTGCACCGGCTTATACGCCCTCCGTTCTGGCTAATGAGGTACGTATTATCGTGGCGCATGCCATAGATCCCACGAGTGAGACACGCGTGGTCGGAGAACTGCTGGATCAGAGTGAGCGCGTGGTTCCAGAGACTCAGCGCGAACTGCTACTGGATGCTGGCTATTTTGATGATGGCGTCATTGCGGCAACACTGGCGCGTGATGTCAGCCTGTTGTGCCCGCCCAAACCCAGCACCACAGACAAAGTGGGTGGCCTTTATCATAAAAGCCAGTTCGCCTACGATGCAGATCAGGACGTCTACCTATGTCCGGCAGGACAGCGGCTTCGGTGTATCAGTCATGCACGTGCATCGGCACGCACGCGTGAACAGTTCGTCTATGCGTGTGATCAATGCGCGGCCTGCCCACAACGCACGGCGTGTACCCGCTCTGCCCAAGGACGCCGAATCAAGCGTTACCCGGAAGATGAGGTCCGTCTGGCCCTGCAGCAGGTCATGACACATCCGGGTGCCCAAAACGTCTTTCGACAGCGCAAGGCCATGGTCGAGCCGGTATTTTCCGCACTACGTCAGCAGCAGGGTCTGACACGCTTCCGACGCCGAGGACTGGCGGGTGTCAAGCGCGAGTTTGCCCTGCATGTTCTGGCCTATAATGTGGCTCGCGCCGTCTCGCTAAGCCTTTATTGTCTTATCTGGGTTTACAGGTGGACATGTCTGAGGGACGTTTGCCTGGCTTGGAAAATGCTTTCGGCCGCACGGGTGCTCAATAGCGAAGCGTACCAGCCCGCGACATCGCCGAACACCTGCTGCCTAATGCCGCGCTAAGCGATTTGCGACACCCTCTGGAAGTCCGGGATATCTCGCGCAAGACGGATGAATAAAGTGCTGACCGAAGAGCAGCGCCAGCAGATGTGGCAGCTGCAGCGTCAAATGTTCCGTCCGTGGCAGTAACGCCCGTTTTGGCAACGGGCGCTAGACCAGCGTCCCGTTGCGATAGTCATTGATCGCCTGATCAATCTCTTCCGGCGTATTCATGACGAAGGGGCCGTATTGTGCAATCGGCTCGTTAATCGGTTGCGCCGCCAGCAGTAACAGCGCTGCCCCTTCCGGACCCGCCTGCAGCTGGATCAGCTCACCTTCACCCAGCTCGGCCGCCTCATGCAGATTCAACCCTGCATCGTACAGCTGTGCGCTACCTTCAAACAGATACACGAATCCGGCTCTGTCATCCTGCAGGGGCACACTGAACGTGGTATTGGCCGGCAACCTCAAATCCAGCATCAAAGGAGCTCGACTGATGCCGCTGACGGGACCCGAATAGGTCTGTCCGTTCAGCGTGATATCGCCTGCGATCAGTTTCACACGCACCCCTGTCTGCAAGTCCTCAATATTGGTGATCTCTTCGGCTGCAAATTCCTGGTATCGCGCCGGAGTCATTTTTTCGGCTGCAGGCAGATTGATCCAGAGCTGAAAACCGCGCATCAGGCCCTCCTGCTGCTCCGGCATCTCTTCATGGATAACGCCACGTCCAGCGGTCATCCATTGCACGCCTCCGCTGCCCAGTACAGCCTCATTACCCAGATGGTCTCGATGGCGCATCTGCCCATCAAGCATGTAGGTGACGGTCTCGAAACCGCGATGAGGGTGAGCCGGGAAGCCGGCAATGTAGTCGTCCGGGTTATCGGAGAAAAAACAGTCCAGCATCAGAAAAGGATCGATACGCTGGCCGGGAGACTGGCCTACACTGCGCAGCAGACTTACACCGGCACCGTCACGGCTGGGGCGGGCGGTGATACGGCGCTTAATGGTACGGTCGGTCATCTCAAGACTCCTCGTGCACGGGGCAACGCTGATATGAATGGAATGACCCCATTATTGTATCTACCATGCAGATCAGGAATAGTAAAAAACAGCGATTAAAAATCAGTTTTATTGATAATCAGGAATCAACCTTCCCACGCATCGACTTGATATTGCCGCGCTGCTTTTTCTTCTCGATCCGCTTGCGCTGTGAACTTCGAGTGGGTCGTGTCGGGCGTCGCGCTTTCTCCACCCGCGTCACGCTGCGGACCAGTTCAACCAGCCGTTGCAGCGCATCTTCGCGATTCTGCTCCTGAGTTCGGTACTGCTGCGCCTTGATCACGACCACCCCATCCTGAGTGATGCGGCTGTCGTTGGATGCCAGCAGCCGCTCCTTGTAGAACTCCGGCAGGGAAGAGGCACGGATATCAAAGCGCAGATGGATCGCACTGGCGACCTTGTTGACATTCTGACCGCCGGCGCCCTGGGATCGAATCGCATTGAGCTCGACTTCACTGTCGGCAATACTGACGGCATTGGATATCTGTAACACTTAACGCTCCTGCTGTTCAGTACGAATTACCGCCAGCGAGACCATGGCCTGAATGGCCGCGTCAGATTCACGGGCCGTCGTCAGAGTCAATTGCAGTTGCTGCAGCGCTGCTGGAGCCGCCCAACGCCAGGCTCGCGTGTATGCCTCTCCGTTGAGTGGAGTATATGTCGATTCATCCAGCACCTGCTGTACTTCCAGCGGCTCCGGTGCCGTTTTGGCCAAAGTGGCAAACCAGCGGCCGGTACTGTCCGGATCAGCTCTGCGCGCCATCACCGCACAGAGATTGTCGCCGGCCGGAAGTGTGAGCACAAACTGGCCGAACTGACCTTCATAGGGCACCGGCCAGGCATCACCTTCACGCCCCTGCAAAAAAGGGGCTGCCTGTTGCACAGACAGTTTGGGCAGCCCCTGCTCTATTAGATTCGCCCTCAACGCACCATAATCATCAAAATGCTTCAGGCAGAACGACATGTACACTTTCTGCAGAAACAGGGCGCGCTCTTCAGCATGAGCTGTAGTCGGTATCAGCATCAGGAGGGTTAGCAGCGCCGAAGGCAATTTCAATGTCACGGGTGTAATCCTTGCTTAAATGTTTGACACCAGTTTGAACGCTGGCAACAGGTCAGGCAAGCCGCATAAACCTGACAACCCTGATGTTATCTACTAGGCTGCAGGGCATAACAATAAAACATGCATTTTGCAGGGATATTAACGCCATGTTCTGGATCAAGGCACTGCTGATACTGACACTGGCCGGGCTTGGCATCGTGGTCAGCTGGGCGGTGACGGATACCGCGCTCAACATGACATCTGACCAGCAGTTCTGTGGCAGCTGTCACAGCATGAAGCCGATGCAGGCTTCCTTTCTGCGCGATCCCCATGGTGGCCGCTCCACCACTGGCGTGCAGGCATACTGTTCCGACTGTCACCTGCCCCATGACAACTATGTCAGCTATCTGTTTCAAAAAGCCCGCAGCGGTGCCTGGGATGTATGGATGGAGTTTGTCGTCGGCGCCGAAGACGTAGACTGGCATGCCAAGCGGCTGAGAGCGAGTGAATATGTCTACGATTCCGGCTGCCTGAAATGCCACAACAACCTGCAGTCCGGCTCTGAGCTCGACAACGCCCAATTCGTCGCTCACAAACCTTACTTTCTCGGCACTATCCAGGACCAGTGTGTCGATTGCCACCGCGTCGGTCATACCGACCTGGAACGCTTCCTGCCCCCACCCCCGCAACTCTCGCCCATGCCCGCGACTGAAGGATGAGGAACCCGTCATGAGACTGATCAGAATACGCTGGTTACTGCTGCTGAGCCTGATACTCGGTCCTGCCACCCTGCTTGCTGAAGAGGGCGGTGGCATCGACATGAATCCGGTACGTAGCATCGTATTCAGCAAAAGCCTGACCGAGCTGGACCAGAAGTGTGTCAGCTGCCACCAGGATGAGCACCCGGGTGTTGTGGCCGACTGGAAGAAGAGCCGCCACAGCCATGTCGGTGTGGGATGTAATGATTGTCACGCTGCCAACAAGGGAGATGTGGACGCCCAGCTGCATGCCGAGGAAGGTCTCAGCAACGTCTATATCACACCGCTGGTCTCGCCCGACACCTGCGGTCGCTGCCATGCCCAGGAGCAGGATGAGTTTAACCACAGCGGTCACTTCCGCGCCTATCGTCAGATCATTCCAAAGAACAGCCTGCACGCGCTGGTTAAGTTCCATGAAGGTCGTGATAACCCCGAACTTGGCAACGCCCCGGACGAGACCGGCTGCATGCAGTGCCACGGCACCGAGATCAAGCTGATGGCCGATGGCAAACCTGATCCGTCAACCTGGCCCAACTCCGGTATGGGCAACATCTATCCGGACGGGGCAACCGGCAACTGCGGTGCCTGCCACACCCGCCATCGTTTCTCGCTGGCTGAAGCGCGCAAGCCAGCCGCCTGCGCCAGTTGCCACATGGGGCCTGACCATCCCGATATTGAAGTATTCGAGAACAGCAAGCACGGCCAGATATACGCGACAGAAGGCCATGAGTGGACCTGGGACAGCCCCGCCGATGGCTGGGAGCCCGGTGACTATCGCGCCCCCACCTGCGCCACCTGCCACATGAGCGGTATTGGCAAACTCGGCTCCACCCACAACATTACCGAACGCTTGTACTGGAACCTCTGGGATGAGCGTTCCGAGAAGCGCAACTCCACTGACGTGATGAGTCCGTTGCTGGGGGATGGGGATCGCGGTCGCAAGCTGATGATGCAGGTCTGCAGCTCCTGTCACGGTGAGTCACACACCAAGGGCTTCTTCGCTCAGGGTGACAAGGCCGTCATGCTCTACAACGTGGAATATTATGACCCTGCCAAGAAGATGCTGGAGGATCTGAGAGCCAAGGGACTGCTTAAAGAGAATCCATGGACCGATGAGTTCCAGATTACTTTTTACCACCTCTGGCATCACGAAGGCCGTCGCGCCCGTCATGGAGCCATGATGGCAGGCCCGGACTACGCTCATTGGCACGGTTTCTTCGAGCTGCAGCAGGACATGTACAAGCTGGAAGCACTGTATGAGAAACGGATCAAAAGTGGAAAAATAGAGGACTGACCCTCAAGCGGTCGGTGACCGCCCTCAATGACGAGGGCCGGTCACCGAATCCATTAGTTGCTGTACGTCTTCAGCACTGGTCTGTTCAAAATTGTGCCAATCAAGGTAATACTCGCTCAACAATGGGTTGGCCTGCACCTGATCCGATTCATCATGCGCCTTGTGCAACTCGATATGCATCGGTGAAATAACCAGTACACGCTGTTCCTCTTCCCAAAGCACTTGTTGCAAATCATACAACGCATTCATGATGATGAAGTGTTTGCGGTAAAGCGCCAATGCACCGTCCGCGTTCAGTTCATCGAATGCGTGCTGCTGTTCCAGCGTACGCATCAAATGATACTCACTGACCCCTTCTGGGTGTTGTCGCAGTTCATTGAGCACCTGCGGCAGGATAGGATTGATCATGCGACACCTTCTGCACCTGTCTTTCTGTATTGGACCTGTTGCATTATAGTCAATGTGATTCCAGCGCCGGCAATACGGCAGACAAAGGATATGTGCGAGGTCAAGTATGGATGAACTCTGGCTGCTTTTTCTGGCCCTCCCCCTGTTTTTGTTGGTCGGCGCGGCGCTTGGCATTCGGGCCTGGGTAGTGACCCGCCAACTGCGTGAACAGGTAAGCCAGCTGCAACACCAGCTGAAGGCGCTGACGCAACAGGGCTTCCATCCGTCATCAAGCACTTCGCAACCTGATCAGGAAAAACGGCCAGCTTCGGCCGCTCAGGCAGCACCCATACCACCTGTACAGGAGCTCCCGGCAGATGCCAACTGGGGCATCATCACCTCAACTTCTGCAGCTTCAGCCGCACCATCTTCATCGCGCCCAACGCCTGACAAACCGCCATCTCAATCGCAGGCAGGGCTGGTTAGACGCTTAACTGACAGCCTTAAAGAAAACTGGATGATCTGGCTGGGTGGCATCTGTGTCGGCCTTGCCGGAGTGTTCATGGTGCACTACTCCATCGAGCAGGGGCTGATGGGACCTGAAACTCGGGTCATTCTATCCATGATCGCAGGTGTGGGATTGCATGGTTTGGCCGAGTGGCTCAGGCGCAAACGCGGCCAGAATGATGTATTCGCAGCGCTTGCCGGTGGAGCCAGTATCATTCTGTATGCCGCACTCTTTGCCGCTTTCAAGCTGCTGGAGAGTATTTCACCCGGATTGATATTCGCGGGCATGGCGCTGGTGTCCTTTGCCACACTGGCACTTGCCCTGAGGCACGGGCCCGTGCTGGCAGCACTGGGCATTTTGGGCGGCTATCTGGTACCCATTCTGGTCAGCACCGGCTCTGGGCAGATCGAACTGGCACTGGTCTACATCAGCATCCTGACACTGTTTTCGCTCTGGTTACTGGCCTATGTGGAACGCCTTTGGCTCTGGGCAGGTGTCATCATCGGCAGTCTCGGTTGGTGGGGTTTAAGTCTTGCCACTACACCTGCTGACGGGGTGCGCTCGCTTTATCTGCTGGCATTGGCGTATCTGTTTCTTGCCGTACCCACTCAGGATTGGCTACTGCAACAGACAGGGCCCTCTGCCAACCGCTGGCTCGATCTGTTGCATCAGGTTCGTGGCCAACGCCATTGGCCGGTATTGCCAACCCTGATTCTGATCGTATTGGCTCAGGGTTACACACTGGCACTTGAAACCGTCCATGCCAGCAGTTACCTCACTCTGCTGCTACTGCCTGCACTGTTATTGCTGGCAGCAAGCCGGCGCCCACTTTTCAACCCGCTGCCGGCACTGATACTGGCAACAACCGCGCTGGCTGTGGTGATGCCGATGCTGAGTTATTTCGGCGATCAGCTACTGTTTACAGCTCCCGATGCAACCACTCAGGCCGCACTGGTCTCCCGCTTTGTAATGCTGACCATTCTGTTCACGGCAGGCCCTGCATGGCTGGTGTTCAGGCGGGTGCAACATGCCGCCTTCTGGATCGGCCTCGGCTGTTTGACGCCGTTGCTGATGCTGGCACTGAGCTATTACCTGTTTACCGCTTTCAGCAGTGACTGGGCCTGGGGCGGTGCCGCATTAATACTGGGGCTGATCTACCTGGCTCTGTCACGAATCGCCCTGCAGCAGCCCGGCAGCGACCTGGTGCGAGTACTGCTGATCAGCAGTGCCCACCTGGGACTGTCGCTGGCAGCCGTTATCTGGCTGGTGGATGCGACACTGACACTGGCACTGGCCGTTCAGTTGATCAGCCTGTCATTGCTGCAACGTCACTACCAGCTGCAGTGGTTGCCCTGGGTTATCCGACTGGTGCTCGCCATCGTAGTATGCCGATTGACCTTCAACCCCTGGCTGTTGAGCTATGCCAACGACAGCCACTGGTCACTCTGGACCTACGGTGGCGCCAGCGCCTGTGCTGCCGCCGCTGCCTGGATTCTGCGAAGTGATGTGAAAATGACTGCCTGGCTACAGGGCGGTGCAGCCCACCTGCTGATACTCACGCTGGCAGCCGAAGTCCGCTGGTGGCTGTATGATGGCGATATTTTCCGGCAGGAATACAGTTTTCTGGAAGCCAGCCTCAACACCCTGATCTGGGGCAGTGCCGGTTGCATCTACCTGTGGCGTGCGCGACTCAGCCAGCATCTGACACGTTTCTATCAGGTGATCGCAACACTCCATCTGCTCGCTGCAGCCGCCAATCACCTGATATGGGTTTTACTAATTTTCAACCCGCTCTGGAGTAGTACCGAGATCAGTGACACCCCGCTGTGGAACCTGCTGCTAATCAGTTACGGTGCCCCCTCGTTGTTGCTGGTACTGCTATGGCGACAGCTGCCTGCAGCAATAGGTCGCTGGGCAGGACTGGCCGCCGGGCTGAGCCTGCTGCTGTTCATCTCCATGGAAATCCGCCACCTGTGGCAGGGTGAACTGAGTCTGGCCAGACCGACTCCGGATGGAGAGCTGTACACCTACTCCGCCATCTGGCTGCTATTGGCCTCGGCAGCACTGCTGGGGGGAAGTTGGCTCCACAGTCGGACACTCTACCGCAGTGGAATGGCATTGCTGCTGGTTGTGGTCGCCAAGCTATTCCTGATCGACATGTCAGACCTGACAGGGCTCTGGCGGGTAGCCTCCTTCATGGGGCTAGGGTTGGGACTGCTGGCGTTGGCATGGCTGCATCAACGGCTAACGCCGGCAGAAGACCTGCCGCACGAGCCTGCCCCGGTCGCGGGTCGGACCGGAGCAGGCTCGTGAAGGGTCAGTGAGTGCTGACAGGCTCGGGTCGCTTCGCCAGCCGACGCCCGAGTCTGCGCAGATCTTCCAACAGCATGAAGTTGACCGGCACCATGATCAATGTGACGACCGTCGCAAAGATGATGCCGAAGCCCAACGAAACTGCCATCGGGATCAGGAACTGGGCCTGCACCGCCTTTTCAAACAACAGTGGCATTAAGCCGATAAAAGTAGTGAGCGAAGTCAGCATCACAGGTCGGAAGCGTGCAACCCCCGCAACCAGCACCGCCTGTCGCGTTGCCTCGAAGTGTGAGTGCTCTCCTCCCGCCTGCAGCTCCTTGCGCCGCTGGTTGGTGAAGTCCACCAGTACCAGGCTGTCGTTCACCACTACGCCAATCAGAGCCATCAACCCCAGCAGGCTCATGATGGTCAGGTCCATCCCCATGATCCAGTGACCAACAATCGCTCCAATGGCGCCAAAAGGAATCACCGACATCACAATCAGCGGTTGCAGGTAGGAGCGGAACGGGATTGCCAACAGGCTGTAGATCACGAAAAACACGAATGCCAGCCCCAGTGCCAGCGAGGCAAAAGACTCCCGCTGCTCTTCGGCCTCCCCTTCAAGGCTGAATTCTGCACCGGGATATTGCAGCACCAGCTCAGTCAAAAATTCGTTTAGATCGCGATTCAGCACCGTGGTATTGGTGTTGACCTTGTCCATATCGGCGACCACATTGGCGGTACGATACTGGTCAACACGGTAGATGGCCGAAGGGCTTTTGCCCGGCACCAGCTGCGCCACTTCATCCAACGGTACCTGCCCGGCACCCGGGGTGTTAATCAGAATCCCCTTGAGGCCGGCAATCGCCTGACGCTCTTCCAGCGGCAAACGTACCATCACCCTTACATCGTCTCGGCCACGCTGTACCCGCTGCACCTCGATACCGAAAAAGTTCTGCCGCACCTGACGAATGATGTCACTGCGAGTCAGGCCAAGCAGATGAGCCTGTGGTGTCAGCTCCAGCTGCAGCTCTTCCTTGCCGTCTGACAGGTTATCGGCGATATCAAACAGGGTGGGATAGGTTTCCAGTCGCGCCTTTACCTGCTGCGCCATGGCACGCAGATCATCCACATCTCCCGAGCGCAACTCGATGCTGACCGGATCACTGGCTCGCCCTATTTCCGCTCTGAAAGTCAGCGTCTCGGCTCCGGGGATCGGCCCGATTCGCTCACGCCATTCGTTAATGAGTGTCGAAGCGCTCACCTCCTGCTCCCGCTCTTCAGCCGGCTGCAGCTCAAAGCGAATTCGGCCCGTTTCGGCACTGCCACCGGCACCGGTAGTGGAAAATATATTCATGATCACACTTTCACCGGTATTCGGATCCCGGTAGTCCTCCTGCAGTGCCCGAGCCGCTTCGACCATCCGCACGATATGGCGGTCGGTCACTTCAAAGGGGGTACCGCTGGGCATCGTCAGCGAAGCGCGCGCCGTATCCGCTTCAACCCGCGGGAAAAACACGAAGCGTGTCCAGCCCGACAGAATAAAGGCCAGTATCAGAATGAACACGCCGCTGAACAGCGCCAGTGTAGTCAGTCGATGTTTCAGGCTCAGCGCCAGCAACGGCTGATAATACTTGAGAATCATGCGCTCAAAACCATCGGCAAAACGCTGCTGCATCTGCGACAGCCTTCCCTGCTGTTCAACTTCGTTCTGACGCAGCTTGAGGTGCTTCAAGTGGGCCGGCAATACGAACTTGGACTCGATCAGCGAAAACAGCAGCACCGGAATAACAACGACCGGTATCTGGGCGAACAGCGCACCACGGGCACCCTCGATAAAGCCAATTGGCAAGAATGCTGCAACCGTGGTCAGCACACCGAAGGTCACCGGTACCGCTACTTCCTGTGTGCCACGAATGGATGCCTGCAGACCGGACTCGGCATTGCGCAGGTGACTGTAGATGTTCTCACCGGTGACGATGGCATCATCCACCACAATCCCCAGTACCAAAATAAAGCCGAACAGTGACAGCACGTTCAGGGTAACGCCGAACAGTGGCATAACAAGAAAGGCGCCCATAAAACTCACCGGTATACCGATAAACACCCAGAACGCGATGGAGGGGCGCAGGAACAAAGTCAGCAGCAGCAACACCAGGATGCCGCCCTGCAGTGCGTTTGTGGTCAGCGTCTTGATTCGGCTTTTGACCAGCAGTGAACCGTCGCCCCAGTAACTCAGCTCCAGCCCCTGCGGCAGGTTGGCCTGCTGCTCATGAACATAGGCCTTGACCTTGTCGGCCACTTCGATGGCACTTTGATCACCGACACGATAGACATCCAACATTGCTGCAGGTTTGCCGTTAAACCGGGTACGCAACGCCGACTCTTCAAAGCCATCGGTCACGTTGGCGATATCCCTCAGTCGCAGCAGACTGCCATCGGTGTTGGCCTTGATGACCAGCGGCTCAAACTGGTCACGATAGTACGCCTGCCCCTTGGACCGGATCAGAATATCGCCGCCATCGGTGCGGATGTTGCCGGCTGAGAGATCCAGTGAACTGTTGCCGATCCGCTCGGCCACTTCCGACAGCGTCAGATCGTAGGCGCGCAGCTGATCCTGTGACAGCTCGATGGCGATCTCGTAGTTGCGTACCCCGTCCAGCTCGACCTGAGTAATCCCCGGCGTGCGCAACAGATCATCACGCACCCGCTCGGCATAGCCGCGCAGCTCCTGTTCACTCAGCTCTCCGGCGACGGCGACCGTAATCACGTCACGCTTGAAAGTGGCCAGTGAGATGACCGGTTGATCCGCCTCACTGGGGAAGGTGCCGATTTCATCCACGCGCGACTTCACATCCGCCAACAACTCACGGGCATCGTAGCCGCTGTCGACTTCGATCGTGATCGTCGCCCCCCCTTCTACTGAACGGCTGTTGATCTGTTTCACCCCCTCCAGATCACTGACCGCCTCCTCGACCCGAGTTGCAAGACTCAGCTCGGCATCTTCAGGAGTTGCGCCGCGCAGACTGACATTGACACTGATGGTGTCGGTCTCGAAACTGGGAAAAACCTCCAGCGGAATATTGTATTTGAGCGACATCAAGCCGGTGAACAGAATGGTCACCATCAGCAGATTGGCGGCCACATGGTTGCGTGCGAACCAGGCGATCATGGCTGTTCTCCTGCTGCACGGCGCTGACCTTGTACTGCAGGCCCTTCGGAGTGTTGTTCCGATTCAGGCTTGGCCGCACCACGAATTTTGACCGGCGTACCTGAAATCACCTGACCGAGCGACGTCAGCACCAGTTCGTCACCGGGCTCAAGCCCTTCGCCGATCAAGGCCTCGGTCTCATTCTGCCAGTCAATGCGGATCGGCTGACGCTGCAGTACACCGTTTTCAACACGGTAGACATAACTGCCCTGATAGATGGCACGGTTGGGAATCACGATTGCATCCGGAATTTCCCGCCCCTCGATGCGCGCAGTGACGTACTGACCCACTTTCAACGGAACCCGATCAACTGCCTTCTCGCCATAGGGGTCATCCAGCTGCGCCAGCACATGTAACTGACGGCTGGTGGCATCGATAGCGCCTTCCGTCTGCACAATACGGCCGCTCCAAACTTCACGCTGAACCAGATCAGAGATCAGCTCAACCCGTGGCTGTGTGCCACCGGTCTGGTCAAAGCGATATTCTTCGGGCAGATCCACAAAGCCAAGATCACGACTCTGCAACGGCAGACGCACTTCGAGATAGTCCACTGCGTAGATCTCGGCAAGGGTGGTATTGCTGGACACCACCTGCCCCAAATCAACACTTTTTTCCAGTACACGGCCGGCATAGGGGGCACGGATGCGGGTCCGTTCCAGATTAAGCCGCGCCTTGGCCAACACCGCCTCGGCCGACGCCAGACTGGCACGGGCACTGGCCAGTTGAGGCTTGCGCAACACCAGTGCCGGTGCCTGTCCGGAGTTCCCCAGACGCTCCCAGTCTGCAGCGGCCTGGTCGGCCCGTGCCTGTTCTTCGGCCAGTTGCTGTCGGGCACTGATCACGCTGGCTTCAGCCTGCGCCACTTCGGCCGCATAGTCACGGCTATCCAGCCGGATCAGCTCTTCACCCTTCTCGAAAAAGCCTCCAGCACGGAAATCAGCGGCCAGCCAGACAACCTCACCGCTAACCTGCGGTTGCAGAGTGCTTTGGGTACGTGGCCGAATGCGACCGTAGCTTTCGATCATCACCCGGTAGGGAGCAGCAGCAATGGTTTGGGTATCTACATTTATTCTGGCCGGTTGCGGCGGCTTACCACGGTGCACTTCAGGTGGATTGCTGTATATAAGCCAACCGAATGTGGCCATTACCAGAATGACGATCAGGGGAAGAATACGTTTGATCATTGTCCGGCAGGCTCCTGCTCAGGCTCTGTTGTTGGAAGGTCGGTTTGAAAAGTGCCGCCCAGCGCACGATACAGCTCGATCCGGTTCTGGAGCAGCTGGCGGCGCAGCCCCAATACACTGGTCTGGGCATCAAAGGAGCGTCTCTGGGCTTCCAGAACGGTGGTGTAGCTGGTCAAGCCCTTCTGATACTGCTCAAAGGCCAGGTTTTCGGCATGCACGGCATTGCGCTGAGCCTCAAGGTACTGAGCGTGGCGTTCGAGCAAACTCTGTCGAAGCGACAATGCATTTTCCACCTCGGCCAATGCGGCATACACTGCTTCCAGCCAGCGTTGTTCCAGCTCCTGCCGACGCGCCAGCGCCTGATCCTGCAACGATGCCTTGCGACCGGCATCGAACAGTGTTTGCGTCAGCCTCGCACCTATGCTCCAGCTCAGGTTGCCCAGTGACAACAGATCACTGAGGGCATCACTGCTGCCCCCAAGGCCCGTACTGGTCAGACCAAGGCTGGGAAAGCGATCACGGTGGGCAGCGGCCAGAGCCGCATCGGCTGATAATAGTTCCAGCCACTGCTGCTGCAGATCGGGGCGACGGGTCAACACATCGGCCGGCAAACCTGCCGGTATGTCAGTCTCCAGCCAGGGCAACGCGGCTTCTGCGATCAACCGAGCGGACGGATAGCGCCCGAGCAGCAACTCCAGCTCACGACGAATTTCAGCCAATTGCTGAGTTTGCTGTTCAACACGGGCGTTTTCGGCATGCAGGTTGTTACGCGCCAGATACAGGTCTAACGCCTCATTCAGCCCCTGGCGATAGCCGGATGCAATCACCTCGACATTCTGTGCCAGATTGTCACGACGCTGACGGTACAGGTCGAGCAGCAGCTGGGCTTCCTGCAGAGCAAACCACTGAGTGCCAAGCTTGACCACCAGCGATTGTTCCTGTTGTCGCAACCCGGCTTCAGCCGCAGCCAGATCAAGTCGGGCCTGACGCTGACGCGCACTGAGTCTGCCCCACAGATCCAGATCCAGGCTGATACTGAAATCGAGGGAGTCTACCCGATCACTGTCTTCCCTGCGGGTACTGCCCAGATTAAGTGCCAGCGAAGGCAACCGATCTGCACGGTTTATATCCACAGCTTCACGGCTGCGACTCACATTGTACCGAGCGGCCTGCAGTCCGGGATTGGCCGCCAGGGCTTCCGTCGCCAGTTCCTGCAAACGTGGATCATTCAGTTGCACCAGCCAGCCACGCAGCTCTTCCGAGACCGGTTCCGTGTCGCTCCCTTCAGCGCTGGTCCAGTTGTCGGGCAGTTCGGGTTGCGGCGACATCAATTTTGGCGGGCTGCTGCAGGCGCTCAGCACCAGCAGCATGGGTAAAAGGAGTAGGATTCGCACATCGGTTCCCTGTTTCGTACGGATACAAACCGGCAGCACGCACCATACAGTGCGCCAGCCAGTCCCGTGAGAGCCTTATATTAGAGGATTGTTCCTTTAGCGGCAGCGGCTTTTACAGATCTTTACATGCTCAGCCGCCGGAGCGGAGCAGTTCGTAGGCACGGCGAACTTCAATGAACGCCTCACTGTCTCCCCCTTTGTCTGGGTGAAGCTGAGCGGCCAGTTGGCGGTAACGACTGCGAATTTTTTCCTGGCTGGCACCGGCGTCAAGCTCCAGTGTTTCCAGCGCCTTGTGCCGCGCACCGGGGTGATCGAGTTGTTCCATGAAGCCGGCCAGCAGGCGCTGTACATCTCGTGCACTGGTGTGTTGCAGCTGCGTCCAGTCAAGATAGTAGTCACGCAGAGGATCGGCCGCTCCGGGGACGGATGCCTGCTCGGTGATACTGTCTACCGGGTCAGCATGGCAGCGTACACTAAGCGGAGAAATTTCAAGTCTCAGTTGTTCTTCGTACCAGAGGCGGGTCTGCAGAGTATAAAGACCGTGCATGATCATGAAGTGTTTCTGAAACAGGCGCAGCTGATAGTCATCGGCCAGTTCGGCAAAGGCAGGATGCGCTTCCAGCCCTTTCATCAGCCTGAACTCGCTGATCCCGTCCGGATGGGCCCTCAGCAGGGCCAGCAGTTCAGGGATCAGGGGGTTTGAAGCTATGTCAGGGCTCATTTCGACTCCGTTCAGCGCTGTATTTGTTCAGTGGCGGTCTGGCACAATGCACCTATTATTCGATTCAACTCCCCAGCTCAAACAAAAGGCAGACTCACCATGCTGTTGCGACTTTTTATCCTGCTGTTACTGGCGCCTGTTGTCCATGCTCAGGAGTGGAAAAAAATTCTTGATCTGGCACCTGAAGGCAGTCAGATGGCACTTGTGGTGGCACCCTTGAGTACAACGGGTGCCCTGGAGATCGATTACCGCGGCGACACTCTGCTGCCTCCGGCCAGCACGTTGAAACTGTTTACCGCCACAGCCGCCGAGCTGACACTGGGGCCGAACTACCGCTTTCCCACTCGCCTTTGGCAACGCGGCCAACAGCAGGGTGGTCGCTGGCAGGGTGACCTGCTGTTTGAATTCACCGGCGCACCTGACCTGAGCGTGGCCCAGCTGGGTGAATTACTGACACAACTGCGCCAACAAGGTGTACGCGAAATAGAGGGAAACATTCTGCTCGATACCAGCCGTTTCAGCGGTTACGACCGTGCCCACGGCTGGCCCTGGAATAATCTGGGCGTGTGTTACAGCGCACCCGTGACGGCATTGACCCTCGAAGGCAACTGTATTCAGGCAAGCCTGAATAGCAGCGGCAGCGGTAAGCCCGCCCGCTTCTTTGTGCCGGCCCATCAGCCGATCGAAGTCACGTCCAGCGTAATGGTGCTGCCAGAAGAACAGATCGAACAACAGCTGTGCGAACTGGAAGCTCACTTGGGTCCTGGCAACCGTTACCATCTCAGCGGCTGCATCAGTGATCAGCGTGATGTACTGCCGCTCAAGTTTGCCATCAACGACCCTGTTGCCCACGGCAAGGCACGTATTCGTCAGGAACTCAGCCGACAGGGTATCGTACTAAGAGGCGATATTGTGCCGGGGGCTCTGGGTTCGGGTTGGCAGCTGCTGGCGCAGGTACAGTCAGCGCCGTTGGCTGAACTGTTGCAACAGACCCTGCAGCGTTCCGACAACCTGATTGCAGACTTGTTGCTTAAAACCCTGCCGATCCACTCCGGTGAAGCCGGCAGCTTTGCAAGCGGCGTCCGCGCCATGAAAACGATTATCCAGCAGCATACCGGTGTTGACCTGCATCTGGCGGCCCTCAGTGACGGCTCAGGCCTGTCACGGGACAATTTGATTCAGGCCCGCCAGCTGGCCAACCTGCTGCGCTGGCTGGCTGCCCACTCCGAACTTCACAGCTACCAGTCACTGCCGGTTTCGGGTGCCAGCGGCACCCTGAAATACCGTGCCAGCACACGACAACCCCCGTTGCAGGGAGCGATCAAGGCGAAAACAGGCACCGTCAACGGAAGCCGCAATCTGGCCGGATACATCGATACGGCCTCAGGTGAACGCTATGTATTTGTACTGCTGCTGAGCAGTATCAGCCTGCCGGAAAAATTCCACGGCCCCAGCCCGATCACGGCATTTGAACGTGAGCTGCTGGAATGGATTTACCACAACGGCTGAAAAAACAAACCCGCCAAGTTCGGCGGGTTTGTTTTAATGTCCTGTTGGCGGCCAGAAAGATTATTTCTGTTTTTTGCCGTCTTCATTCATCAGCTTGCGAACCTTGATGAAGGCCCACACCATCACTGCAGCCATACCCACAATACCCAGCAGGCTCGGCGCCAATACCTCGAAGCTGTACAGATCAATCCCGAACATCACAATCACCTTTACGTTCGTTACCCTAGTTGGGAACAGATTACCTCTTAAGCCTGGAGCACATATTGACTCAGCTCAACGAGTCCTCCTCTCGACTTTTCAGCATAGCTCATCAGTGCAATCCAACTTGAAAAACGCTCACATCTGGCGCATATCTAAATCAGCACATTCAAAAAGGAGATCACCATGTACTCACACAAGAACTGGACGCCGGAACAGATCAGCAAGATGAACGAAGAGAAATTCCTGATCGAGATGCTGGACATGTTCCGTTTTTCACCCTCCAACGATGACAACAGCGCTGTTGAGCAGATGCGTAAGCAGCTCGATGCAGTTGAGCAAATCCTGCAGACCAGGCTCGAGACCAAGCGCTCAAACTGATCCGCTCACCAGGCAGCCGTTCAGGCTGCCTGCTTTTCCCGTCTCCCCCGCTTCATCTTGCCCCTTAGCCCCCCTCCCACTGCCAGAACCTGAGCTGACTCATAATCTGCTTTTACATCCTCCCAGGCAGCTATCGACCATACCCAGCAATGAAAAATCAAAAATTGCTTAACGATTAATCATAAATATCATTTCGATCAATCAAAATATTCATAAATAACAAAAAGATCTAAGTAAAAATTCAATGTTTTCCTTTATAAACAATAGGTTATAAAAAAGCACATCCAGCCGCGACAAATCCAGAATAAAATCTTAAAAATCCTTTATTTTCAATTGCTTATATAGGAAAAAACAGGCCAGTTTTTTTGCCATTCATCATTATTGCATTTATAATTATCATTAATTGATAAATGATGAATCACAAAAGGATTAAGACGATGCAAGAGAAGGAAATTAAATTGCTTTTCAAGGCGGGGGTATTTGATTCCTGTCAGGCGATTCCAGTCTCGATGTCGCGTGGCTGGACCCTGAAATTCATCACGCGTGATCAGGAGGTGGTGACACTCAACCTGCAGCGCTCAAAAGGGGAACGAGAATTCAAAAGCCTGGATGGGGCTGCAGCGGTTGCCCGTCGAATCGGGTTTGACTGGCTGAACGTGCAGATCGGTGACCTGCAGTGGCGTGAAAAGGTGTCTTGAGGAGGAGTCGACAGGTCAACAACCAGCCAACTCCCGTGTAGCGGTTTAATCAGGGTTGCAGACGTTCTATCTGCCAGCCGGTGTCATTGTACTGGTAGCGGAAGCGATCATGCAGGCGGTTCTCCCGTCCCTGCCAAAATTCGTACAGCTCGGGTATCAGCCGATAACCACCCCAGGTTAACGGACAGGGAATGACGGCTCCCTCAAAGGTTTGATCCAGTTCGGCTACGCGCTGTTCCAGCGTGATACGATGATCAATCGGGAAGCTTTGATGCGAAGCTGCCGCACTCAGCTGACTGCCGCGCGGCCGTTCGTGAAAGTAGGTCTCGCCCATTGCGTGATCAAGCTGCTCGACACGTCCACGGATCCGCACCTGACGCTCAAGTCCGCGCCAGTAAAACAGCAACTCGGCTTTCGGGTTCTGCTGCAACTGCTCCCCCTTCTCGGAGCGAAAATCAGTGAACCAACAGAAACCATCCGCATCGAAACGCTTGAGCAGCACAATACGTGCGGCTGGCCAGCCATCCGCACCGGCCGTGGCAAGAGTCATTGAGGTTGCATCGTCGGGATAGGCCTCCAGCGCCTGCTGCATCCAGTGACCAAACTGCTCCAGCGGGTCAGCCGCCAGCTCGGCACGACTCAGTCCCGCCGCCACATATTCGCGGCGCAGGGCACTGATTTCGGGGGTATCACTCATAGATTTCTCCAGTCGAATGGGCTCAAGCGGTTACTATAACCGAAACAATCAGGGTTATACTGCCCGGGATCACGCGGGATGCAGTTCAGATCAAGGAGATTGAAATCAATGCATGGACCAAAACAGACAAGACGGATCCTTGGGTTATTGCTGATAGGCTTACTGCTTGGCGGCTGTGCAGCCAGTGGCAATGAGCGTCCGTTCCAGTTTAAAAACCTGGGCAAGTCCGAGATCGATATGGTCGCCGATCTGCATGTTGAAACAGTTAATCAACTGGCGCGAGAGCTGGCTATCAAGCTGTACAAGCGCAACCCGCGGGAACTGGCGAAAGTACCCGGTATGACCATTGAAAGACGCCTGGAATTGCTGCTGAACTCCCCCCGACTGATCACCCACCCAGAACTGAACAACCTGTATGCAGAGAAAGCCGTGCCACTGGCGTTTGATCCCGCGTTTCAGGGCGACCGGGTATTTGCACTGATGGTCGGCATTACCGGGATGCTGCACGCTTCGTACAGTTATCGTGACGAGTTTTACATGCTCAACGAGATGGATCAGCAAAAACTGTACAACTGCGCCCGTAATCTGGAAGCCGTGGCCTGGCGACTCAATACCTACCGGCAGGAAAACGGTGAGCCTTTCCTGTACGCCAACAGCCCAACCAATCTAAGCTACGAGCGCATTATGTCCAAGTTGATCGCCCATCAGGACATGATGGCAAAAATTGTCTCTGACTCATCCAACCGGGCGATCAATACCGTGGTGCATGGCATCGCATCAACCACCTTGCTGCCGATCTAGCTGCCACACAACGGCTTAAGTACGCGAATATCCGCGATTTTGTGGTTTTCGTTCAGGAACAGGGTGACATCAGCCTGGTCAGGCATTTCGTCCAGCATGGCCCGGGTCAGGCGTTCATAGTGCTGAATGAAACGTTTGATCTCGTTACCATCCATGATTCGCAGATGGTCAGTCGGCTGCTGAGTGTCATAGATGTACTGGATCCGCTCGGCCAGTTTTTTCTCCTGCAGCGAACGCCACTCATACACCGCATCCATACTCGGTACGCAGAGCATCAGCAATACATCCAAACGTGAAAACAGCTCTCGATAGGGCCCTTTCAGCTGTTCATTGACATGCCGCCGCCAAATTCCATGCGGGTCTTCGTTGCGCTCAAGAATATTCACTGGCTCAACCAGCGTTTCCTCCTGCTGCGGCTGCGCGCCGACGCACCACCCCTCCAGCACGATCAGATCCGCTCCGCCGATCCATTCCTGCCACACCGAGTCGGGGCAGCGATCATCGATCGACTTGTCGAACACCGGAATTTTGGTCACTCGTTCGGGATCATCGGCGCACAAGCTGTCGATAATCTCCATGCCCAGCTCTACATCATGTGTGCCGGGTACGCCCCGGGTGACAAACAGGGGATGAATGCTGCGCGCCAGAGCCTCGCGGTCGGCACGAGTCTTGTAGATATCATCGATGGAGAAACCCACCACTCGCAGATCAAACCCTTCACCCAGAATCACTTCCAACAGATTGAACAGGGTCGACTTGCCGGCACCCTGCGCACCGTTGATGCCCAGCACCAGCGGTCCTTCCTGCTGTCGCTTGCGCGCCAGAATCCAGGCAGCCAGCGGCACATAGATCTCCTCGAACATCTCCTTCAGGCCGATATCCACCTTCAATGATTCCAGGGTGGCAGCGAACGCCTGCTCCACCGCCTGCACGGCATGACGACGTTCTTCAACACTGAGGCAGAGCTGGTCGCGCGGCCAGCGAGTAAGCAAACTCATGGGTGATCACTCTTGAAGCAGGGAACAGATGAACGGAACGAGAGTCTACCCCATATTATCCAAACACCGATACTCTGCACTCCGGGGTGATCCTGCACCCATCAAACGGTATTTGACGCTATGCGCATCCGCCCCGGATTGTGTATAAACTGATTGTACAACACCCGGTTCGGGACCATTTAAAAACGCACAGGGAGCCAAGCATGAATCCGGAATTTCGCACCGAGCATGACAGCATGGGTGAGGTACAGGTACCCCGTGATGCCCTGTACGCCGCACAGACCCAACGGGCTGTGGATAACTTTCAAATCAGTGATCTGTGCCTGCCGGCTTCGTTCATCACAACGCTGGCCCAGATCAAGGCAGCCTGCGCACGTGCCAATGCGGAGCTGGGCCTGCTGGAAAAAGAGCAGGCAGATGCCATTGTGGACGCAGCCGACCAGTTGATCGCCGGTGAACATCTCGACCAGTTCCCGGTGGACGTATTCCAGACCGGCTCCGGCACCAGCAGCAACATGAACATGAACGAAGTGCTCAGTGCGCTGATCAAGCAGCGCACCGGCCTTGAGCTGCACCCGAATGATCACATCAACATGAGCCAAAGCTCGAACGATGTGATCCCCACCTGCATTCATGTCAGCGCACTGCTGCAGCTGGAAAACAGCCTGATCCCGGCACTGCGCCATCTCGTCGGCATTCTGACGCGCAAGCGCTCTGAGCTGTCCCAGATCGTCAAGACCGGTCGTACCCATCTGATGGATGCCATGCCTATCCGCATGGATCAGGAGGTATCAGGCTGGCTGACACAGATACAGGATTGCATCGCACGACTGGAAAGCGTGCGCCCGCGACTGTTGCAGGTGGCTCAAGGCGGAACGGCGGTGGGTACCGGGGTCAACGCCCCGCGCGCCTTCTCACGCCTGTTCTGCCGTCAGCTCAGCATTCGTACTGGCTTGACCCTGCAGCCTGCACAGAACCACTTTACGGCTCAGGCCTGTCAGGATACGGCAGTTGAGCTGTCCGGCCAGCTCAAGACCTGCGCCACGGCATTGATGAAAATTGCCAATGATCTGCGCTGGATGAACTCCGGCCCACTGGCAGGTCTTGGCGAAATCGCCCTGCCTGCCCTGCAACCTGGCTCTTCCATCATGCCCGGCAAGGTCAACCCGGTGATCTCCGAAGCAGTCATGATGGCCGCCGCTCAGGTGTGTGGCAACGATGTCAGCATCAGCATCTGTGGCCAGCACGGCAACTTTCAGCTCAATACCATGCTGCCGCTGATTGCTTACAACCTGTTGCAGAGCGAGATGCTGGTCGCCAACGCTGCCGTCACACTGGCCGACAAGGCGATCGAAGGCTTTACGGTCAACAGCGACAATATCGAGGCGGCCCTGTCGCGCAACCCGGTTCTAGTCACGGCACTCAACCCGGTTCTGGGCTATGAGCAGGCGGCCACCCTTGCCAAACAGGCCTATACCGAAGGTCGACCCATCGTCGACGTGGTCGTGGAACAGACCGACCTTGAGCGCGAAGAGGTGGAAGGTCTGCTCGATCCGCTGCGCTTAACTGGCATCGAATAGGCCGCTTCCGCTATACTTTTGCGCCTGAAATCTGGCCTAAAACCCTGCACTTTGCAGGGTATGACAGGAAACTTGCATGAACCGCGATCTCGACCGACTGCAGCCCTACCCGTTTGAGAAACTGGCCGTCCTCAAGGCCGGTGTTCAGCCCCCCAAAAGCCTTGAGCACATCTCGCTCGGCATTGGAGAGCCCAAACATCCGGCTCCGCCCTTCGTAACCGATGTACTGGCGGAAAACCTCAGCGGTGTTTCCACCTACCCGACCACCAAGGGGATGCCGGAACTGCGTCAGGCAATGGCAAGCTGGTGCGAACGCCGCTTCGGTCTGCAGACCGAGAGCATGGACCCTGAGCGCAACATTCTGCCGGTCAACGGTACCCGTGAAGCTATCTTTGCTTTCACTCAGGCGGCGGTCGAGCGCAAGCCCGGTGCTCTGGTCATGTCCCCCAACCCCTTCTATCAGATCTATGAAGGGGCCACCTATCTGTCCGGGGCCGAACCTTACTACCTCAACTGCCTGGCCGAAAACGGCTTTATCCCCGATTATGATGCCGTTCCAGCGGATATCTGGCAGCGGACCCAGCTGCTGTTTGTCTGCTCACCGGGTAACCCAACAGGGGCCGTGCACAGTGTCGAGACCCTGAAAAAGCTGATCGCCCTGGCGGATGAACATGACTTCATCATCTGCTCGGATGAGTGCTATTCCGAGCTGTACCCGGACGAGGACAACAAGCCGGCCGGATTACTGCAGGCCTGTGCCGAGCTGGGCCGGAACGACTATGCCCGCTGCATCGTGTTCCACAGCCTCTCCAAGCGCTCCAACCTGCCCGGCATGCGTTCCGGTTTTATCGCCGGTGATGCCAGCCTGTTGGAACCTTTCCTGCTCTATCGCACCTACCACGGCTGCTCCATGCCGGTTCAGCACCAGTTGGCTTCCATCGCCGCCTGGAATGACGAAGGCCACGTATACGAAAACCGCTGCCAGTATCGACACAAGTTCGATGCGGTGCTGCGCGTACTGCAGCCGGTGATGGATGTGAAACAGTCCGATGCCAGCTTCTATCTCTGGGCACCCACCCCGATGGCGGATGATGAATTTGCCAAAGGTCTGTTCGCACAGCAGAATCTGACCGTGCTGCCGGGCCGCTACCTGTCCCGCGAAGTGGACGGCGTGCTGCCGGGGTCCGGTTTTGTGCGCATGGCACTGGTGGCAACGGTATCCGAGTGTGTTGAAGCGGCCGAACGCATTCGCCGCTATATTGAATCCCTGTAAGGAGTTGCCCGTGACCACGCTGTACGGCATCAGCAACTGCGACACCGTGCGCAAGGCGCGCAAATGGCTGGAAGCCCGTGGTGTTGCATTTGAATTTCATGACTTTCGCAAACAGGGCCTCGGCGCTGACAAGGTCGCCCATTGGTGTGATGCAGTCGGGCTGGACAAAGTACTGAACAAGCGCGGCACCACTTGGCGCCAGCTGCCGGATGAGGTCAAGGCCACTACCGATGAGCAAGCCCTGCAGGCCTTGATGGTCGAGCAGCCGACACTGATCAAGCGTCCGGTGCTGGAACTGGACGACGGTCGGGTTGAAGTCGGCTTTAAAGACACCGATTACGCGGCCCTGTTCGACTGAACAGCGCCTCTCTTTTTGATGAATTGAACAACGGAGTTAACAATGGCGAATTTCGCATTTGGTTTGGGTGTAGGTACAAAATCGTCTGCCGGCGACTGGCTGGAGGTGTACTACAACGCACCGCTGCTGAACGCGGATGACACGCTGATTGCCGCCGTGGCCGACAAGGTGGGTTACGCCGGTGGCAACCAGACCATCGAACTGAACGCCTCCCAGCTGAAGGCGCTGGAAGCGGCTTTCCTGTCCGTAGATGCCGAAGCTCAGGCTGAAGTGGTCGAGATTCTGGAAGGCACCCAGCAGCCGCTGGTGCTCTGCATCCTGGAAACCGACGCTGCGCCACAAACTACCGCCGAGGTGTACCTGAAGCTGTCGCTGTTGTCGCACCGTCTGGTCAAACCGCACGGCATCGACCTGAGCGGCATGTTCCCGCTGCTGCCTAACGTAGCCTGGACCAATGAAGGTGCCGTGGCACTGGACGACCTGCCGCGCCGTCAGCTCTCGGCTCGTGCTCAGGGCAAGGTGCTGGACGTGTTCTCCGTCGACAAGTTCCCGAAAATGGCCAACTACGCGGTACCGGCCGGCATTCGCATCGGTGACGCATCACGTATCCGCCTGGGCGCCCACGTGGGCGAAGGCACCACCGTGATGCATGAAGGTTTCATCAACTTCAACGCCGGCACCCTGGGCGTGAGCATGGTTGAAGGCCGAATCTCCGCTGGTGTTGTCGTGGGCAACGGCTCCGATATCGGTGGCGGCGCGTCCACCATGGGCACGCTGTCCGGTGGCAACAACGTGGTGATCTCTGTGGGTGAGAACTGCCTGCTGGGCGCCAACGCCGGTCTCGGCCTGCCGCTGGGTGATCGTTGCACCATCGAAGCGGGCCTGTACGTTACCGGTGGTTCCAAGGTCACCCTGCTGGACGAGCACAACCAGGAAGTGGGCGTAGTCAAGGCTGGCGAACTGGCCGGCACCCCGGACCTGCTGTTCCGCCGCAACTCGCAGAATGGTCGCATCGAGGTGAAAACCAACAAGAGCGCCATCGAGCTGAACGCCGAGCTGCACAAGCACAACTGAGCGTAACAGCGCTGACCGACCCCGTTCACCCAATGGTGTACGGGGTTTTATTGTTTTCAAGCCGCAGGATTCAACATGACTTCGACCTCCCCTACGCTGGATCTGGCCATGGAGCTGATCAGCCGCCGCTCCGTCACCCCCGAGGATGATGGCTGTCAGGAACTGATGATCAGCCGGCTGGAAAAACTCGGCTTTCGTATCGAGAGACTGCCGTTTGAAGAGGTGACCAACCTCTGGGCTCGCCGTGGTGATTCAGGCCCTCTGTTCTGCTTTGCCGGGCATACCGATGTGGTGCCCTCCGGCCCCGAAGAGCAGTGGCAGTTTCCGCCCTTCGAGCCGCGCATCGAGGAAGGTTATCTCTGCGGTCGTGGCGCGGCGGACATGAAAGGCAGCCTGGCCGCCTTTGTTACCGCCGTGGAGCGCTTTGTCGCCAACCACCCGGACCATCAGGGCTCCATCGCCCTGCTGATCACCAGCGACGAAGAAGGCCCCTTCATTAACGGTACCACCCGCGTGATCGACCATCTGGAAGCACGCAACGAGAAGATCGACTGGTGCATCGTCGGCGAGCCTTCCAGCACGGAAAAAGTGGGTGATGTGATCAAAAACGGTCGCCGCGGTTCACTCAGCGGCACGTTGAAGGTACGTGGCATTCAGGGCCATGTGGCCTACCCGCATCTTGTGCGCAATCCGATCCACGAAGCCGCTCCGGCACTGGCGGAGCTGGCAGCCACCGTTTGGGACGAAGGCAATGAATTCTTCCCGCCCACCAGTTTCCAGATCTCAAATATCAATGCCGGCACCGGTGCCACCAACGTGGTTCCCGGCCATGTGGATATTGCTTTCAACTTCCGCTTCTCCACTGAAGTGACCGCCGATGAACTGAAGGTGCGTGTGCGCGAGATCCTCGACCGGCATGGCCTTGAGTGGGATATCGACTGGATTCTGTCCGGCAACCCCTTCCTCACCGCTGCCGGCAGTCTGGTGGATGCGGCACGGGAGTCAATCCGCTCTGTAATGGGTTACGAAACCGAGCTGTCCACCTCCGGCGGCACCTCTGATGGTCGTTTTATTGCACCCACCGGGGCTCAGGTACTGGAGTTGGGGCCCTGCAACGCCACCATCCACAAGATCAACGAGCGTGTACGGGCCAGCGATCTGGATGATCTGTCGCACCTGTACGAAAACATTCTGGCTCGGCTGCTGGTTCAGGCATGAGTACATTTGCGCTGATCTGCCCGGTATGCAAGTCGCCCCTGCAACAGCAGGAACAACGGCTTGGCTGTGAACACAACCACAGCTTTGACCGCGCCCGTCAGGGGTACTGGAACTTGCTGCTGCCGCAGCGCAAACGCAGCAAGGAGCCGGGCGACAGTGCCGACATGGTGCAGGCACGACAGCGCTTCCTGCAGGCGGGGCACTATGCCCCGCTGGCACAGGCCATTATTGATCTGCTGCAGCCTTATGTGCAGACAACTCAGGCCGGAAAACTTCTGGATCTTGGCTGTGGCGAGGGCTGGTACACCGATCAACTGCAGCGCCAGTTGAAACTGAACGTGGCCGGGCTGGATATTTCCAAACCGGCGGTACGCACCGCCAGCCGACGCAACCCCGATATTCTCTGGATGGTCGCCACTGGCGCGGATATCCCGCTGGCCGATGAATCGGTCGACATGGCCAGTCTGATCTTCGGCCGCCTGCTGCCGGAACCCACCGCTCGTGTTCTCAAACCGGGTGGTCTCATGTTGGTGGTCTACCCCGGCCCTGAGCACCTGCGTGCCCTGCGCGGTTTGATCTATGAACAAGTTCGTGACAGTTCGGGCTTCAGCCCTGAGCAGGCACTGGCGCAACAGTTCGAGCCCGTCGCACTGGAAAGGCTGGCGTTCGAGTTCAGGCTCGACAACGCCGAGGCGGTGCAGGACCTGCTGGCGATGACACCACACGGCCAGCGCCTGAACAGCGCCGCCCGTGAGCGCATTGCCGCCTGCTCCGCTCTGACCGAACAGGCCGATTTCAGACTGAGCCTGTTACGCAAGCGATGAGTCGACTCAAGGACTGGCTTCGCCAGCGGGCACAGAACTCCCGAGGCAACCTGCGCCTGCTGCTCAGTGGAGCCGGGCTGTTCTTTTGTGGCGTCGGTGGCATCAGCATGGCCCAATACAGCCTCCCACCCGGGCTCAAGGCAGAATTGCTGGCACTGGCCGGCTTGATCCTGACCATCGCTGGCAGCATACTCGCCCTTATTGGTTACCTAAGCCTGAGCGTTCTGCGCATCTGGCACATTCTGGACGACGACGATGAGCAGCACCGAGATCCGCCACCCTGACATTGAGATCTATATCAAGAACCGTTCCCTGGAACAGATACTGCAGTGGCTGCGCGATCGGGCCGACAATGTTGAATCACACAACAGTGTCGGCGGCACGCACTCACTCACAGCCATTTTCAGCGGTCAGCGCATTCCGGTCATGATCCATGAAAAGGCGGTTGGCAAAGCCTGGATCAGCGTCTGGTTCCGCTCCGATGCCACCCCCTGGATACGTGACGTTGACTGTGCCCATGAAGTCGCCGCCGCACTGGACACCCAGGTTCGTTGCATCGTTTCTGGATGGCAGGATGGTGACGACCCGGACGAATGGTGGAAAATCGAAGGGGGTGAAATAAACAAAATTACCTGGCGCACCGACTGACAGGAAAACAGCCATGACACCCGCCCGCGAAACACTGCACGCACTGATCCTCGATGGACGGGGCGGCGCCCGTTCTCTTTCCTCCGAGGAGCTGGAACGTTGGCAGCCAGAAGATGGCATTCTCTGGCTGCATCTGGACTACACCCTCGACTCCACGCGCCAGTGGCTGGAACAGGACAGTGGCCTGCCGGAGCTGGCCATCGACGCCCTGCTGGCCGAAAACACCCGCCCCCGCGCCGCCATTCTGGATGAACACCTTCTGCTCGCGCTGCGCGGTGTGAATACCAACCCGGGGGCCGATCCCGAAGATATGGTCTCGATTCGCCTCTGCGTCGGGGCGCGACTGGTGGTATCAACCCGCAAACGCCGTTTGATGTCCGTCGCTAAGCTGCTGGCGCTGTTCGAGCAGGGGGAAGGCCCTCGCAGCAGCGCCGAGTTGGTCATTCGCCTCAGCGAACTGCTGGTGGAGCGGATGGGAGTGACGGTTGAAGAACTTGAAGAGCAACTGTCAGACCTTGAGCTGGACCTGCTGACCCAACCCGGCAGCGAGATGCGCCAGGCCGTGCGCAGTCTGCGCCGCCAGACCGTTACCCTGCGGCGTTACTTTGCCCCTCAGCGGGACGCCTTCAACCAGATGCTCAGCGAACGCCTGAGCTGGTTTACCACTGAAATGAAGCTGGAACTGCGTGAAATCAGTGATCAGCTGCTGCGCCACATAGAGGATCTGGACATCATTCGTGAGCGTGCCGCCATGGCACAGGAAGAGCTGGCCAGCCAGCAAGGTGAACAGCTCAACCTGCGCATGTATGTACTGTCGATCATATCAGCGGTATTCCTGCCTCTGGGCTTTCTCACCGGGCTTCTGGGGATCAACGTAGGCGGTATTCCAGGTGCTGATAACGATTATGCCTTCCTGATTTTCCTGCTGTTGCTGGGCCTGCTGGTCGGCGGCCTGTTAATCCTGTTCCGGCGTTGGCGCTGGCTCTGAACGCCGAGCGCGCTGCTGCACCACCACTGCCGTAACGATCAGCCCCAGGCCAATGAAGGTTGCCGGGGCAATAGGCTCGTGTAACAGCAAGTAGATAAACACCAGCGACAGAAAGGGCGACAGGAATATCAGGTTGGACACCCGGCTGACATGAGTCGCGGCACGCAGTGCGCCCAGCCAGAGCATGAACGTCAGCCCCATCTCGAACACCCCGACCCAAAGCGCCCCGAGAATGCCCTGCGTGCCGGGCCACTGCACTTCGCCTTGCCACAGCATCAACCCCCATACCAGCGGCGTTCCGCAGAGAAAGCAGAGCAACAAGCTGACCGCAGGAGAACTCTCGGCCCGCGCATTGAGAATCCAGTACAGTGCCCAGATCAGAGTGCTGCCCAATGCCAGCGCCACTCCGAGCGTACTGTCAAACTGAAGTGCTAACAGCTGCCCTCGGGTCGCGATCACCAGTGCGCCAAAGTATCCCAGTGTCATGGCCAGCAGATCTAAACGCTGCAGCTTCTGCTTCAGTAGCGGCACAGCCAGCAGTGACAGGGTCAGCGCCCAGGTGTAATTCAGGGCCTGAGCTTGTTGCGCCGGCAATAGATCATAGGCCTTAAACAGCACCAGATAGTACAGTGCCGGATTCAGTGCCCCCAACAGCAGATAGAGGCCGGGACGCTTGCGCCACTGCTGCAGCAACTCACGCCAGCGCTTCTGCCAGCTTACGCAGGCTGCCAGTACCAATGTGGAGAACAGGCCGGACCAGGCCAGCAGCTGCAACGGCGTCATGACCTGTAACGAGAGCTTGAACGCCGTCGCCACCGTGGACCAGAGCAAAACGGCACTGAGTCCAAGCAGCATGGCCCGCGACTGTGATTTTTCCGACATGGGTTATGATCCTTGCAGACACAAACCGACTAGGAAAACATATTGCGCTTGGCCTGTCAGGCCGTTGCGGTCAAGGTATGGCGTGCGGTCTCGATGGTACCGGCCAGTTCACTGGCGGCATACAGGGCGACCTGCTCAAAACGGTCTGACCGCAGTGCCTGCGCACGGGGTGTCCGGGCCTGGGTGTCCAGCCGGCTCACCAGATAGGCGTAGTCGCCGGGAATATGATCATTGATGGAATGATTAAGCCGCGACACCACTTCCGGCGTGTGCAGCTCATTCAGATCGGGATAGCTCAACGGCGCTGCCGGAGGCAACTCGAAGCCGCTGCCGGGCTGAACCGATGCCTGCGGGCGATAGATTTCCTGGTTGGATGCAATCAGACTGAGCAGAAACGCAAACTGGGCACCATTGGGCGACTGCACTGCCTGTGGCAGTGAGGCCGTATAGTTCTCAATTCGTGTCTGGATAGGATCTGTCTGCATCATGCCTCCGCCTGAGCTGGTATTATCGGCAAGCGACTGTAATCCTTTACCTTTTCTTCAATATCAGGGAAAAAACATGGCACGCTGGCGTCCGGCACAACCCAAAAGCTCGCCCTACATCACGCTGGAGGGCTATGAGCGCCTCAATAACGAGCTGAAATACTTGTGGAAGGTCAAACGCCCCGAGGTTACGCAGGCCGTAAAAGAGGCTGCTGCCCAGGGTGACCGTTCCGAAAACGCTGAATACATCTACGGCAAGAAACAGCTGCGCGAGATCGACCGTCGCGTCCGCTACCTGTCGAAGCGGCTGGAACACATCAAGGTGGTGGATCGCGCCCCTGACGACACCAGCCGAATTTTCTTCGGCGCCTGGGTCACGTTGGCCGATGAGGATGACAACACGCGTCGCTACCGTATTGTCGGCGCAGATGAAATCGACCCGGCCAAAGGTTATATCAGCATTGATGCACCACTGGCACGGCAGCTGCTCAAGAAACAGGTGGGCGATGACGTGACCATCGAGCGGGTTGATCAGGATGAACTCTGGCTGGAGGTCGTAACGATTGAGTATAAGTGAGCCAAAATACGCCTACACTTCAAACACACATCAGGCGTGTAAACCCAGCTAAAACAGACTGTGAGTGCAATGGTACTCCAGCGACATGCCATAAGTGATACTGAGGACCGCTATAAATGTTGTAAAATATATACATATTAATATTGGACACTGGAATGCTGATGCCGATTGCGCCTCACACATCGATGCTGCTCAGGACACTCTGGCTCACACTGATCTACCTCCTGGTCAGCGTCCTGACCCTGCAGCTGGGGTTCACAACCGAATATGCCATGTCAGTCTGGCCAGCAGCGGGTGTGGGTGTGGGCATGTTGCTGGTCTACCGCCATGGCGCCATCTTCCCGATTTTCATCGCCGCACTGTTGACTGATCTTTATCTTGAACTCAGTTTGAACTCTCTGCTTTCAGCGATTCCCAATGCGTTTGCGGCCACCTTGCAGGCCTATTTCGGTTATCGTCTAACACGCACACTGCTCAGACGCAGCAGCACACTGGTACGTGACGCTGACATCCTCAGGTTTCTGTTGCTGGCAGGCCCCCTGGCATGCCTTACCGCACCCAGCCTTGGGGTCATGACAAGGTTGGCCACCGAACAACTCAGTCTGGACACAGCTCTGAGCGAATGGTTGATCTGGTGGAGTGGCGATACCCTTGGTGTTTTGCTGTTTGCACCACTTACACTACTGGTACTTGGGCGCACGCGTGCACACGAAGCCAGTCATCGCATTGGCAGATTCAGAACCGCCTTACCACTTCTTGGCATGGCGGTTCTGCTCGGGGGTGGTTACCTCCTGTTGTCTCATTTCCAAACGCGCGAAGCCGAGTCCAACATCAACGCCAGCCTGGATCGGTTCAGTCAGCTTTATTTTGTATCGATCAACAACGATCTCGATAATCTCGAGGCTATGGCACAACTGATCCAGGCTCGGCCTGAACTGACTGAAAAAGAGTTCAGTCAGTTTGCCGCATGGCTTAATCAGGACCCTGCCCTGATCAGTATTGACTGGGCTCCGCGAGTATCGGCTGCAGCACGCGAACGTTTCGAACAGCAGCTGGGACGGCCATTTATGGAGCCCGTCGGCGACCTCAACCCGCAAGTCACGTATATCGAAGCACTGGCACGCAGCCAGTATTTCCCGGTGTTCTACAGCACTCCTCCTGCACTGGGCAAAGACATACTGGGACTTGACCACGGCTGGGATCCCCAGCGACGCCACGTAATTGCTAAAGCTCTGGAAACCGGACAGCTTCAGCTTTCCCGTGCGTCGCCACTGATCAGAACGGGGGTCAACGCCCTCCTCGCATTCCAACCGGTCATTACATCGGCTGAACATAACCGCCCTTCCCGGCACCTTGGTGTTGTTGTAGGCGTGTTTGATATCAACCAGCTGTTTGCTCCTTTGCTGCGGCAGGCCGGAAATCGCAACCTGGCCGTACGCATCAGTGATGTTACCGACCCTGAACGTCCGCAGGCTCTGATTGATCGAATGCCTCCAAAAAGCAGCATCTTTCGTACCAACCTGCTGCAAACGGGCGGGCGCAACTGGCAACTGGACTTTGCCCTGCTCACACCTCTGTACACCGCCGGTGCCAGTGGAGTTGAGCGTCTCTATTTCCTGTTTTCCATCCTGAGCGCGCTTTTGGCTGCCTACACAACGCTCAGCATGGCCGAACGTGATCTGGCCACACAGCTCACTGTCCGGCGTCGTACCCGTGACTTGAATCGCGAGCTGAACCGACGCCTCGAGGCTGAAACTGAGCTGAGATCCAGTGAGACACGCTACCGCCAGCTGTTTGAAACCTCACCGTTTGCCAAATTGATCATTCACCATGGCAAGCCGATCCATGTAAACAACGCTGCCATCGCGCTGATGGATGCAGACTCTCGCCAGGCGCTGTTGGACACTCCAGCCATGCAGCTGATTGAGAGCGGTGATCAACTGCAGGCACGACTTGTCTTGCAGCAGGCGGAGGCCAGCTTCGAGCCGCTTCGCCTCGACCGAGTCAACTGCCGCACCCTCCACGGGCGCCCCTTCATTGCTGAACTCACTGCTGTCAGCTGCGAATTTGACGGCCATTCTGCCGTACTCTGCATGCTGCAGGACATCAGTGCCCGCCTGAAAGCAGAAGAGGACTTTGAGCGCTTCTTTACTGTTTCACTGGATCTACTCTGTATCGCCGATACCAGAGGCTATTTCCGCCGCATCAATCCTGCCTTCAAGGAAACGTTGGGCTGGAGCGAGGATGAATTGTTGAGCCAGCCGTTCATCAATCTGGTTCACCCTGATGACCTGGAAGTGACACGACAAGAGATCAGCGGGCTTGAAGCGGGCAAGCTGGCACTCCACTTCGAGAACCGCTACCGCTGCCGTGACGGCACCTATCGCTGGATCGAGTGGCGCGCCTTGCCCCAGCCCAACGGGCTAATCTTTGCCTCGGCACATGACACCACTGAACGTCATGAATCGACCGAACAGCTTGAGCAGATGAACAAATTGCTCAATCAACAGGTGAAGGAAATTCAGTTCAAGAACCACGCCATTCAGGCCAAGGAAACCGAGCTGAACACTCTGCTCAACAATCTGATGGAGTGCGTGATTACCATCGACAACAAAGGGTTGATCAACAGTGCCAACCCGGCAGTAGAGTCCATATTCGGTTACCGACCGGATGAGCTAATCGGTCAAAACGTTTCCACGTTGATGCCAGACCCGGACCGCAGCCGCCATGATGGTTACCTGGCCCGTTACATGGAAACACGGGAGCCTCATTTCATCGGCACCAGCCGTGAAGTGGTTGGCCAGCACAAGGATGGTCACCTGATACCACTGGAACTGGCAGTTAGCGAATATCAGATCAACGGTCAGACCATGTTTGCCGGTACCTTGCACGATGTGAGTGGACAGAAGGCCATGATTGATGCACTGACCCTGGCTCGAGATGAGGCAGAGCACGCCAACAACGCCAAGTCCACCTTCCTGGCCACCATGAGCCATGAAATTCGCACCCCTATGAATGGCGTGGTCGGATTGATTGAAGTGCTTGAAAACAGTCAGCTCGACGAGCATCAGGCCCGTCTGCTGGGAACTGTCCGCAACTCAGCCAACAGCCTACTGACCCTGATCGACGATATTCTGGACTTTTCCAAGATCGAGGCGGGGCGACTGGAGCTGGAGTCTCAGCCCTTCAATCTAGTGGAGTTGATCGAAAGCCTGTGCACCTCACTGGTCCCGGTGGCGCACCAGCGCAATGTAGACTTGTCTCTGTTCATTGACCCCGAGCTGCCCGGCTGGGTCCTGTCGGACCCGGTCCGGCTGCGCCAGCTGCTGTACAACCTGATCGGCAATGGCATCAAGTTCTGCTCCGGCCGTGACGGTATCAAGGGGCGAGTATCCGTGCGCGTTGGCTTCAGCGGCGAAGATCCGCTGCAGCTCAAGGTTCGCGTGGCGGACAACGGCATCGGTATCAGTGCCGAGCAGCAAAAACTGCTGTTTGCGCCCTTTACCCAGGCAGAAAGCTCGACCACGCGCCGTTTTGGCGGAACTGGCCTTGGACTGGTGATCTGTAAACACCTTGTGGACCTGATGGGCGGCGGCATTCGACTGATCAGTGAACCCGATGTGGGTACGGTATTTATTCTCGGTCTGTCAATGCACCCGGCGGCACCGCCGGAAGATGAGGCCCCGTTGCCCGGGCTAGAGGGGGTACGCTGCCTGCTGGTTGAAAGCCGTGATTACAACAACGACGACTTATGCCGCTACCTGGAGTACTCCGGAGCCGATGTTGTACTTCTGCAACAGACCAGTGATGCGCCGACACGGATTGAGCAGACAGGTCAGCCCTGCATCCTGATCAGTGACCAGAGCCCCGGTGAATCCGAACCGTTGCCGAAACGGGTCCACTATCTGCAACTGGCCCACGGCCTGCGCCGACGCGGACGCATCACCACCCCCACCACGGTGAGTCTGGATATGGATGCCCTGAGCCGGGCGGAGTTTATCAACGCCGTAGCGGTTGCCGCCGGCAAGGCCTCACCAAGTGCCATGCCAAGCACAGCGGATAATCTGCCCGACGGCTCTGAAGCCCTCTCTATTGGCGATGCCCGTGCAGAAGGCACACTGATTCTGGTGGCAGAGGATGACCGCGTAAACCAGCTGGTGATTCTGCAGCAGCTCGCGTTGCTGGGTTATACCGCCGAGGTGGCCGATGATGGCATCAAAGCGCTGGAACTGTGGCAAAAGGGCCGCTATGCCTTGCTGCTGACCGACCTGCACATGCCACGAATGGATGGCTACAGTCTGGCTGCAGCCATCCGCACGCAGGAACCCGCCGATCGGCACATGCCGATCATTGCCCTGACCGCCAACGCTCTGCGCGGAGAATCCAATCGGGCACTGGATCAGGGTATGGACGCCTACCTGGTCAAGCCGGTCAAGTTGGAGCACCTGAAACAAACCCTGGAGCAATGGCTGCGAAGTGCTCCCTCTGATCCCAAGACAGATGCACCTGACACGGCAGCAGTCAACAACAATGCAGTGGACACCCTGAATCTGGATATTCTGCGCGAACTGGTCGGTTCCGATCCCGCGCTGTTACGAGAGTTCCTGACTATCTGGCGAAGTTCGTCAGCTCCCCTGATCGAAGAATTGCGTCAAGCCTTTGAAGCCCAGGATACCGGCACCATGAGTTCAGTGGCACACCGCTTCAAATCGTCGTCACGCTCCATCGGTGCACTGCCGCTGGGCGATTTATGCGCAGATATGGAGATGGCTTGCCGTGCCCATGATCACGACGAGATAAGCACTCTGATGCAGTGTTTTGAGGAACTGTACTCTGAAACTGATGCTGCTGTTGCCAATACGCTGGATCATCTCTAATCGGCCTGCAGGAATCAACAATGCGAGTTTTTATTATTGATGACGACCCGTTTATCCGTCACCTGATGAGCCACCAATCGTGTGAGGTGCATGAGTTCGATGGCGGCGTTGGCGCCATGCCACCTGTTGAGGAGCCAGAGCATGACCACACACAATAATCCCGTCATTTTGGTGGCATCTGATAACAAGAGCACCAGCGAGATTGTACAGACCCAACTGGCGGAATTTGACCGGCTGATCATCCCCGAGGATATGGAAGGCGTTTTGCACGCCTACCGCCAGCATAACCCGGATGTAATCATTCTGGGCTATGACCAGCTGGACAAGTGTGAGCAGGTGTATGACCGGCTGTACCCAAAGGACAAGGACCAGAATCCGGCCCAAAAGCCACACCGCGTCATTGCCCTGTGCAACAAGCGTGAGGTCAAACACGCCTATGATCTGTGCAACAGCGACCGGTTCACCGACTATATTGTGTTCTGGCCCCTGACCTATGACCCGTTTCGGCTGGCCATGTCGGTACACCAGTCGATGACCGATCTGCGTCACAACTTTAATGCGCAGGAAAACGACCGAGTGCTGGTACGCCAGCAGCAAAATATCGGAAAACTGCAGCAGGTGTTTGAGCAGCACAGCAAGCAGGGACAAGGCTACAGCCAACAAGTGGACACCCAGCTGTCCAGCTTGATTCACCTGCTGTCGGAAACCCTTAACCACTACGATCATCTGGTCAATCGAGTACTGGATCAAGCGGCCACGGGTACAGCCGGCCTGCCTTCACAACAGGCCTTTTCAAGCGTACGCGGTGGTATCGAGCACTCGGTCAGCAGCTTCCGTGAAATCAAGCAGCTGTCGCGTACGTTCATCGACTCGCTGAACCGGATGGAGGATGAGGCCAGCACCATCTTTGTTAACCGCCGCATCCATAACGGCCATGTACTGGTGGTGGATGATGATGACTTCCAGCGTCAGGTGCTCAGCAGCATTCTTACCAGCGAGCACTACAGTCTCAGTTTTGCCACTAGTGGCGAAGCGGCACTGGATCAAATTCAGCACAAGCGCCCGGATCTGATCCTGATGGATATTCTGATGCCGGGCATGGACGGCATCGAAGCCACGCGACAGATCAAGACCGATCCAGTGACAGCAGCGGTCCCGATCATCATTATAAGCGGTCAGAACCAGCGTGAAACCGTACTGGAGTGCATCAGCAAAGGGGCGTCAGACTATATCGTCAAGCCCTACAACAAGGCGACTCTGATCAGCAAAATACAGGATGCGGTGAAGGTGGGATGCCAGAAAATTGTTCAGGGTGATCAACATGCAAAAACCTGAAGCCAACACAGCAGCAAGCAATTCGATCGACCTGACACACGTTCAGAGTGAGTTTCTCTCCGGTGTCAGCCACCAGTTGCGCACGCCCATCAATGCCATACTGGGGCTGACTCACCTGGCGCTTGCTCAGGCTGACTCCGAACAGCAACGCCAGTATCTGGTCAACATCCAGAGCACCAGCCGACAGCTGATGCACAGCGTCAACAACCTGCTCGATCTGTCACGGCTGGAACAGGGTACACTGGAACTGGTCCCCGCCAACTTCCAGCTCAAATCCCTGCTTGACGACGTGACTCAAGACGTGATCACACGTCTGGGCAAGCGTGCCGTGGAGTTCACGCTCACCACAGATGAGCGAATCCCGGCCACACTTAACGGCGACGCCTCGCGCCTAAAGCAGTTGATTAACTGTTTCATCGACAATGCCATCAAATTCACCCAGCAGGGTGAGATCCGTCTGCAGGTGAGAATGGCCGCACGTAACCGCAAAAGTATTCGTCTACATTTTATTCTTGAGGATACCGGCAGCGGACTGCCACCGGGGCTGGGCATGGCACTGTTTCGCAACAGTGAGAAAACACTCGAGGCCGGCAGCAGCGAAAATCAAAAAAAGGGTATTGGCCTGCGCATTGCACGGCTGCTTGCTCAGCTGATGAACGGTGATGCCGGTATAATCACACCACAATCACCGGGTGCGGCTTTCTGGTTTACAGTACAGCTCAGGCCCGCCCAAACAGCCGAACATTCCTGCACTGAACATTGGTCCGGGCAAAAAAACCTATCAGTCCGTGACGACAGTGGCCATCAGGCCAGCATTGCCGAGGTCCTCCCCCCGCGTCGGCGTCCTCTGCCCGGTGCCGGCACCAGCATTGAGCTACTGATGGCAGATCTGCAGCAACGACTGCTGCTTGAGGATTTCAGCTGCCTGGAACTGGCCCGGCGCCATGCGGCTGCGCTGGAAAATTACTTGGGGACTGATGCCATCCGTTTACGCAGTGCTCTGCATGACTTTGACTTTACTCGAGCGCGATTAATTCTGGATGATCACCGCGATGCTTGATCAGATTGGTAACCTCGCATCAAATCAAGCTCATACCCAAGCACAGCGCCCTTCGGTCACAATGGCAAACAGTTGATTCTGCGTTCCAATACCCAACTTTTCATAGAGGTTCTTGCGGTGTGAGAGCACGGTATTTACGCTCACACCCAAATCCAGTCCAATGGCTTCCGAGCTATAGCCCAACACTATTCTGCAGGCCACATCCATCTCTCTCTGGGTTAAGCGATCACCGCAGCTGCGCGACAGCCGTGCTCTAACCCACGGCAGATCAAATCTGACCTGGGCCTCCGTCGAAAGACTGATATGACGCTCCAGTGTGGCGGCTATCAGTGCCGTGTTGTCCTGTAGAGCTCCCATCAGTAGACCTTTACGCTGGCGCGATTTGAGCCGGTACAGGTTCAGGCAATAAGCTTGCTCGCGGCCATGGCCTATAAACGCCAGTTTTTCACGGATGCCACAGCGCTCAATCAGGGTACGACGATACTCCGGGTCACTCAACTCTTCCGGGCGTAGCGTGAGAAGTTGTGTTGAGGGTTCATGTGCACCGGCATCCAGTAAGGCCCGGTTCGGGTCGCGCTCGTAATAGACCTCGTCGTACAGGCGGCGGCATTCCTGTGCCAGTGGCTGATCGATGGCTCCAGATGAAAACAGCGTTATGGGCGCTGTACGGCTGGCATCATAACTGATCAGAACACAATGGTCGGCACCGGTCAGTTCATGCATGCACTGCATCAGGCGGTGTTCAAACCCCTGACGGCCAATCTCACCCACAAGGCTAGCCAGGCTGTGTTGTACGGTTGTCGGGTTCATTGTCAGACCTCCAGGGCCCTGTTCTTGTTATGCATGGTATCTCTGGCGGACACCTTGATCCGAGTATTACATGCAGTTGCCACAATTTCGAGTACAGCTCACAAGATCCTGTGAGTGCCGGGCCCTCCCCGCCCGAGTAGCCTGAAACCACGTTTAAACAAGAATAAAAACTCGGAGGGATGCCTTATGGCTCTTACCAAAGTACAGCGAGCAGCTCAGGCCGCTGGCAAGACACTGGCCAATCGACAAACCCCGTTCATCTTCAACGAGTGGTATGTGGCCGCCCTTGGTCATGAGATTGGGCGGGAACTTAAGGCTCGCACCATTCTGGGTCGTCAGCTGGTTTTGTACCGTCAGGAAAACGGCGAGCCCGTGGCGCTGGATAACCGTTGCGGCCATCGCTCCTTCCCTCTATCACGCAGCAGTCTTGAAGGTGACACCATTGTCTGTGGATATCATGGTCTGCGCTATGATGCCAGCGGCAGCTGTGTCGAGGTGCCATCACAGTGCAACTGCGCCGGCATATCGATCCGCAGCTATCCACTTGTCGAGCAAGGGCCCGTTGTCTGGATCTGGATGGGTGAGCCTGATCAAGCTGATCCGAAACAGATTCCCGCCATGCCGATGCTGGACCAGGGTTGGATCACCTCCTGCGACTACATGCCTCTTAAGGCCAGCTACGTGTACCTGCATGAAAACCTGCTTGATCTGACCCATCTGAGCTTCCTGCATGCCAATACCTTCGGTACACCCGACTATGCCGCCGCCGAGTTTGATACCGAAATCAGCGAAGATCGTTTTATCCTCAAGCGCTACGTGGTACCCACACGGTTGCCACCGGTTTGGGCCAAGCCCACCGGCCTTGAAGGACGGGATGCGGCACGGATCACCACGTCAGATTTCGTGTCACCGGCACTGCATATCGTGCATGCTCAGTTTTATGACATCGCCCTGCCTGAGTCTGAGCGACCCGATACCCGTATCAAGACGGCCCATATTCCCACGCCCGAGACCGCGACTTCTACCCATTACTTCGTTGTTCATGGGCGCAATTTTGCCCCCGAGGACGACAGCATCACCGACTTCATGCACCAACAACTAATGGCTGCCTTCCATGAAGACATTGTGGGACTGGAAGCGATGGAAGAGCTGCTCAGCAATATGTCACCTGAAGATGAGTTCTTTGAAATTTCAGTAAAGTCCGATATTGCCAGCGTAGCCATGCGTCGTTACCTCAAGCGCCGTGCCGAGGCTGAACGCAGTCAGCACTCCGCACCAGGGGCAGTTCAGTCACAGCCTGCCATCAATACAGCAGTAGAGGTGTAAACATGAGCATCCAAATCCATGTGACCGATGCCAACGGCCATCAGCAGCGGTTGCAGGCCGATCCCGGCAGCAGCCTGATGGAACTGCTGCGGGATCAATCCTCAGGCGTTGAAGGCATCTGTGGCGGCTGCTGTGCCTGCGGCACCTGTCACATCGTACTGGAGAGCGACTGGCAACCCTTGCTGGGTACAGCCCAACCGGAAGAAGAGGCACTGCTGGACGCACTGGATGAGCGTACATCAGGCTCACGCCTGAGCTGCCAACTGCGCCTGAGCCAAGAGATGGATGGTCTTAGCCTGCGCATTGTGCCGGCTGAATGTTGAGCCTTAACTTTCGGGAGAGTCGGTATGCAACATCTGGTTATTGTGGGCGGTGGGCATCTGGCTGCCGCCTTGATTACGGGGCTGTACAGGCAGGGTTTTGACGGTCGAGTGACACTGCTCAGCGCAGAAGACTCGCTGCCCTGCAACCGCCCGGTCCTGTCCAAGGAGTACCTCAAGGGTGAACTGACAGAGGAGGGACTGGCACTGGTTGCACAACACGTCTGGGACGACCCGCGCTTCACCTGTCAACTCAATACCCGAGTCAGTGAAATTGATCGACAGCAGAAAACCGTGGTGGCCAACGGCCACCTCATACCGTACGACCAACTGGTTCTGGCTACAGGGACAACGCCGCGTCGGCTGGATATCCCCGGTCATGAGCTGACAGGTATTCATTACCTCAAGACCCTGTCTGACGCCAGACAGTTGCGCGGCGCACTGCAGCCCGGCAAACGTCTAGCCGTGATCGGTGGCGGTTTTATCGGACTGGAGATAGCAGCTGCTGCACGTCAAAGCAGCATGGACGTGACGGTTCTGGAAGCCGGCGAACGGATTCTTGGACGCGTGGTAGCTCCTGAGGTGTCCGACTGTTTCATGCAGCTGCATCAGAATCATGGCGTTGATATCCGCACGGGTGTCGGTGTGGAGAACTTTATGGGCCAGCAAGCGATTGAGGCGGTACGTCTGACAAATGGGGAAGTGTTGGCCGCGGATCAGGTTGTGGTGGGGATCGGGGTAGTCCCGGAGGTTTCACTTGCACAGCAGGCAGGCCTTGAATGTGACAACGGCATTGTGATCGATCAATGCTGTCGCACCTCTGACCCCGCCATCCTTGCTGGCGGTGACTGTGCTGTTCAGTTCAGCCCCCTTTACAACCGTAACCTGCGGTTGGAGTCGGTTCAAAACACCAGCGCCCACGCTCAGACCATCCTGGCACAGCTGACCGGGCAACCAATACCCGAGCCAGCTGTTCCCTGGTTCTGGTCAACGCAGTACGAAGCACGCCTGCAAATTGCAGGTCTGAATCCGGATTACGACCAGCTGATCGCGCGTGGTCAAGATACTCAGGCGCGCAGCTGGCTTTATCTCAAACAGGGCCGACTGGTTGCATGCGATGCAATCAATCGACCGGCGGACTTTTTGCAAGCCAAGAAAATGATCATGACGGAAACCCAAATCGACATCCCAAAAGCGGAGGATATCAACATTCCATTGAGCCAATGTATCGCCTGATTCCAGCAATTTCATCACGAGATAACAATAAAAAGGATGCACCTATGCTGACATTCAAACGCACCAAGATTGCACTGCTTGCCTGTTCCATCTGCCTGCCGGTCATGGCAGAACCGGTCACACTTCACTTTGCAACCGCGGGTCCTCCTGGCCATGTTCAGAACAGTGTAGTTCTGCCGACATGGGCGAGTTGGGTGGAGGAGGCAACGGAAGGCCGGGTCAAAGTAAAGCTAGAGTATAATCTGGGAGATCAAAGTACCTATTTTTCAATGGTGGAAGATGGTGTGGCGGACGCCGCATGGAGTTTTCACGGCTATGTTCCCGGTCGATTCCAACTATCAGAAATGGTTGAGCTGCCCGGCCTGGGTGTCAACGCTGAACTGGCGTCACAAGCCTATTGGGAGACCTATAACCGCTATTTTTCAGACTCACCTGAACACCAGGGGCTTGTCCTGATGGGACTGTTTACTCATGGCCCGGGCCAGATCCACAGCCGCAAGCCGATCAACTCCATGAGTGATCTCAAAGGTGCCAAAATCCGTCTTGGCGGTGGTGTTCAACAGGAGTTGGGCAAGCGTCTGGGGATCACGCCAGTTGCGGCACCTGGCCCCAAGGTGTACGAGATGATGCAACAGGGCATCGTGGACGGTGTATTCATGCCGGCAGCCAGTCAACGTGATTTTCGCTTGGCCGAAGTATCGTCCCACCTGACACTGCTGCCCGGAGGACTTTATCTGGGCAGCTTTGCAATCATTGCCAATGAAGATTTCATGGATAGCCTGAGCCCTGAAGATCGTGAAGCAATCATGTCAGTATCCGGGGCACGCCTGTCAGCCATGGCCGGTAAGGCCTGGGATCAGTCTGACCGAGAAGGTATTGAAATGGCAAAGAAAGAAGGTGTGAATATACATTTTGTCGATGCCAACGATCCACTAATGAAGGAGATTCAGCAAGCGACATCAGGTATGGACCAGGCTTGGAGCAAAAAGGTCGAGCGTGATCATCCGGACGCGGCAGAAGCATTAGAACATTTGCGTCACCTGGCATTGGAGCTTAAACAAAAAATGCAGGGTACTGCCACCAGCAATTAAACACCTCAGCCCCCTCCTGATTGCACGGGAGGGGGCTTTCGTGAAAGGTTGTTTGAATCGAAGCTTAGTCACGCAAGCCCGGTTTGACCAAAGCCCAAGACCCGCACCGCGCCCGCTCTAGACAACATCCTTTCCCGCATCAACAACACAATTGCGTCCCTTGCGCTTGGCTTCGTAAACCGCTCGGTCTGCCATGCGCAGCCACTGTTCAGAGCGCTGCCCTATTTCGGGCACCAGTCGGCAATAACCGATGCTGACACTCACACGAACTTCCTGACCATCAGAGGTTGGCACTCGCAGTTGCTCAATTCCGCGCCTGAGTGTTTCCAGCCGCTCAGCGGCATCAGCAGGCGAATTGGCCACTGCAAAAATAACGAACTCTTCCCCGCCAAAGCGAATCAGATAATCGGTTTCGCGCCGGAAGTGTTCACGCATGGTACGGCTAATTGCACGCAGGCACTCATCTCCCACAGCATGTCCAAACCGGTCATTGACCTGTTTGAAGTGATCGGCATCCACCATGGCCACCATAAACGACAAGCCATTGCGCTGACATACCTGGTAACAGGCTTCATAGTGTTGCTCAAAACTGGTTCGATTTCCGAGGCCGGTCAGCTCATCCGTTGTACTTGTAACAGCAAGTCGTTCGTTGGCAGCTGCCAACTCCCGGTTGAGGGCACCCAGCTTGCGATTCCAGTAAAACAGCATAAACAGAACAATGGCTGTTACCGACAGAATCTGCCACAACAGGGAGTAGTCCACCCTCTGCTGGAGCCTGACGGTACGCCACTCACTGTCCATTCGATGCAGGTCTTCACTGCTCAGGCTTGATACCAGCTTTTGCATCAGCGTACCCAGATGTTGATCAGCCGCCGAGGTCGCCAGGGCTAGCTCAAGATCCATGGGGACACGGCCAATAACACGAATATCAGCCAGCCCAAGGTCCTGCAGCTTCTGACTGGCCGTTGCCAAGGTGCTGATGTAACCATACCACTCCCCACGCTGCAGCCCTTGCACCCCTTCCGTTTCATTGTCTACTTCTATCAGGTTCAGACCCGGGTAGCTTCGACGCAACTCTGACAACAATGGTGAATCGCGCACAATTGCGATCGGGTGCTGGTCAATATCACTCAGACTGCCGATAAAGGGGGCCTCAATGCGACCAAGTACAATGCTTGGCAATGTGTAAAATGCAGAAGTGAGGGCAAGCCCTTCAGACTGCCCCTCTGATCGTCCAATAAGCGGCACCAGATCACATTGCCCCTGCTTCAACGCCGCGAGGGAATCCCTCCAACTCCGGGTCGGACGCAAATTAAAGGTCACCCCTGAGCGGTGGCTAAAGATATCCAACAGTGTGGCTGAAAGCCCCTGGTGCTGACCTTTGCTATCCAGCCCCTCAAGCGGCATCCAGTCAGGATGAATGCAGTAGCTGAGACCGTTGCTGCGTGTTTCAAGAAAATCCTGTTCTGCAGCACTTAGCCCCGTAAACGCCGAGTTGGTCTCAAGCTGTGCACCCAACCAGCGGTTCTCGATAGTTCGCATTTCCGTTGGCGTAATGGCGGCAAGGGCCGCATCGATGATCGGAACCAGTGGCTCAAGCTCGGGACGCAAGCCGAAGCGCAGATCCTCGCCACTCACATCGGGCAGGCTCAGCTCACCGGCGATGCGGACATCTGTAAGGCCCAATTCACGTACCCAATGATTGCCGTTTGGAAGGGCAGCCAGTACCAGATCCACCGTGCCGGAGGCCAAAGCCCGGAACATGGAGGCCTGATTGTCAAAGCTAATGACCCCTTCAGACGCCAGATCACGTACCTTGCGTTCGTAGAAGATGCCGGTACTGATGGCGACTTTCTGACCACGGAAATCATCGGGCGAGTTCAGGCGGAAGCCAGGCTTGCGGGTAAAAACCACGATAGGCACGTGGTGGTAAGGTTGTGTGAAACGCGTGAAGCTTCTGCGTTCTTTCAGATCGGAGATATTCGCGATGACATCTATTTCACCTTGTTGAAACAATTCAATCAAGACGCTCCATTGATCAACCACAGGTGTTGCCTGCAAGCCGGTCAAATCCATCACGCGTGTCAGGATGTCCACCGAGAGTCCCTGTACGCGCCCACCATCCTCAAAACTCAGTGGCGCGTAATCGCTCATAAGCCCCACTCTCAGAGGGGCCTGTTGACGCACTGTCAGCTGCTGGGCCGGCGTAAGCTTCAAGGCCTTGTTATCCAAAGCCTTGCCGCCGAACTCCTGCCAGCGTTCGCGCAAGGCTTCAATCCAGTGCGGGTCGATGGCCGCCAGTCCTTCATCAAGCCTCTGGTACAGCTGGGGCTGATCCAGGTGAACGGCAATTCTGAAATCTTCCGTTTCCTGCCCACCCAAGGGTGCTGCAGCCAAGGGCTCGATATTCACAAACCCCTGCTGGCGAGCCATGTAGCGCAATGTCACTTCCGGGCCGATAATCGCATCAACCCAGCCAAAGGCCAATGCACGTACCAGATCCGGCTGCAAGCCATATTCCACAACCTCAAGACCGGACTCTTTCAAGATGCCTGCGTAATAAATATCAGTCAGAGTGCCAATCCGATATCCCTTCAGGTCGGACAGCGCCTCGATGGTGGGCAGCGGTCGATTTTCATCATGCATGATAACGGTATGGCGCAGATGGTAAGGCCGAGTGAACAACATTTTGTCAGCTCGGTCTTCGCGCCATGAAATCTCATCTACCGCATCCAGCTCACCACGCAAAAAAGCGCCATAGATTTCCGACCAACTCCCGACGCGATACTCAAACTCAACACCACGGGTGCGACTCAATTCTTCGAGGATATCAATGGAGAAACCACGCAGGCCGCCGGGCCCAAGGCTTGAATAGGGTGCATTGTCAGCAACAATGCCGATGCTGACCGGAGAGTGCTCAGGCTCCGCCCTGACCTGGATCGTCAACAGGCACAGAGCCATTGTTATGAGCACAGCAAAATGAAGTTGAAAGGGCTTCATAAAATCCATTATTGATGCCACAGCCTCTTATTCACACCAGGCAACCTGTGGTTATGGAGCCGTTAGCGGATAAAACAGCCACTATGATGTGAACAGCACAACAAAATTAGACATGCAAAGGCATATGCCAATCACGCTCTGAACATGATAACGGCTTTGGCAGGAAAAACGATGGCTTGGATCAGAAAGGAATCCGGAAATGGTGGGTCGTATAGGACTTGAACCTATGACCAATTGGTTAAAAGCCAACTGCTCTACCAACTGAGCTAACGACCCTCCGGCAGCGAAGAGTGGTGGGTCGTATAGGACTTGAACCTATGACCAATTGGTTAAAAGCCAACTGCTCTACCAACTGAGCTAACGACCCGCTCTTTGCAGTGACCATGCCAGACAGGCAAGGTCATAATGATTTGGCTCCTCGAGCTGGACTCGAACCAGCGACCAATAGATTAACAGTCTACTGCTCTACCAACTGAGCTATCGAGGAACTGTCCAAATCATCATCCTTAATGGCGGAGGGACAGGGATTCGAACCCTGGGGGCCTCTCGACCCGTCGGTTTTCAAGACCGGTGCTTTCGACCACTCAGCCATCCCTCCAAAGGATGGGCGCAGATTTTACAGTCCTGCGCCGAAGTGTCAAGCGCGAAGGCCAAATTATTTTGCAAGTTACCGAATTCACTGCCTTTTTACGGCTGTATCGCCCAGATCTTCAAGCCTTCGCGGTGGAGCAAACAGATAGCCCTGCAGTTCATCGCAGGCCTGCTGCCCAAGGAATTCCACCTGTTCGGCTGTTTCAACTCCTTCGGCCACCACCTTCAACCCCAACGAGTGGGCCAGCAGGATGATGGTTTGCACAATAATCCTGTCATCAGCATCGGTACCAATATCACGTACGAAAGAGCGATCAATCTTGAGGTAGTCAATCGGCAAGCGCTTGAGGTACTCCAGTGATGAGTAACCGGTACCAAAGTCATCAATCGCCACTTCAACACCGAGTGCCTGCACCTCGGAGAGCTGCGCCACAGTGGTGTTGAAGCTTTCCACCAGTGCGCTCTCCGTTACTTCGATACAGAACTGCTCTGGCCCAAGGTGGTACTCTTCCAAAACCTCACGCAGTGCATCCACCCAGCTGCCACTCTGGAACTGGCGTGGCGACAGGTTGATAGCGACCTGAAGGCCGTTCAGCGGCGTTTGTTGCAGGTCTCGCCCCACCTGATGCAACAGCCAGACCGTCATCGACTCCAGCGCCTGGCTGGCTTCGCAATGGGAATGAACTCGGCCGGCGATACCAGCCCCAACTCATGGCTGTGCCAGCGCATCAATGCCTCGTAGCCGCAGACTGCGCCGCCAGGCAGTACCTTGGGCTGATAGACCAGATACAGCTCGTCACGCTCAAGCGCTTCGTTCAACCCAGTTTTGATGCGCATATTGCGCTGGTTACGAGCATTGATTTGCGGATCGAAGAACGCGTAGCGCCCTCGCCCCTGCTCTTTGGCAAAATACATGGCGGCATCGGCATGGCCGACCAGAGTGTCCTGATCCTCGCCATCACGCGGATAACTGACGATGCCGATACTGGAGCCGATGCGCACATCATGCCTTTCGACTCTGAACGGGGTTTTCAGCTGCTCAATCAGCTTGTCGGCGACCGCGGCCAGGCTGTCATCCCCTTCCGGCTGCGGCAGCAGTACGGTGAACTCGTCCCCTCCCAGACGGAAGGCACTGTCCGACTCACGCAGACAGCCCTTGAGCCGCTCGGCCACCTGACACAACAGCTGGTCGCCCACGGCATGACCATGGGTATCGTTGACTTCCTTGAACAGGTCCAGATCAATAAACAAAAGACCAAAGGTTTCACCGTAGCGCTTGCCCCGGCGCAGCGCCTCTGTCACTCGGCGCATGAATTCGGTGCGGTTGTACAGACCGGTCAGGGTATCGTGATAGGCGAGCTGGTGCAGATTGCGCTCAGCGTTTTTCTCTTCGGTAATATCTTGGAAAATGCCAAAATAGCCATCCAGCTCTCCCTTGCGGTTGAGGATGGTACTGATCGACAGACGCACCGGATAGACCGTTTTGTCGGCACGCCGGTTCCACAATTCACCGTTCCACTTGCCATTGCGCTGGATGTCCTGCCACATGCGGACGTAGAACGCCGCGTCCTGATGTTCCGATTTCTGAATTGAAGGGCACTGCCCCAGCAACTCATCACGCTTATAGCCGGTCATCTCCAGCAGCGACTGGTTTACGTCCACTATGCGATTGTCGGCATCGGTGATCATGATGCCTTCGGCCGTGTGTTCGAAGATGCGCTGGGCGATACGCGCCAGATTCTCGTTCCTCTCCTGCTCCGTCACATCGGTGGCAACGGTGCACAGGGCGTAGGGGACACCGTCCTCGGCCACCAGCGGAAACTTGACCATGAACCAGTTGTGCATCTCACCGTTTACCGGGAAACTCGCCTGGAACTGCATCGCCTTGCCTGTTTGCACCACCTCGCGATCACGCTTTGCAATTTCGCCGGCCCAGGGCTCGGGAACCAGATCGAACACGGTAGTGCCGGTTTCATCAGGCTTGCCCAGGGTCTCGATAAATCGCTCGTTGACCATGCGATAGAACCCCTTGGGGTCCTTGATGTACACCATGGAGGGAATAAAGCGCAGGATATTTTCCATCTGCCGATTGGCCTGCAGCAGTTGCCCCCGGCTTTGCTCAAGCCGTGCCGCCATTTTGTCGATGGCCTGCCCGATCAGGCTCAACTCATCACGCCCCTTGAGGCCCGTACGCTGCCCCAGCTCGTCAGCGGCCAACGCAGCCGCCGTATTGGTAATCAGCAACAAACGCCGACTCACCGCCCGTTCAATCAGCACCCAGGCAAGTCCCGCCAACAGCACGACTGCCAGTGCCACCCACACGAACAGACGATCCAGCCGATGCAACAGGGGCGCCATGGAACGCTCAAGATCCAGCTCAACCAGCACCAGGCCCCAGTTGTCCTGCAGGGAAGATTGCTCATCAAAGTAGATATAGGGCATCAAGCCATAGAGGGTATTTTCCCCCACACTCTGGTGTTGATATACAGGCTGTCGAGAGCTGATCGCCTGAGCAATCAGCTCCGGATCAAAATGCAGGTGGAGGCTGCTCAGGGGGTTTCCCACCTGAGCAATACGACTGGATGCAATTACTTGGCCCTGAGGGTCGGTCACCAGCAGGTATTTGACTTCACGATGGGCGCTGCTGGCGGCCACTTCACGTTTGACACCTTCCAGATCACCTCTACCGAGCATGTATTCGGTCGTCCCCTGCAGCCTATTCAGCGTATAACGCAGGCCGTCTTCCATGTTCTGATGCAGAAGCTGGCCCAGATAGGGTTTGATCAGACCGAAGGCCAGTACCAGCATCAGAAGTGCAAACAGCACGATGGTAACCGGAATGATACGCCGCAGCGGCAACTCAGTGATCAGTTTCATAGCTCGGATAATCCGCGTAGACCAGCCCTGACAGGTCAGGCAACTGTTGCATCAGTCCCTGCTCAAGCATCAGCCTTGCCAGCGCTTCTGCCTGCTTTTGCAGCTCAGAAGGCTTGCCGCTCATCAGGACTGAGGAGCGTTTCGGGCCCGGCTGTTCCAGTTGTTGCAGGCTTCTGAGTACTTCAGCGGCCGAACCGCCAATACGGGCCGTCATCACCTCGGCCGCCGCCTCTGGCGACTGGTGCAGATATTCCAGCGCCCGATGCCAGGCATCTATAAGATGATGGATCTGCCTGCGGTGGGATTTCAGCAGTGACTCACGCACTACCAGCAAATCCACCACTTCTCCTGGAATCATTGAAGAGTCAAACAGTATGACCGCCCCCTGCGCCAACAACTGTTGACGAACGGGTTCAAACGTCACCACCGCATCCACCTGGCCTTTGAGCCAAGCTTCATGGTGTTCGTTAACTTCAAGATGAACAATCTCTACATCCGTGGCGCTCATCCCATGCAATGCAAGCGCACGTGACAGCATGTAGGCACCCAGTGCCGTCGCCTCTACCCCGACACGCTTGCCACTCAGATCTTGTATCTGCTTAAAACCTGGACGCGCCAGAATGACGTCAGCCCCGTTGGATATGTCCGCCACCTGCACAATCACCGGCTTCAGGCCAGCTTCACGTAGACTGATCACTTCATCCAGTGTCAGCGCTGCCGCGTCAATGGCACCGTTGCGGTAGGCACGCATGACCTCACTGGCCGACAAGAGCTCAACCAACGCGACGCTATCTCCCGACAGATAGCCCTGTTCGCGTGCAAGATAAAGCGGCTCATAACCGGGCCAGAGGTTTGTACCCAGTTTGACGGGGGATGGAGGGGGTGACAGACAGCCTGCTGTCACCAGAAAGGGGATCAGCAGCAGGCACAGTGTTTGCAGTCGTCTCTTAAGCCGCATCCCGGCAACTCTCCATGACTAAATATGACGACAGTTTACCGCAACCGGGTAGCCAAGTCCTCGCTGCCGGAACCAAAACGGGATGCTCGATACCAAAGTTCCATACCCTGTGAATTACTCTAGAGACCCGAGTCGAATTGCCTTCATGCATACATGTTATGCACTAAAGTATTCACAATCCACAAGCCTTTTCGATGCGGTTGATAACCTGATCCGTTTTGCTCACATATTCTGTGCAAAACCTCATGGATAAGTTCGGGAAAGTGTGCAAAACAAAACAATAACTATCTGTAAATAAAAGATATTTCAAAAGCGTACAATTCTTGATCGAGATAGGGATGGTTTTCCTCAGGCCTGTTTTGTCAACCCCAATCCAGGCACCAATTCCGTTAAGTTAACGCTTTATCTGAAGTAGAGCATGATTTTTATTCACACCCAGACAGGATCATAAAACACCCCTCCTTGGGCCTGTGCATGAAACCTGTATGGGCTGAGGATGAAAGTCCAGAATGTTCCTCAGGGACGCCGCGCCATCCACCACGCGTCTTCCCAGTATGGGTTATCCAGCCGCGAGATCATCACGCCACGACTGGTAGACGCGTGGATAAATTCGCCATTGCCGATATAGATGCCGGCATGTCGCTGCTTCCAGCCAGTCTTGAAAAATACCAGATCAGCCGGTTGCAGCTGATGCCGCTTTACCGGAGAACCTATACGGGCCTGTTTTTCGGTTGTACGGGGCAACTGGGTGCCATTTAGATCTGCATAGACCCGCTGGATAAAGCCGGAACAGTCCACACCTGAACGGTCCTGGCCACCGTAACGATAGGGGGTACCTGCCCACTGGCTGTAGTGGTCAAGGAGTTGCTGTCGCTGTGGATGATGCAGATCAACGGGCGTATGGCCATAACGCGGAGCGCTGCTGCAACCCGCCAGCAGCAGCGCCATGAGTGTCAGCAACGTAAGTGAGCGTGGCATGACCGTCTCCTGAAGTATTCATGTTTAATGTTTAACCACTCAAGGCATTCAAGGTCAAGCCAATAACCCGCTTCAGTGCAGCTCTATCACGCGCTTTCTGCTAGTATGCTCGCAACTGATTTCAAGCGAGAAAAAACCCGTGTTTGCTGACCTGATGCTGCATGACCGCCTGCTCAAGGCGATCGATAAACTTGGCTTTACCCAACCTACAGCCGTACAGCTGGCGGCACTGCCCCCGGCACTGGAGGGTAAGGATCTGATCGTGGGCGCCGAAACCGGCAGCGGCAAAACGCTCGCCTTTGTTATTCCCATGTTGCAGCACTTTCTGGATAACCCATCGCCCAATACCGGTACCCGTGGCCTGATCCTGACCCCCACACGCGAGCTTGCCGAGCAGGTGTGTCAAAGCGTCAAGGATCTGGCCACCTTTACCCGCGTCACCACCATGACCGTCTGTGGCGGCACCGGCTTCAAGGAGCAGGCCGCCGAGATGCGCAAGAACCCGGAAATTCTTGTGGCGACTCCGGGCCGCCTGATGGAGCACCTTGAGCGTGAAACCCTGGATTTCGGAGATCTGGAATTCCTGATTCTGGACGAAGCCGACCGCATGCTGGACATGGGCTTCCGTGACGAGGTGCTGGCGATCACCGAGATCTGCCGCAAGGATCGCCAGTCGATGGTGTTTTCCGCCACCCTGACCCACCCCGGGGTGCATGACCTGCTGCCGCGAGTGTTGAACGAACCGGAACAGCTGCTGCTGAACACGCCGCAAAACGCGCAGGCCAATATTCAGCAGCAGATGATTCTAGCCGATGACGACAAACACAAGGAGCGCCTGGTGGAGTGGCTGCTGGCCAACGAAACCTATGACAAGGTGATCATCTTCACTAACACCCGCGTTAAGGCGCAGTGGCTGGCCAAGAGCCTGCAGCGCCAGAACCGCCGCTCCGGAGTCCTGCACGGCGAGATGAGTCAGGATGAGCGCAAGCATGTGATGGGGCTGATGCGCAGCGGCAAGATCAATATTCTGGTAGCCACCGACGTGGCCGCCCGTGGCCTCGATATTCAGGGGCTGGACATGGTGATCAACTTCGATATGGCACGCAAGGGTGACGAACACCTGCACCGCGTCGGCCGTACCGGACGCCAGGACAAGCCGGGGTTGGCGATCTGTTTGATCGAGCATACCGAATGGAATTTGATGTCCAGCATTGAGCGTTACCTGCGCATCAAATTCGAGCGCCGCACTTTGAAAGGCGTGGAAGCCAACTACAAAGGGCCGAAGAAGCTGAAAGCCTCGGGCAAGGCTGCCGGTACCAAAAAGAAAAAGAGTGACGGCAAGGACGGCAAGAAGTCAGCCGCCAAATCCGAAGGCAAACAGCGCCTGCGTGATCGAAAACAGGTGGGCAAGCGCCGTACGACCGCAGCACCCAAGCCCCCTGCCGATCTGGCCGATGGCTTTATGCCGTTGAAGAAAAAACGTTCCGACAGCGACAGCTAATCCCGCGTTGTACTGCCACTGATGCCGGCCCGCTGCTTCCTGCAGTGGCCGGCTTTCACCATCGCCTCCAACCCGACCTGTCCCCAGCGCATCAGAGCTCTCACCCAAAGAGCGATCGCTCTTTGTTGTTATAATCGCAACTTAATTTCGCAAAAACGACAACAAAAAGCATTATTTTTGCCCAATCCAGGCCACTGTTTTACATAATTGCAACAATCAAACTACATACATTCCCGCATTCACTGCTAGAATCCGCCTCCACCAGACTGCGTAAATATTAATCACTATCAGAATATGCAGGCTTGTTGACAACAAACAGGAACGACCATGTCTTCAACTTCACGAATTTTGTGTTCGCGTCTGCGTGAGCGCATCATGAGCGCCGAACAGGCCGCTGAACTGATCTCTCCCGGCGCCAACGTCGGCATGAGCGGCTTCACCGGTGCCGGTTATCCCAAGGCTGTACCCGCGGCGCTGGCCGAGCGTATTCGCCATCACAATGCCGCCGGCGGCAAACCGTTTCGGATCAATGTCTGGACCGGTGCCTCCACTGCTCCCGAGCTGGATGGCGCACTGGCGGAAGTGGACGGCATCGAAATGCGGCTGCCGTTCCAGAGCGACCCGATCTGCCGCGGACGGATCAACAGTGGCACGATGGAGTATGTGGATTACCACCTGTCTGAAGTGTCGCAATACGCCTGGTCAGGCTTTCTCGGCAAGATGGATATCGCCCTGATCGAAGTCGCCGGTATCCGCGAGGATGGCAGCCTGATCCCTTCTTCGTCCGTCGGCAACAACAAGACCTGGATCGAGCAGGCCGACAGAATCATTCTTGAGGTCAACGCCCAGCAGAACGCCAAGCTGGAAGGGATGCACGACATCTATTACGGCACCGCCCTGCCGCCCAACCGCAAACCGATCATGCTGACCCACCCGGCGGATCGCATTGGTGAAGCCTATCTGCACTGCCCTGTGGATAAAGTGATCGCGGTGGTGGAAACCTCGGCAGCGGATCGCAACTCCCCGTTCAAGGCACCGGATGCCACCTCCAGGCGGATCGCCGAGCACATTCTCGAATTCTTCCAGCGCGAGATCGAAATCGGTCGCCTGCCAAAAGAGTTGCTGCCGATTCAGTCCGGTGTGGGCAACATCCCCAATGCGGTACTGGAAGGGTTGGATGCAGGCCCGTTCAAGAACCTAACTGCCTTCACCGAAGTGATTCAGGACGGCATGCTGAAGATGCTCAAGTCCGGCACCCTGGGCGTTGCCTCGGCCACCGCCTTCTCATTGAGTCCCGACGGCATCCGCGAGTTCGATGAGAATATCGACCTGTACCGCGACAAGATCATTCTGCGCCAGCAGGACATCTCCAACCATCCGGAGCTTGCCCGTCGGCTCGGCATCATCGCCATGAACGGGCTGATCGAAGCCGATATTTACGGCAACGTGAACTCGACCCACATCATGGGCAGCCGGATGATGAACGGTATCGGTGGTTCAGGGGATTTTGCCCGCAACGGCTACCTGTCGATCTTCGTTTCGCCCTCTACCGCCAAGGACGGAGCGATTTCGTCCATCGTACCGATGGTGTCCCATGTGGATCACACCGAGCACGACGTGAAGATCATCGTCACCGAACAGGGTCTGGCGGATCTGCGCGGACTGTCACCCCGCCAGCGTGCCCATGCGATCATCAACAACTGTGCACATCCGGATTTCCGCGAACGCCTGCTGGACTATTTCAACCGCGCCTGTGCCAGCGGTCGCGGCATGCATACGCCACACCTGCTGGATGAAGCCCTGAGCTGGCACCAGCGCTACGAAACCGAGGGGCGGATGTAACCCGCCCCTCCATCCCGATGCTCTAAGCGTTTGGCGCCCCTCCTGAGGCGCCTTTTTTTTGCCTCGTATTCCCCGACGCCCGGACTCCCGTTCCGTACAGGATCTGTTACCCTGTAGTGAGTCAATCGGGCTGCCTTGGCAGTCCTGCAGGAGGGTACATGGACAACTCTCAACTCTTGCTGTTACTGGTGGCGCTGGCGCTGGGCATGTTGATCGGGCTGCAGCGCGGCTGGCACGAGCGCAATACACCCGCCGGCGGTCGTATTGCCGGAATCCGCACCTTCGGTCTGCTGGCCCTCAGCGGCGCACTGGCCGGAGTGCTGACAACGCCACTGGGACCCGGCATCGCCATCGCCATGGGGCTGGCAGTGACACTGCTGCTGGGGCTGGCGCACTGGCTCGATTCGAACGATGACCACGACTACGGCATGACCACCGTTGTGGCCGGGATCGTCACCTACCTGACCGGCCTGCTCACCGTACTGGGTGACCTGAGCCTGGCCGTTGCCGTGGCGGTCATCACCACCATCGTGCTGCACTTCAAGCAGACACTGCATCAGGCGCTGGAGCACCTGAGCGACAGCGAGATGCGCGGTATCCTGCAGCTGGCTCTGATCTCGGCTGTACTGCTGCCGGTACTGCCCAACCAGAGCTACGGCCCCTGGGATGCACTTAACCCCTACGAAATCTGGCTGATGGTAGTGCTGATTGCCGGTATCAGTCTGGCGGCCTACTTTGCCATGCGCCTGACCGGGCCCGACAAGGGGGTGATGATTACCAGCATTCTGGGAGGGCTGGCATCCAGTACCGCACTGACCCTGAGTCTGGCACGCATGAATGCCCGCGTGCCCATGCCTCGGCTGCTGGCCTGTGGCATTCTGCTGGCCTCGGCCATCATGTATCCACGCATTCTGCTCGAAGTGGCTGTGATCAACCCCGAGTTACTGCCGCCGCTCCTGCCTCCGATGCTGGCCATGATGCTGGCCTGCGTAATCAGCGCAGTGTGGCTCTGGATCAAACGAGAACCCTATGCAGAAGTGGATACCAGCAAGCTCTCGACACAGCCCTTCCAACTGATCCCGGCCCTTCAGTTCGGCCTTTTACTGGCGGCCATCCTGCTGATCGCTCACGGCATTCGAGAGCATATGGGCGAGCAGGGGCTGTGGCTGGTGTCCATTGTCGCCGGCCTGACCGATGTCGATGCCATCACGCTGACGCTGGCTCGCATGGCACAGGACAGCATCGGCAGCGAAACGGCCGTCACCGGAATTACCCTGGCCGCGATCACCAACACATTGGTCAAGGGTGGTCTGGCACTGTTTGCCGGCCATGCTTCACTGTGTCGCCCGCTCTGGCCCGGCTTGCTGTTCGCCGTTGCCCTGGCACTGCTAACCTTATGGATACTCTGAATCCGCAATCAATGGATGCTGACATGCACGAGACCTTGCTGAAACCCGAACAGTTGCGCCATCGCTGTGACCTTGAAGCGCTGGGCATCACCTCAACCACCGATATCACGCCGGACTACTCGGTTCTGGGGCAATCACGGGCGCTGGACGCGATTCAGTTTGCCATCGGCATGGATCATCCCGGCTACAACATTTTTGTCAGCGGCTCTACCGGCGTCGGCAAACGGGAACTGGTATCCCGCATCGTCAGCGCCGAGGCCGCCAGCGGTGAAGAACCGAGTGATTGTTGCTACATCCACAATTTCGACCGCCCCAACCAGCCGTTCAAACTGATCATGCCCCGAGGCATGGGGCAAAACCTGCATGAAGATCTTCGCAAGCTGATTGAAGTCCTGCTGCTGCGTGTTCCGGCGCAGTTTAAAAGTGATGAATATCGTAACCAGCTGCAGCAACTGAACGACGAGTTTCAGGCGCGAGAGGAGCAAAACTTCAAGGCACTGGGGCAAAAGGCGCGCGAGTCCGGTATCACTCTGATGCGTACTCCCGGTGGTTATACGCTGGGGCCAGTACGTGACGGCAAGCTGATGACGCCGGATCAGTTCAACCAACTGCCGGAGGAAGAGCGGGCCAGAATCAAGGCGGCGGTGGACGAGCTGAACGAGGAACTGACCGAGCTGGTGCATGAGGTTCCAAAAATGCATCAGGAACATCAGGCACGCATCCGCGAGCTGGAGCAGGAAACCACACAGGGTGTCATAGACCCGGCACTGAATAATCTCCGGCAGAAATACGGCAGCCATACCGAAGTGCTCGACTTCCTCGATACCATCCATCAGGACATGATTGAGAATGTGGACGACTTTTTCCCCTCTGAAGAAGAGGAGCGTGCCCCGCTGCACAAACGTGCCCGCTCCGGTAAGTTCCGCCGTTATCAAATCAATGTGCTGGTGGGGCATGAGAAAAACGGTGGTGCGCCCGTTGTCTACGAGGACATTCCCAGCTACCAGAATCTGATCGGTCGAATTGAGTACGAAGCTCACTTCGGCACTTTGAGCACCGATTTCAGTCTGATCCAGCCCGGTGCTCTTCACCGCGCCAACGGCGGCTACCTGGTGGTGGATGCCCAGAAACTGCTCTCCTTCCCTTTTGCCTGGGAGGGCTTGAAACGTGCCCTGCGCAACCGTGAGATTCGCATCGACCCGCTGGAAAAGATGTACGGCATCAGTGGCACCCGCTCGCTGGAGCCGGAGCCGGTACCGCTCAATGTGCGCGTGGTGCTGATCGGAGACCGGCGCCTCTACTATCTGCTCAAGCATTACGATCCGGAGTTCACCACCCTGTTCAAGGTCTATGCCGACTTCGCCGAAGGCTTTGATCGTGACCGCGAGAACCTGCAGGGCTATATCGGCCTGATCGCCATGCTGGTACGTGAAGAGGGTCTGACGCATTTTGACCGCAGTGCGCTGGAAGCGGTGATCGAGCACAGCTCGCGCCAGATGGACGACAGCGAAAAGCTGTCGCTTAACCGCGGGCAACTGATCGACCTGCTGCGCGAGTCCAGTTTCTGGGCCTTGCGCCAGGGCGCATCACAAACCGGTCGCAGCCATGTGCAGAAAGCGATTGAGCAGCAGCGCTACCGCAGCAGCCAGTATTCCGAACTGCTGCAACAGCAGATCGAACGCGGCACCCTGATCGTCAACACCAGCGGCAGCGCCGTTGGGCAAGCAAACGGATTGTCGGTATTCCAGCTGGGCGATCAACGCTTCGGCAAACCCAGTCGAATATCGGCCACCGCCAGAATGGGTACGGGGCGCATGCTGGATATCGAGCGTGAAATCAAACTGGGGGGGCCGCTACACTCCAAGGGGGTGATGATCCTCGGGGCTTGCATCGGTGCCCGTTATGCCCGTAACCAGCCGCTTTCACTCAACGCCAGTCTGGTGTTCGAACAGTCCTATGGCCCGGTGGATGGCGACAGTGCTTCAGCCATCGAGCTTTGCGTGCTGTTGTCCGCCATCACCGGTTTACCGCTGAAACAGAGTTTTGCCGTTACCGGCTCGATCAACCAGCATGGTGAAATTCAGGCAATTGGCGGCGTCAACGAAAAAATCGAAGGCTTCTTTGAGCTGTGTTGCTCCCGTGGGCTGGATGGCAGTCACGGCGTCATCATTCCGGCCAGTAACGAGCCACACCTGATCCTGAGTGAAGAAGTGGTGGATGCCTGTCGCGAAGGACAGTTTTCCATTCACGCTGTCAGCCAGTTGGATCAGCTGATTGAACTGCTGTTCGGACGAGAAGCCGGGGCTGCCGACCGTGAAGGGCGTTACCCACCCTCTACGGTAAACGGCATGGTACAGCTGCAACTGTCGGACTGGGCAGAACAGGCGCGCAAGCTCGCCGCCAAGGGAGATGACTAGTCTTGTAAACCTTTCACTCACGCCACAGGCAGGAGGATTCAAACGATGAACGCAGATGAGGTGACACAAACCCTTACACTGGGGTCGAAACAATATACTTACAGCAGTCTGAAACAGGCTGCCGACTCATTGGGTGATATCAGCCGACTGCCCTGTTCACTCAAGGTACTGCTGGAAAATCTGCTGCGCCATATCGATACCGATGCGGTACAGCTTGAAGATCTGCAGGCACTGGTGGACTGGCAGCATCAAGGCGGCCACTCCGAGCGTGAGATCGCCTACCGCCCGGCTCGTGTATTGATGCAGGACTTTACCGGCGTTCCCGGTGTGGCTGACCTGGCCGCCATGCGTGATGCCGTTGCAGCGCTCGGGGCCGACCCACAACAGGTCAATCCGCTGTCGCCAGTGGACCTGGTGATCGACCATTCGGTGATGGTGGACCATTTTGCCAGCGCCGATGCCTTTCATGACAACGTCAAACTCGAAATGGAGCGTAACCACGAGCGTTATGCATTCCTGCGCTGGGGCCAGACCGCGTTTGACAACTTCCGCGTTGTACCACCGGGCACCGGCATCTGCCATCAGGTCAATCTGGAGTATTTGGGTCAGACGGTTTGGCGTGAGGAGCACGACGGCACAACCTGGGTTTACCCGGACACATTGGTGGGGACCGATTCCCACACCACTATGATCAACGGCCTTGGCATTCTGGGTTGGGGCGTGGGCGGCATTGAGGCCGAGGCCGCGATGCTGGGGCAGCCGATCTCCATGCTGATTCCCGAGGTTGTAGGCTTCAAGCTCACCGGCGCGCTGCGCGAAGGGATCACCGCCACCGACCTGGTCCTGACCGTGACCGACATGCTGCGCAAACATGGGGTGGTGGGCAAGTTCGTCGAGTTCTACGGCGACGGTCTGGCGCAGTTGCCATTGGCCGACCGCGCCACTCTGGCCAATATGGCGCCCGAATATGGTGCTACCTGCGGTTTCTTCCCGGTGGACGAGGAAACCCTGCGCTACCTGCGTCTGTCTGGTCGCAGCGAGGAGCAGGTTTCGCTGGTCGAGGCTTACTGCAAGGAACAGGGCCTGTGGCGCAACACAGGCGATGAGCCGATTTTTACCTCAACACTGGAGTTGGATCTGGATACCGTAGAAGCGTCGTTGGCAGGCCCGAAGCGACCTCAGGATCGAGTCGCTCTGAGCCAGCTGAAATCTCGTTTTGACGAGTTGATGGCGCTGAACCTCAGTGCCCCTCCAGCCGATGCAGTGAGCGATCTGGAAGCCGAAGGTGGGCAGACCGCACCGGGCACTCAGGGTGGAGCGGACGTTGAATACGCCGGAGAACGTTTCCGACTCAATCATGGTGCGGTGGTCATTGCCGCCATTACCTCTTGTACCAACACCTCAAACCCCGGCGTCATGCTGGCGGCGGGACTGCTGGCCCAGAAGGCCATCAACCGGGGCCTGAAACGCAAGCCCTGGGTCAAAAGCTCACTGGCACCCGGCTCCAAGGTTGTGACCGAGTACCTGCAGGCAGCCGGGCTGAATAGCGCACTGGATCAATTGGGCTTCAACCTTGTGGGCTACGGTTGTACCACCTGTATCGGCAACTCCGGCCCGCTGCCGGAACCAATCGAAATCGCGGTACGCGAACAGGATCTCACGGTGGCATCCGTACTTTCCGGTAACCGCAACTTCGAGGGCCGTGTTCACCCTGCCGTCAAAACCAACTGGCTGGCCTCACCACCGCTGGTGGTTGCCTTTGCGCTGGCTGGTCGGGTGGATATCAACCTGTCCGATGAGCCGCTCGGAACAGACCAAGATGGCAAACCGGTCTACCTGAAAGAGATCTGGCCCAGCCAGGCCGAGATTGCCGAAGCACTGGAGCGGGTCAACACCGAGATGTTCCAGCGTGAATACGCGGCAGTTTTTGATGGCGATGCTCAGTGGCAGGCGATTGAAGTTGCCACCGGCAAAACCTATGACTGGCCCAAGTCCAGCTATATACAACAACCGCCGTTCTTCAACGGCATGAGCCGCGAGCCTGACCCGGTACGGGACATCACATCTGCTCGTATTCTTGCTCTCTTGGGCGACTCCGTGACCACCGATCATATTTCCCCGGCCGGTGCGATCAAACCGGACAGCCCTGCCGGTCGCTACCTGCAGCAACTTGGAGTAGCGCAGAAAGACTTCAATTCCTACGGCTCTCGCCGTGGCAACCATGAAGTGATGATGCGTGGCACCTTTGCCAACGTACGTATTCGTAACGAGATGCTGGACGGGGTAGAAGGGGGTGAAACCCGCCATTTCCCCAGTGGTGAACAGTTGTCGATTTACGATGCGGCCATGCGCTATCAACAGGACGGACGCGAATTGGTGGTGATCGCCGGCAAGGAATATGGCACCGGCTCGTCACGCGACTGGGCCGCCAAGGGTACGCGTCTACTCGGCGTGCGAGCGGTAATAGCCGAGTCATTCGAGCGTATCCACCGCTCCAATCTGCTGGGAATGGGGGTATTGCCGCTGGAGTTTGTCGATACCGACCGCAGGCAGCTGAACCTGACCGGCGAGGAAGAGATCAGTCTGACCGGGCTGGATCAGCTCAAGCCACAGCAGCAGCTGACCTTGAGCATCCGCTACCCTGACGGACGCGATGTTCAGGCCAGCGTGCGCTGCCGCATCGATACCGGCAACGAGCTGGCCTACTTCCGCCATGGCGGGATTCTGCACTATGTGCTGCGCCGGATGATCGGCGCTGCCTGATCAGGTTCGGAAGTGCACCACCATATCGTGCATTTCCACCGCCAGCCGTGACAGTTCGCGGCTGGCGGCACTGGTCTGGTTGGCACCGGCTGCGGTCTGGGTGGACAGATCACGGATGTTGACCAGATTCTGATCCACTTCACGGGCCACTTGTGCCTGCTCTTCGGCGGCACTGGCGATCACCAAATTGCGGTCATTGATCTGGCCAATTGACTGGAAAATCTCTTCCAGTGCGGTTGAGGCAGCATTGGCCCCCTGCAATGTGCGTTCGGCGCGCTCACGGCTGGTTTGCATCGACTGCATCACGTTGTCGGTACCTTCACGCATCGCCTGAATCAAGCGCTCAATCTCCGAGGTGGAAGACTGTGTACGCTGTGCCAGCGTGCGCACCTCATCCGCCACCACAGCAAAACCGCGCCCGGTCTCTCCCGCCCGCGCCGCTTCGATCGCTGCGTTCAGCGCCAGCAGGTTGGTTTGCTCCGCCACATTGTGGATCACATCCAGAATCTGACCGATGTTGCGACTGTGCTCGGCAAGTTCACCTACCTGTTTGGCTGTATGCGCCACATCTTCCGCAACCGCATGGATGTCGGTAGTGGTGATACGTACCCCTTCACGGCACTGCACCGCCAGTTGATTGGATGCCTGCGATGCTTCGGAAGTGGTCACCGCGTTGACGGCCACATCATCCACCGCCGTGCTCAACTCTGTTATGGCCGTGGCGGCCTGCTGTAACTGATCACTCTGTTGCTGCAGGCCGCGCTGGCTTTCATCGGTCACAGAGTTAAGCTCTTCCGCCGCCGATGCCAGCTGGCTGGATGACTCCATCAGCGAGCGGATCATGCTGCGCTTGGTCGTAACCAATGGGATGGACTCCTCCTCACCTAACCGGCATCTACGTGCCAAAATGGTGAGTGAACCGTCAACCATCGTAAAGATGAGGAGAAGTCCAGATGAATATTATCCGCGTCGGTGTTGATATTGCCAAGTCAGTGTTTCACGTTCACGGCGTAGACCGTTATGGCCAAACGCGATGGCAAGGCAAGTATTCTCGCAATAAGTGGCTTGACGCTGTGAGCCGGAAAGTACCCGTCGGCGCCGAGATTGGCATGGAAGCTTGCGCCTCATCTCATCACTGGGCGCGTGAGCTACAAAGCCGAGGCTATCATGTCAGGTTGATCGCGGCTCAGTTTGTCAAGCCCTACGTCAAGAGTAACAAGAACGATCGGGTTGACGCGGAAGCGATCTGTGAAGCCATGAGTCGTCCTAACATGCGGTTTGTTGCCCCCAAGACGGTTGCTCAACAAGACATTCAGGCCGCTCACCGTATTCGGGAAGAGCTTGTAGGGCAGCGGACGGCTAAAGCTAACCAGATACGAGGACTGGTTGGCGAGTATGGGATTATTGCGCCAGTGGGCATCCAACAGCTTCGCCGCGCCTTACCAGGATGGCTGGAAGATGCTGAAAACGGACTTAGCGATAGTTTCCGCATTCTGCTGAATGGGCTGGCGGAAGATCTCCGCCACCTTGATGACCGCATTCAAGCGCTTGATGATCGGATCAGTGACAGTGTTAAGCAGGATCCTGTGGCGAAGCGCTTGATGACGTTGCGAGGCGTGGGGCCGCTTACAGCCAGTGCCTTGTCAGGTGCTCTGGGCGACGGGAAGGCCTTCCGCAAAGGGCGCGACTTTGCCGCCTCTCTGGGGTTGACGCCTCGGCAGCACAGCACTGGGGGACGTGATCGTTTACTGGGAATCAGTAAGCGTGGCGACAGTTACCTGCGCAAGCTGCTCGTTCACGGGGCACGGGCTGTGCTACGTCATGTTGAGGGCAAAGACGATGGATTAAGTCATTGGCTGAAAGCCCTGGTCGCTCGGAAGCATGCCAATGTGGCAACGGTAGCCTTGGCCAATAAGACGGCCCGCATTGCCTGGGCGCTGGTACATAACGATACGGGCTATGACGAGAGCCTGGCTGCGGCCAACCGGTGACAGAGCGTTCGGCCGATAGTGCGCTAGCAAGTTAAACAGAGTTTCTACAGAGGTATTCACCACCACGATTGCATGGCATTTTGATTGATGGCGAACAGGTCGAACCGGCACTGGGAAACCCCTTTAACGGCTAGAGCCTTGAGCTCGTGTAAGCGATTGGGAACCAGTGTGCGAATAGCCCATCAGGGTTCGATGCCTACACAACGGCATCATTAAAGAGACCGGATACACGTAGGCAGTCGTACCTTAGTCGCGATCTGACAAAGTGCTTGCAAAAGAGGAGGAGTCCATACACGCCGTTAAAACGCCCCACTTGCCCTTAACTGTACTGCGCCACTTTTTTTGAAGACCGCTCCAACTCAACATTCCAAGGCAGCAGTCGCTCCAGCTTTTCCAGTGTGTCGGCGTTGGCGATGCGCTCCAGCACATGCCGGATGTACGCCGAGGGTTCCAGGTCGTTGGCTTTGGCCGTTTCGATCAGGGAGTAACAGGTAGCACTGGCGTGAGCGCCCTGCGGGGTATCCGCGAACAACCATGCCTTGCGCCCCACAGCGAACGGACGGATGGCATTCTCAGCCAGCACGTTGCTGATGTGCAGGTCACCCCGCTCACAGTAGCCGATCAGGGTGGGCCACTGGTTCAGGGTGTATTCTATCGCCTTGCGGGTGAGTCCACCCTTCATCACACGTCCTGCGTTGGCGTCCAGCCAGGTCTTGAAGGCTTCCAGTCGAGGCAGGCTCGATGCCTGACGGATCTGATAGCGTTCGGCCACGCTCAGGTCCTTGATCTGACGTTCGATGGCATAGAGCTTGTTGATATGACTGAGTGCCACATCCGCTTTGGACAGCTTGGCCTGTTTGCCTTTACCCGCCGGTTTGGTCGCTTTGGTCGCTTCGATGAACTTGCGGCGGGCGTGATCCCAGCAGCCGATGCGGGTCAGCTTATTGGCTGAACAGATCTGCGCATAACCGGAGTAACCATCGGCCTGCAGGACACCCTTGAAGTCATCGAGCAGGCGTACGGGTACCGCTCCGCTTCGGGAAGGATCATAGGCGAACAGGACGGAAGGTTGGCTGGGTGGTCCGCCTCGGGTCACCCACATCCATTTATCGGATTGGGCAGCCTTGCCATCCTCTTTGAGTACCTGGATCCGGGTTTCATCAGCCTGTAGGTAGGCCGCGCTGTTCTGCGCCTCCCGCATCAGGTTGATCAGCGGTTTGAACACTTCATCCAGACGGATGATCCAGTGGGCCATGCTGGTGCGACTTAGCTCATGGCCCAGACGCTTGAACATCTGCTCCTGACGGTAGAGCGGCAAGCCATCGGCATATTTGGAGGTGATCAGGTAAGCCAGCAGGGCCGGAGTGGCGATGCATTTGCCCAGCGGGTGTGTCGGGCGAGCCGCGGCCAGGATACGCTCATCACCGTCCTGCTCGAACACCGCTTTTTCCTGCCAGTATTCCAGTACCTTGAGCTGGGCGGGGATGTACTCAAGCTCTTCCTTCACCTTGGTGAAGAAGGTTTTGACGGCCCCGGCCTTCTCTTCATCACTCAGCAGCAGCTCGATGCGCTCACGCAGCAAACTATCGGAGAAGCCGCGCTGACGGCGTTTGGGTGTAGACGCTGCAGCAGGGGTATCGTCTTCAGCAACTTCAATATCGTCCGGGAGCTGATCCCGCAGCTGATCGATCTCGGCTTCCAGTTCGGACTCATCGAAGAGGTGGATCTGGTGGGCCGTTTTCTCACTGCTGGCCGCGAACCGCTGGATGCGTTGCAAGCGCAGCATCTCTTCCAGCAACAGGATGTATTGCTCGCGCTGCTGGAGTTGCCGGTCGCGCTCTTTGACGACCTGATCCCGCTGCTCAAGCACCTGGTTTTGCTGCTCAAGCTCGTCCTCTTTCGAGGCCAGTTGCTGCTGCAGCCCGGCCACCATCGACAGCAAGTCAGCGGTCGATAAACCGCTGATATCAGGCGTCTTTGAGGTGGTTTTGGGCTGTGTTTTCATGGGCAAAATTATATCAAAAACAGCCCGTTGAAGCACCCAAAACCCGCTATCCAACGGCCTCATAATGCACGGTTTTATGGCCTTGCAGCAGGCTGATGTCATAACCATCGAGCAACCAGTTGATCTGTTCGCCGGTCAACGGCATGAGCTCATCAGCCGGGCTGGGCCACTTGAATTTCTCTTCGGCCAGCGCCTTGTAGTAGAGGATAAAACCGTTGTCTTCCCACATCAGGCACTTGATCTTGTTACGCTGCCGGTTGGTGAAGGCATACAGTGCACCGGTAAAGGGGCTATGTCCCAGCTCCTGCTCAACCAGCACCGCCAGACCATTGGCCTGCTTGCGAAAATCAATGGGCTCACGGTACAGATAGATTTCAGGCATTGACCGAGAGGGACGAAGATACCGTGGCTTCATCAGAGCTGCCTCAGGATCGCACCGAGCAGATCGACATTACCGGCATGCAGCCCTGTAATGGCCATGCCACCCGGAAGCCTCAGGGTCAGATCACTCGACACCGGTGTAGCGGCCAGCTGGGTGACGCGAGCAAAGCCGGATGTAGGCACACGCTCGATCTCGGTCGCATCATCTGTACCTTCGAGCTTGCGGCGCCAATAGACAAACTGGTGATAGGACAGCGATTGCTGTTTGCAGAAAGCGACGCCGGATAGCCCGGTATCACGCCAGTGTTCAATGTGCTGTTGCCAGTGGTAAGTGCGCTCGGCTGAGTTCATGGTGGATTCCTCGCGTAGGTGACGATGGAATCAGTGTGCGGCGGTCAGTGGCTGGAAAAAAGGTGCTGATTCTCTGGCGCTTACGCTTGGTCTGCTGCATCTCCTGCAGCGAACGGAACAGATCACCGATCTCATTACGGCTTGCGGTATCAATTGTACGGGTCAGGTCGCCCGATGCGATCGCCTGAAAATGGCTTTGCGCCAGCAGCAGCGGGTCGATAACCTGACGCCGCACAAACCACAGGCTCAGACTCACCAGCAGGAGTGCCAGCAAAGTCACCGCTATCGCTTCTCCCGTGGCCAGATGGTAGGTGCCTTCCGCCGCTTCCATGCGCTTGGCGTTGTTGATACGCATCTGTTGCTGAAACTCCAACAGCGCCGCATAGTAACCCTCACTGGCGTCCCGGGCTTCCAGGTTCGCTGCCAGGAATGCGTCGCGGTTACGGGCCTCCAGCGCCTTGTTCAGACGCTCAATCGCCTGTTGGAACTGTGCGAAACGGCGCTCCATCTGCTGCGCGATCGGCCGGATCAAGTCAGACTTTTGCGTAACAACAAAGGGCTGGAACAGCTCGGCCGCTTCCCGCGCAAAGCGCACCGAAGCATCATGACTGAAGCGGGCATTGTCCAGATTACCATTCTGGTATTCGGCTTCGGCACCTATCACCGCGAGTCGGGCACGCAGCACAGTGATCAGGGTGTTGGTGACGGGCACCGTTTGTTCACGCGTGATCCGATCCAGTTCGGCCAATGCACGATGGGCATCACGGGCGGCCAGCCAGGCGTTGATACTGGTCAGAACGAGTACGGCACTGAAGGTCAGCAGAATGACCAGCAGTGCCGTACGAATTTTTACATGGTTGAGTTTCATGAGGGCCTTCTAAACTGTTGTTTAAATGCGACTGTAAACGATTAGGATTTTCGCGTATTCAGTCGCAGAAGGCACAACTCAAATCAGCAACGCTGTGTTGCAGCCTCAGGCTGCTTCCTGGCCCTGCTGCGTCAGCCAGTGATTGATGGCACCAATACCCTCCAGTACCGGCTCTGCAACTTGCTCCAGATCGGCATCCGGCTGCAGCGCCAAGTCGCCATCAAAGTTCACATAGGAGAGCCGCACGACCAGTTCCTGCGCCGGCATGCCGAATGCCGTGCCCGGCAGCAGGGCAACACCGGCCTCTTCCAGCAGCGCTGTGCAGAGCTGATCCGAGCCGTGGATTCCACGTCGTGCCAGCTGGTCACGCCAGGCGGCAAAGTCCGGGAACAGGTAAAAGCCGCCTTCAGGTGAAGCAGTGGCAACACCCGCCTCGTTCAAACGGGCTGCAGCCGCGTTGCCGATCAGGCCTAGCACTTCACGCTCACGCGCTACATAGGCCTGAACGTCCGGCCCAAAGGCATAGGCTTCGATGGCGGCATACTGCACCGGAGAGCTGACGCAGGACCAGGTCTCGGATGCCACACCAAGCAGACGCGGCAACAGATTTCCCGCCAAGGCTTCCGGCACATGCATAACACCCAGGCGCCAGCCACCGGCTCCACACCACTTGGACAGCCCACCGGTTACCAGTGTGCCTTCCGGATAGTAGCGCGCCAGCGAACGATGCTGACCTGTATGGTTGAGCATGCCGTAGATCTCATCACTGATCACCAGAATGTTGTAGCGTTGCATCACCCCGGCCAGCGCCTGCAGTTCGGCTTCGCTGTAGGTGGTGCCACTGGGGTTGCCGGGGTAGTTCAGCACCAGAATCAGCGGCAGCTCGGGCTGCTCACGCTCGACGCAGAACTGTTCCAGTTGCTCGGCGCCCAGTCGCCAATGACTTTCTGCTGTAGTCTGCAGTCGATGTACCGCATGACCGGCCAAGTGCGCCTGCGGCTCATAGGAGACCCAGCTGGGAGAAATCAACAGCACTTCGGCGCGAGTAAACGCCGCCATCACTGCATAAATCAGCAGCTTGCTGCCCGGACCTACCAGTACCCGCTCAGCCTGCCAGTCCACACCATCCTGTTCTCGATGAAATGTGGCTACAGCTTCACGCAGAGGCTTCAGCCCTTGCACCGGCAGGTAGGATTTTTCTGCGGCGTGCTCGCTCAGGCGTGTCGACACCTCCGCCGGCACCGGAAAGGGTGACTGGCCAAAACCGAAACGAAACACCTTGCGGCTGGCTTCAAGTGCACCTGAGCGCTCGTTGATCAGCAGTGTTTCGGAGTGGTTGATGGGGCGAAGATAGGCATCGACTGACATGATTGCGGGTCCTGTGGGTATTGATATGTGGGGTAATATGGACCAGCTGAAAATCTTTTCAATAATGGACTAATATATGGAAAAGTATTTTCATAATTCAGACAGATTTTTCATCAGAGCCGTTATTTATCTTTTATTTTCATGAAGATAGGAATACGGGGCAAAACCGGGATAAAAATGAATAAAAATGCGATGAGCACCCCTTTCACCTTTCCGCCCGGCTCACTGTCTCAGCTGCGCAAGCTACCATCCCTGCTCAAGCGCGGCGAGTTGCAGCTGCCGATGGGCAAGCGGCTGTTGAACACGCTCTGTCTGATGCTGGATGATCCTCGTCTGGTCGCGACCCAAAGCATCACCGAGCTAGCACAAGCCACGGGGGTCAGCCCCGCCTCACTGACCCGGCTGGCCAAGCTGTTGGGCTTTACCGGTTTTGTGCAGTTTCAGGCCCTGTTCCGTCAGGCACTGAGCCAACCGGGACGCTACTACAGCGCACAGGCGAGCGCACTGGTGAGCGGTGATCAAAATGCAAGCATATCCAGCCGGGTCGGTCAGCATCTGCAGCGTCAGATCCACAACCTGACCCAAAGCGCCGGCCAACTGAATGAAGAGCAGCTGCTGACGGCTGCCGGGATGCTGGTCAAGGCGCGCCGTATCCGTGTGGCGGGGCGGCGCCAGTCATTCGGCTTGGCGGTAATGTTCAGTTACATGCTGGGACTGATTCGCGATGATACGGCGGTGGTCGGCGCGGCCGGAGAAGGTCAGGCGCAGGCGCTGGCCGAGCTGGGCAAGCGCGACCTGCTGGTGATGTTCGGTTCCGAGCCGTACAGTCGGGATTCGGTGATGCTTGCCCAGGTGGCACATCAATATGGCCTGCCCCTGCTGACCCTCACCGACAGCCATCACTCCCCCTTGGCACAGCTGGCCGATTGTACCCTGATCAGCTCTGGCGACAGTCCGCTGTACACCAACAGCATGATTGCCAGCCAGTTTTTGAGTGAAACCCTGTTGCTGCAAACGGCCCGCCTGCTCGGTGAAGATGCGGTGAAACGGCTGAGCCTGCGAGAGGAGTTAATCAATCGACTGAATGACGAATTTTAATACCGGCTTCCGCCAGACCTTCCGTCTGATCCACAACTTCAAGGATAGACTGGGTCTCCAGTACCTCAGTGTAAAGCCGATAACCGTTACGCCCATCCTGTTTAGCCGCATAGAGCGCGGCATCAGCCTGCCGCAGCACCTCTTCATGGTCTTCGGTGTGGGTCAGACTGGCACCAATACTGAAGGTCATGCTCAGGGATGCACCACAGGGTGTTCTGACTACCTGACCGCGGATTACTCGCAGCAGACGCTCACAGATATGTTCGACCAAGCCCCTGTCTGCATCACGGATCATGATCAGGAATTCGTCCCCCCCCCAGCGTGAGGCCGCGTCATACTCACGCAACACCGAACGCAACACCGTCGCCACCACCACCAGGGCTTCATCGCCGACAGCATGACCGTAGCGATCATTGATCTCCTTAAACAGGTCTAGATCAATCCAGATGATACCCAGTGGACGACCTTCGCGGGCACTGCGCTTGAGCTCTTCCCGCAAACGCTGATCCATGCCACGACGGTTCAGCAAGCCGGTCAATGGGTCGGTTTGGCTGAGCTGGTTCAGCGCCTCGGTCCGCTCCTGTACCTTCTGCTCAAGGTTGGTGCGCGCTTCGTATACCTCACGACTCATTTTTTCGAACTCTTCCACCAGCCGTGCGACTTCACCACTGGCACGCACATTCAGTGGCTCGCCGGTGTATTCTCCCTTACGGAAACGTCGAATGGCCCGGTCCAGCGCCTGAAGAGGCTCCAGCACCACCCGGCCCAGTACAATGTGAAACACCAGTACCGTAATCAGCAGCGAAATACCAAATATCATCAGAATGGAGTTGAACCGGCTTAGCGGCAGCAAACGGTGCAGGTCCATCAGGGTGACTTCATACCAATCAATATCAGGCAGATATGCCACCCCGGCAAGATAGCGTTTGCCATCGAGGGTGACAAACCGACTGATCACTTCCTGGGGGTCTTCCTTCACCTGCGCCATGGCCTGCTTCAACTGTGTGTAGTCTTCGCCCGGCATCATCACGCTCAAACGGCTCTGTTCATTGTCATTCTTGGTGAGACTGGCAAAATCTATCATCGACTGATCGCGATAGAGCTGGATCGCGCCCTGATGATTCACGAACAGGCTGGTGATGCCCTCTTCACCGCTGTCGACAATATCATTGAGGAAACTACTGAGATTGAGGCCGGTACCGGCAACTCCCAGAACCTCACCCGAGGGATTACGCAGCAGCACATCCACCCATAGCTTGGTAACGCCGAGGTGAGCATCAGGGTTAACATTGATATGCAGGTCGCGGTTCTGCTCGATCAAATCGAAGAACCAGCGATCTGCCGGCTCAGAGGCACTGAGCCGGTAACGCATCTGGTCGCCGGCAAACTCGTTTTCGGCATTGTTGTAATAATAGTGCCCATTGCGCAATATACCGAGGAAATAGTTGCTGTCGGTAAAGCTTTCGCGGTAACGCTCCAGCTCCATCAAGCCATGATACTCGGCGAGGATGTTATCCGGGTCTTCCAGCCATTCGATCAACACCGGTGAACTCGACAGCTGACGTGCAAGCACGATCTCACGCAGCAGCGGTTGCAGCACCCGCTCCTTATCGTAAAGAACCTGCTTTTCAACGTATCTGAGCGCCCACTCCGTAATGATCCGTTCTGCCAGGGTCTGAACCGAGATCCAGACAGCAGCGGCTGACGCAAGAATCAGTACGACTGCGAGGAGGCTGAGCCTTGATTTAAGATTCAACCAGCACTTCTCCCCTTCCTCGACCCTGAGGGTGTGTCACTATTTGGTGACATATGAATGTATTGAATGACTATAGATGATAACTGATCGGTTAACCGAGAAAAGTAAAAAATCCGCTCAATGAAAAATCTTTTCCCTTTATAAGACATTTCTTTCGCGCATTGCCTCAAGGGCACCACTGATCCAGTGTATCCAGATAGTTGGCCCGCTCCCAGCCGGAGGGGTCCTCGGCACGGGCATAACTGACACTGCCGCGCAGCTGATCCAAAGATTCATATTCATGTTGATCCAGCCAGTTCAGGATCGTGTCCCGCATCTGCTTCAGCACACCCTCTCCCTGCTGCATCAGCACGCTGGCCAATTGAGCGGCTTCGGCACCGACGAGCTGAGTGCGAATAACATCTTCACCGGTATGCACGCCACCGGTAATCGCCATATCCAGCGCCACCTGAGCACGGATGATTGCAGCCCAGCGCAGACGCTCATTCAACTCGGCCGGGCTGGACAGCTGCAATTGGGGTTTTATCTTCAGCGTATCCAGATCCAGCGTTGGCTCAATAAAGCGGTTGAATAGGACCACCGCATCAGCACCCGCTTCACGCAACAGGTTCACCATATGCACCGGGCTGGAAAAGCGGGACGACAGCTTCACCGCCAGCGGCAACTGCGGTACGGCTGCCCGTACTGAGGTGAGGATATCCAGATAACGCTGTTCCACTTCGGCGCCGCTCTCGCGTACCGAAGCCGCTATATGATAGATGTTCAGCTCAAGTGCATCGGCGCCGGCCTGTGCCAGTTGCACGGCATGCTCTGCCCAGCCGTCTCGGCTGACCCCGTTGAGGCTGGCGATCACCGGTACTTTCAGGCGCGACTTCATACTCTGCAGCCTTTCGAGATAATGCTCTTCAGCGGTACGGAAGGCATCAGGTACGGGCAGAAAATCATCCGATTCAAAGTGCCCTATTTCCTGTTCATACAAGAAATGATGCAGCAGCTCATGGTCACGGCTGCACTCTTCCTCAAACAGGCTGTGCATGACAATGGCCGCGGCTCCTGCATCTTCGAGCCGACAGGCGCCATCCAGTGTGGCTGTCAACGGTGAAGCTGAAGGCACCAGTGGACTATCCAGTTCAAACCCCAGATAGCGGGTATGCAATCGCTTACTCATTCTGGCCTCCTGTTTCCGGCTCTGTGCCGGCAAGCGCACTCTCTGCCGATGCACTTTCTACGGCGGACCAGCTCAGTCCGGCCAATTGTTCATAGCGGTGGTAGCGTTCGTTAACCTCCCTCTGGGCCTGCTCCAGAAACACCTTGGACGCTTCGGGGTTGGCCCGTGCAAGCATGCTGAAACGCGCCTCGGAACGGGCGAACTGAGCATAGGGGATGGAAGGCGGTTTGGAATCCAGTTTGAGCGGATTCTCGCCCTGCTCGGCCCGGCGCGGGTCGTAGCGGAAGAGTGGCCAGTGACCGGATTCTACCGCCAGGCGCTGATGCGCATGGTTGTCGCCAGCCAGATTAAAACCATGCGCAATACAGGGTGAATAGGCGATGATCAGTGAAGGACCGTCCCAGCTTTCAGCCTCCTGAAAGGCGTGCAATGTCTGCATATCCTTGGCGGCATAGGCAACATGAGCGACATAGACGTGCTCGTAATCCATGGCGATACGGGCCAGATCCTTCTTCGCCACCGGCTTGCCGCCGGCGGAGAACTTGGCGACGGCACCGCGCGGCGTTGCCTTGGAAGTCTGGCCACCGGTATTGGAATAGACCTCGGTATCCAGCACCAGAATATTGACGTTACGACCGGACGCCAGCACATGATCAAGCCCACCGTAGCCAATATCGTAGGCCCAACCATCACCACCGATAATCCAGACACTGTGACGACACAGTTTGTCTGCCAGGTGATAGAGCTCATGCGCACGCAAGTCATCCATTCCCTGCAGGCGCTGGCGCAGCCTCGCAACCCGCTCTCGCTGGGCACGGATACCGGCCTCATCGTTCTGATCAGCCTGCAGCAACTCCTCCACCAGGTGCGCTTCCAGTCGGTCACTCAAGGCCTGCAGCAGCTCAATAGCGTATTCCGTTTGCTTGTCCAGCGCGGCCCGCATGCCGAGGCCAAATTCGGCGTTGTCTTCAAACAGGGAATTGTTCCAGGCAGGTCCACGCCCTTCCGCGTTCATCGTCCAGGGAGTAGTCGGCAGGTTGCCGCCATAAATAGACGAACAGCCAGTTGCGTTGGCAACCAGCATGTGATCACCGAACAGTTGGCTGAGCAGCCGAATGTAAGGCGTCTCACCACAGCCGGAGCAGGCGCCACTGAACTCGAACAGCGGCTGCATCAGCATGGATCCTTTCATGGTGCTGGCCTTGAGCCCGGTACGGTCAAACTCCGGCAGCTGGCGGAAAAACTCCCAGTTAGCCCGTTCACGTACCAGGATATCGTCCTTGGGAACCATGTTCAGCGCCTTGCGGCTCTGGTTCGATTTGTCATGAATTGGGCATATCTCGACACAGAGGGTACAGCCAGTGCAATCATCAGGCGAGACCTGATATCTGATCAATGTACCCTCAGGGAAGTCTTTCGCGCCTTTGATTGGCACTGCCTTGAAGCCTTCGGGCGCCCCTTTCAGCAGCGTTTCGGGGAACGCCTTGGAACGGATCACCGAGTGCGGGCAAACGAAGACGCACTTGCCGCAGTGGGTACAGAGCTCCTCTTCCCATTGCGGCAACTCAAGTGCCAGATCCCGCTTTTCATAGGCCGCCGTGCCACTGGGCCAGGTACCGTCGATGGGCATCCGGCTGACCGGTACCCTGTCGCCGCGCCCAGAAATCAACTCTGCCGTGACTTCGCGCACAAAAGCAGTCGCGTCAGCAGCATTCACTTGGTGCATCGGTATCAGGCTCTGTGCCTGATCCGGCACGTCAAAGGGCTGCAAATGTGCCAGCGCATTGTCGATGGCTGCAATATTCATCTGTGCAATACGCGCGCTGCGCTTGCCGTAGGTGGACTCAACAGCGGCTTTCACCTGCGCAATCGCCTCATCTCTAGGCAGAATATCGGTCAGCGCAAAAAAGCAGGTCTGCATGATGGTATTGATGCGTTTGCCAAGCCCGACATCAGCCGCCACTTGATAGGCATCGATCAGCCAAACCTTCAGCTGCCTGTCGATCATCTGCCGCTGCACCGGCTGCGGCAGCGACTGCCAGAAAACCTCTCCCGTCAGAGGCGTATTGATCAGCACGGTGGCTTTCGGTTTTGCCTTTTCCAGCATCGGATAGCGACCCAGAAAAACGGGCTGATGACAGCCAACAAAATCAGCCTCACCGCTTTGAACCTCGTAGGCCGAGCGTATTGGCTCAGGACCAAAACGCAGATGCGAGACGGTGACCGCACCGGATTTCTTCGAATCGTAGACAAAGTGCCCCTGCGCAAACCGACCTGGCTTTTCTCCGATAATGCGAATGCTGTTCTTGTTGGCGGATACCGTTCCGTCTGCTCCCAGGCCGTAAAAAACGGCCTGCACCTGCTGTCTCGCGGCACGGTTGCGAAAGCTTTCATCCCAACGCAGGCTCAGGCGCGTGACATCGTCGTCAATACCGATGGTAAATTCACGCTTGCCTTCCGGGCGGGCCAGATGGTCGAACACCGCCTTGACCATGCCGGGAGTAAACTCCTTTGATGACAGGCCAAAGCGCCCACCCAGAATGCGCGGCAGTCCAGTGCCCCGCCAGGCATCTTCGCTGCAGGCGTTGAAAACAGCTGTGGTGATATCCTTGAGCAGCGGCTCGCCATCCGAGCCAGGCTCCTTGGTGCGATCCAGCACCGCAATGGCACGCACAGTGTCCGGCAGCTGTTGCAGCAGCCGCTCAGAGGCAAAAGGCCGGAACAGGCGTACGTTCAGCAGCCCAACCTTTTCGCCTTCGGCATTGAGATGTTCTACGGTTTCAACCACCGTCTGGCTGGCTGATCCCATCACCACAACGACCCGTTCGGCATCGTTGGCTCCGCTGTACTCATACAGCGAATATTGGCGGCCCGTAACCGCTGCAAAGCGATCCATTGCGTTTTGCACAATGGCCGGAAAGGCGTCGTAATAGGGGTTACACGCTTCGCGTGACTGAAAAAAGAGATCCGGGTTTTGTGAGGTGCCGCGAATAAAGGGGTGCTCGGGAGACAGTGCTCGGTCACGGCAGGCCCTGATCAAACCGGGATCGATCAGCTGCTGCAGCTGGGCCGTTGTAACCAGCTCTACCTTGCTGATTTCGTGGCTGGTACGAAAGCCATCGAAGAAGTGCAGCACCGGCACCCGCCCTTCCAGCGTGGCCATCTCGGCAATGGTGGCAATATCCATCACCTCTTGCGCATTGCCTGAAGCCAGGATAGCAAAGCCAGTGGTGCGTGCAGCCATCACATCGCTGTGGTCACAGAAAATTGACAGTGCGTGAGTTGCCACCGAGCGCGCCGCAATATGAAACACCGTCGGCGTCAGCTCACCGGCAATCTTGAACATGTTGGGGATTTTCAGCAGCAGCCCCTGCGAGGCGGTGAAGGTGCAGGTTTTGGCTCCGGCCTGAAGTGAACCGTGTACGGCACCAGCGGCACCGGCTTCGCTCTGCAGCTCAATCACTTCCGGCACACTGCCCCAGAGATTGGGGCGCCCCGCATTGCTCCAGCTGTCAGCCAGCTCACCCATCACCGAAGCCGGCGTTATCGGATAGATGGCGATGACATCATTGAGCTGGTGGGCGATGGTGGCAGCTGCTTCGTTGCCATCCATCATCCGTGTTTCTGACCTGGCCATGCCCAACTCCTGTTATCCGGGATTAAGCGTTCAGTATGGCAGATCCTGCAGTAGCCGAGATTGACCTGTGCCAACCTCAGCCACGCTCATTCAACGCCCCGTGAACTTAGGGTCCGTTAACAAAGGGATCAAACGGACTCTCCACGACCGAAAAGCACATCCACAAGATCGCGGAAACTGGACGCCTGAAGATTGATTTCGACCGGCACCTGCAAACGACGGGCAATTTCACTGGCAGAAATAATGCCGCAGATCTCCTGTGACTCCGGGTCAACCACCAGCATGTGCATGCTACCTTCATGACGCAGCGTCTTGAGCAGATCGCCGATGGTACCCTGTTGCAGGGCTGAAAATGGCACTCCGCGCAGCTTGTCACGACTGACCATCACGTCCTTGATACTCAGGTCCTCACGCTTGAGGCCCAGGCTGGTAGCTTGGCTGAGCACCTTGCGACTTTCCAGATCGATCACGGTCAGGATGCCGCGGAAAGCCTTGCTGCTGTCGGTGACGATGACCGAACGCACATGCACCTTGCGCATCGCCTGGGTGGCATCACTGATGCTTTCGGTCAGATTCATGGTCAGTGGTGGTGTTTGACGAAAATCGGTCATCACCAGTTGTGCCGGTGAATCCAGGTTGGTGATGGCGTGATCTGCACCTTCAGCAAGGCGGGTGTAGTCCTCAAGACCGATGGTTTTCAGCTCATGGTAGTTCTTCATGTTCTTTTCCTCGCGCTGTACCAGCGCTCCGTTCGGTAATCCAGATCGGCCTCTAGCCGATAGTGTTATGGCTGCCACAAAAGCAGGCGAACGGCGGTGCGCGTGACCGGTAAGAAGCCTCAAAGGTTGATTCCCTTTGATCAGCTATTTCGTCGAGGCAAGGAGCAGGCAGGCTGTCACAGGAGGTGTGTAATGGCTGCGGCAGAAACAAATCGGTGTCAGTCTGGGTGTTATCCAGCAGCAAGTCGGTACTGATGACGGCAAGGCTTTCGTCTCCCGGTTTGGGGACTGCACCGCCCTCAAAACCGTAAAACAGCAATACTGCCAAAAGAAACAGAACAGTCGGCTTTCCGATCGTTCTTGCCGAAGGCATCTCGGCAACATGAAACCAACAGGCAAATTTTGATCGCAACGGATCAACCTCAACAGACAAAGGTGTCAAATTCAGGATAGGCCTGTCAGCTTGAGTGTCAATAGGGTTACCCCTGAATAACACGCCCGCGGTACACCATCAGTGGGGTTCTGGACCCATCCGGCGCTGCCACAGAGTCGGTCGGCTCGTCCTCTTCAACGAGCGGATGTGCAACAGCCGGCGTGTCGCGATACCCCAGGCGTTCCAGCAACTGCTCCGCCTGGTCAGGCAACAGGGTTTCCAGCAGTGGATAGATCAGCTCGGGTGTAAAGGAAAAACGCAGTGGTGCCAGACTGGCCAGCTGAGCCACTGCGTTTTCATTGTGCAGCCCATTATATGCAACACCCAGCAGTTGCCCCTTGGACAGCACAACCTGAGCCGCATGGTTATCTGCACTGACCACAAACAGGGTGCCTGTTGCCCGCAGTTGAACAAGTTCAAAGAGTTGCGCTGTCAGTCCACCGAAATCAGCCGCAAGTGTGCCCATGGTCGCCTCCGTTTATCCATGACCGCTAACTTTACTCGGATACAGAAGGACTCAAGCAAGAAACGGACCAGTCCCACTCGCCGCGTTTTCAGGGCTAGAACAGGTCCGCCGGCCGGAAAATTGCACCTGAATGGTGCAAAGACCTATCCGAATTGGGGCGCGTCGAAGTTTTCCGGCTCGTCAGTATATATACAAACATTCCAGTCTTCGGCCAGACCATCTTCAGCCTTGCAATAACGTTCGAAGAATTCGACGATTTCCTTGCGCTGGCAGTGCGCCTCAAAGCTTTCCATATCGCTCCAGATTTCGTGGAACACAATCGGAAAACTGGTGCCTTCGGCAAAGGGGCTGCTGATTTGACGCGTCACCGTGTACTGCACACAGGCATCTTCACGGTGGGCGTTGGGTTCCAGCATCTGTAATGCGCGAAACAGCTCGGCTTCCTTGCCGGGCCGAGGCTTGAACTGGGCAGTGCAATAAACCAGTGAGGACATGCCGCCTCTCCTTACTTTGGTGTTCAGGGTTGGGAAAAAATACGGTCCAGTTGAGCTGTGTAGGGCCTAACACTCTGCTTGTCTGCCGCCGGTACCTGCGCCAGTGTGCGCGCAATACTCACCGCCTGCTCCATCTGCTGACGCATCTCCGGTGGCACTAGCTGCAGCATTTGCGGATCCATTCCCTGCATCTGCTGTGCCAGCTGCAGGATTTCAGGGCTTTCCGCCTCGGCCTTGATCGCACCGTAAGCGAGCACAACACGGTCACCGGTCAGCGCCCAACTCTCCGCACTGGTAAAGCCATATTGGCGCACAATCCGACCCAGCTCGCTGTAGTCATCAGTTGATTCTCGCTGCAACACTTTTACCCCCCGGGTGTGGGGGTCAAACAGCTCACCGTTGCGCGGCGTGATTTCACGTTCGAGGAAGCTTTGCTTGCCTTCGGCCTGCAGCTTTTCACCCAGCTGCCGCACCGGCCCCAGGCTATCGATATAAGCCTCTATCGCCGCTTCACCCAAACTGTCCGCTTGCACTCCCAACGGGAGTGCAAGCAGGAACATGAACAGAAAACAAGATGAGAAATACGCGCGCATAGGCACCTCTCGGGTGTTAAAAGTGGCAAGGGTTTTGCTGGTTTCAATCGCGGCCCCGTATGATGGCGCGAGTGTAGCAGATCCTGCAGGTGCCACCTATCGAGGTTACGCAGATATAAAAAAACTGTGTAATAATCAAACCGATAGTCACCAACAAATATAACAGGCGGCACCTCAGCCGGGACGGCCGCCCTGACTAGAAGCCCATAGGGGAATAACATGAAGCAGACGTTCGGATCTTTCGGAAAAACCCTGCTGGCGGCAGGTTCACTGCTGGCCGCAGTCTCCAGCGTACAGGCTGAATCTCTGAAAATCGGTATTGCAGGCCCTGTTACCGGCCCCGTTGCCCAGTATGGTGACATGCAAAAGATCGGCGCGATGATGGCGATCCGCCAGATCAATGAGGCCGGTGGCATCAACGGTCAGACGCTTGAAGGCATTATTTACGATGATGCCTGCGACCCCAAACAGGCTGTGGCCGTCGCCAACCGCATCGTCAATGATGATATTCGGCACGTAATCGGCCACCTCTGCTCCAGTTCAACCGAACCGGCCTCGGATATTTACGAGGAAGAGGGCGTATTGATGATCACCGCCGCATCCACTTCTCCCACCATTACCGAAAAGGGATATGAGCTGATTTTCCGCACCATCGGCCTGGACAGTCTTCAGGGCAGCCTGGCGGCGGCGCATATCCGTGATCACGTCAAACCGGAGCGGCTGGCCGTTATTCACGACAAACAGCAGTACGGTGAAGGCCTTGCCACAACCGTTAAGGATCTGCTGGCTGCCGATGGCATCGAAGCCGAGATGTTTGAAGGTGTTACCCCTGGCGACAAGGACTTCTCGGCGCTGATCGCCAAGCTCAAGCGCAACAATATTGATTTCGTTTACTACGGCGGTTACCACCCGGAGTTGGGGCTGATTCTGCGACAGTCCCGTGAAAAGGGCTTTGATGTACCGTTCATGGGTCCTGAGGGGGTAGTGAATTCGGACTTGGCTGCCATTGCAGGCGAGGCGATGGAAGGCGTACTGGCCACCGCCCCGAAAAGCTTTGACCAGAACCCGGAAAATGCCGCGTTGACCGAAGCCTTCAAGGCACGAAATGAAGACCCTTCAGGTCCGTTCGTGTTCCCGGCTTATGCCGCAATACAGGTTATGACCGACGCCATCAAGGCCACTGGCGAAACCGACCCCTATGCGCTGGCAGAATATCTTCGAGCCAACCGCTTTGATACCACCATCGGCGAGATTGGTTTCGACGCAAGGGGGGACCTGACCGAATCCACCTTCATGGTGTACCGCCTCCACGCCGATGGCAGCAAGACCGCTCTCAGCGAATAAACTCCGTCCCGTCTGAGCCCCGTCTACCTGACGGGGCTCGCAGCCTGGAGAATGCAGATGAGTGAAACCGCCCTCTATGTCCTGCAGCAGCTGATCAACGGACTGACCATCGGCTCAACCTACGCTCTGATCGCCATCGGTTACACCATGGTGTACGGCATTATCGGCATGATCAACTTCGCCCACGGCGAGGTCTACATGATCGGCACCTATACCGCTTTCATCACCATCATCGGATTGGTCACCATGGGGGTGGGTTCATTACCGATCATCCTTTTGCTGGCACTGATCACGGCGGTGATTATTTCATCCACCTATGGTTATGCAATCGAGCGGGTGGCCTATCGGCCCCTGCGTGGCGGTCCGCGTCTGATACCTCTGATCACGGCGATTGGCATGTCGATTTTCCTGCAAAACTATATCCGACTGGCCCAGGGTTCACGCGACCTGGCGATGCCCTCGCTGATTTCGGGCGGTATCAGCTTCGGTGATCCGGCCCTGTTTGAGGTGAGCATTTCATGGATGCAGATGATCATCTGGAGTGTGACGCTGGTCTCGATGACGGCACTGGCACTGTTCATTTCGCGCTCACGCCTGGGACGTGCCTGCCGCGCCTGCGCTCAGGATTTGAAGATGACCAATTTGCTCGGGATCGATACCAACCGCATCATCGCGCTTACCTTTGTCATCGGGGCGGCACTGGCGGCTGTAGCTGGCGTACTGCTGGGACTCTATTACGGCACCATCAACCCCTATATCGGCTTCATGGCAGGCCTCAAGGCCTTTACCGCTGCGGTACTGGGGGGTATCGGTTCCATTCCGGGTGCCATGCTCGGCGGCCTTATTCTGGGCGTCACCGAGGCCCTCACGGCTGCCTTTTTCCCGTCCGAGTACAAGGATGTGGTGGCCTTCAGCCTGCTGGTACTCATTCTTCTGTTCCGCCCCACCGGCCTGCTCGGCAAGCCGGAAGTGGAGAAGGTATAGGAGGGAGCCAATATGCAGAGAGCACTTTTCCCGGCACTGTTTTCCGCGCTGGTCACCTTCCTGCTGACCTGTCTGGTGATCGGTGTCAAGCTGGAGCAGGACGGCCCTGAGCTTACCGTAGTCAATGCCGATGCCGCCACCTGGGGCTGGATCGCGTTTGCGGTTGTGGCCGTCTTTCTGGTGCAGCTGTTTCATCAACCCCTGAGTGCCTTGAAACAGCGCCTGCCGACCCCGCACATCAGTGCGCTGCTGCCACGAGAGCAACTACGCAGTAGGCTCACCCCCTGGCTGATTGCACTGGTAGTTCTAGGCCTGTTCATCTGGCCTTTCATGGTGTCTCGCGGTTCGGTGGACCTGGCCACCCTGGCGCTGATCTATGTCATGCTGGGGCTTGGCCTCAATATTGTGGTGGGCTTCGCCGGGCTGCTGGATCTGGGGTATGTGGCCTTCTATGCCGTGGGCGCCTATACCTACGCATTGCTGTCGGAATATTACGGCCTTTCCTTCTGGGCCTGTTTGCCCATTGCCGGGCTGATGGCCGCCACGTTCGGGTGTATTCTAGGCTTTCCGGTACTGCGTCTGCGCGGGGATTATCTTGCCATTGTGACGCTGGGATTCGGTGAAATCATCCGTATTTTGCTGAACAACTGGACCGATGTCACCGGTGGCCCCAATGGCATCAGCGGCATCGAAAAACCTACCCTGTTCGGGCTGGAGTTCAGTCGCCGAGCCGCCGAAGGCAGCCAGACGTTCCATGAATTTTTCGGCATCGATTATGACAGCAGCCACCGAGTGGTTTTTCTGTACCTGGTTGCACTGCTGCTGGTGTTGTTCACCATCTATGTGATCAATCGGGTGCAGCGCATGCCGATCGGGCGCGCCTGGGAAGCGCTGCGCGAAGACGAAATAGCCTGTCGTTCGCTGGGCTTGAATCCGACCGTGATCAAGCTGTCGGCCTTCACCATGGGCGCCTCCTTTGCCGGCTTTGCGGGCTGCTTCTTTGCCGCTCGGCAGGGCTTTATCAGCCCCGAGTCATTCACGTTCATCGAATCAGCCATCATTCTGGCCATTGTGGTGCTGGGTGGAATGGGCTCACAGCTGGGCGTCATTCTGGCCGCCATTGCCATGACCATTTTGCCGGAGCTGGCGCGTGAATTTCAGGAATACCGCATGTTGATGTTTGGTGGCGTGATGGTCCTGATGATGCTGTGGCGCCCGCAGGGCCTGTTGCCGATGAAACGCCCCCAGCTGGAGCTTAAAACCTCATGACCAATCTGCTGGAAGTCTCGGGCCTGATGATGCGTTTTGGCGGCCTGCTGGCGGTAGATAACGTCAGCCTTACCGTCAAGCCTCGTCAGGTACACTCAATCATCGGCCCCAACGGGGCCGGCAAAACCACTGTGTTCAACTGCATCAGTGGTTTCTACCGCCCCAGCGGCGGCCAGATCCTGTTTCGCGATCAGCCGATTGAACGGCTTACAGGCCATCGCATCTCGCGGCTTGGCCTGGTTCGCACCTTTCAGCATGTGCGTCTGTTCAACAGCATGACCGTGATTGAAAATCTGCTGGTCGCCCAGCATCGTCACCTCAACACCAACTATTTTGCAGGTCTGCTCAACACGCCGCGTTACCGCAAGCGGCACACCGAAGCGATGGCGCAGGCCGTGTTCTGGCTGGAACAGGTGGGGCTGCTGGCATTCGCCAACCGCGAAGCGGGCTATCTCTCCTACGGGCAACAGCGTCGACTGGAGATCGCCCGCTGCATGGTGACACGTCCAAGCCTGTTGATGCTGGACGAGCCGGCCGCAGGTCTCAACCCGAAGGAGACCTCTGAACTGGACCAGCTGATCCTGCGTCTGCGAGACGAGCACGACATTTCGGTTCTATTGATCGAGCATGACATGGGACTTGTCATGGGGATCTCCGACCATATTACGGTGATCAATCAGGGCGCACCTCTGGCCGACGGCACTCCACTTGAAGTGCGTGAAAATCCGGATGTAATTAAGGCCTATCTGGGAGAGAGCTGATGCTGAAACTGGACAAGGTCTGTACCTACTACGGCAAGATCCAGGCACTGCACGATGTCACGCTGGAAGTGAACCGTGGTGAAATCCTGACTCTGATCGGCGCCAACGGTGCCGGCAAAACAACCCTGATGATGACCATCTGTGGTGACCCCCGTGCCCAGAGCGGCCAGATCACTTTTGACGGTAAACCCATAGAGCAGCTCAAGACTTCCGACATCATGCGCAAGGGGCTGGCCGTGGTACCGGAAGGACGTCGCATTTTTCCGGGCATGACCGTGGAAGAGAACCTGTTTATGGGCAGTTTCTTTCGCTCGCGCACCGAGGCTCAGGCCCAGCTGGACCATGTGCTCGAGCTGTTCCCACGCCTCAAGGAGCGTTTCAACCAGCGCGGCGGCACCATGTCCGGGGGTGAACAGCAGATGCTGGCCATTGGCCGTGCATTAATGAGCAAGCCCCGTCTGCTGCTGCTTGATGAACCTTCACTGGGTCTGGCGCCGCTGATTATTCAGCAAATTTTCGGCATCATCGAAAAACTGCGGGATGAGGGCGTCACCATTTTTCTGGTGGAGCAGAACGCTCATCAGGCTTTGAAGATTGCAGACCGGGGCTATGTACTGGAAAATGGCCGCATTGTGATGAGCGGTACCGGTAATGCCCTGCTCAATGATGACAGCGTTCGCAAGGCTTACCTCGGCGGTTAACGGACAGGACTGATGCGCTTACTGATGATCTCGCTGCTGGCACTCTTCGCCAGCCTCACATTGCTGATTGTCGGCAACTCCTTCCTGATCACCCTGCTCGGGTTGCGCTTCAGTCTGCTCGGTATTGATGCTTCCACCATCGGTATGGTGATGGTGTGCTATTCGGCCGGGTTTGTGGTGGGTTCACTGTATGCGGACAGAGTCGTACGCCGCGTGGGCCATATTCGTGCCTTTGCCGTATTTGCAGCCCTGGCTGCCATGGCGGCGCTGATCTATCCGCTGACTTACAATGTCTGGTATTGGGGCATTCTGCGCGGTATTGGCGGGCTCACCATCGCGGCGCTGTTTATCACCATCGAAAGCTGGTTCAGTGCGGTGGCCACCAACGCCAACCGCTCCAAAATCTTCTCCATGTACCAGATTGCGGCCTACTCGGCTGCCGCTGGCGGCCAGCTGCTGATTGGTAACGGCAACCCGATCAACTACGCCCTGTTTACCCTGTCGGCACTGTTTATCATTGCCGGCATCATCCCGCTGTCTCTGTCTCGCATGCATTCGCCCGAGATCAGCGAAACCACACAGAAAATGTCACTGTTACAACTGCTTCGGCTGGCACCACTGGGTGTTGTTGCCGCTTTTACTGGAGGCATTTTCCTCGGTTCCTTCTACTCACTGGTACCGCTGTTCGCCAGCCTGACAGGCCTTGAAAACAACCAGATATCAATCTACATGTTTGCCTCCATTCTCGCGGCCATGCTCTGTGCCTGGCCCATTGGCTGGATCTGTGACCGGGTGCAGCGCAGCTATGTGCTGCTGGTGATCTGCGTGCTGGCAGGCCTCGCCAGCGCCGCCAACGCGCTCACCGTCAATGACCCCTTCACTTGGCGCCTGATCGCACTCTGCGTGCTGATGGGGCTGGCCTCTACGGTGTACTCAATCGCCGTGGCGATCACCAATGATATGATGGACAGCTCCCAGATTATTGCCGCCAGCTCAGGCCTGTTGCTCAGTTATGGCCTTGGCAGTGTACTGGGACCGCTGGTCAGCTCAGCGCTGATGGAACGGTTTGGCCCCGAGGCCCTGTTCCATACGCTCGCCGTTGCCCTGGTCAGCATGGCAGTGTTTACCCTTTATCGGCAGTATCGTGTACCGCCCATGCCGGTAGATGCACAGGAACACTTCATTCCAGCCATCCCGGATGTACATGTCATTCCCGAGATCGACCCGCGTAATGAAGAGTTCGTGGACACACCGATCGAAGAGCTGTTCCGGGAGGAACCGACATCGCCTGAAGTCGAAAGCGGTGACGAAGGCGAACTCATGGCCAAGCCTGAGCCACCTGTGGCGGAAAGTGAAAGCACAGATTCCACAGAAGCAGAGAGGCCTCACCCTCAGACCGATGAGGACTCACCCCGCAACGGCAACTGAAAGGCTTCGGCGCAGCCGAACCCGTTACTGATGGATGAACGGTAATCCCAGCGCTCCAGTTGCAGCTGCCGGCGCATAGGTTGCCACTCAATCAGGTTGAACGAGTTTGGCTTGCCGTCACGGACCCGCCGCGAAATCGCAGTCCCGGCCTGAGCGGTCCAACACTCTGAGTGAACCCCGGGGTAACGCCGTTCAAGGGGAGCACAAAAGGGATAGTGGATATGGCCGCCCAGATACAACACCATCCCGGCGTCACTCCACTGCCGTACCGCTGCTTCCGCGCCCTCGGCGACATTGCGTTCATCACTTGCCAGCACTCGGTCAACGGGATGGTGCCCCATCACGATTTTAAGTGATGCCGAGCTGCACCTGAGACGTTGTGCCACACGCTCAATCGTTTCCAGCTGGAAGCAGCCGTCCACGTGTCGGTCAGGTCGCGTCGTGTTGACCCCAATGACCAGCAGATCTGCATCTGTATACTCAGGCGCCAGATTGGAGCCAAAGCTTGATCGAAAGTGGGCATAAGGGGTCCAGAATCGCTGCCAGAGATTAAACAGTGGAATATCATGGTTGCCCGGGACCGCCAATACAGGCACAGCGGGCAACTGCGCCAGAAAAGACTCGCAACGTCGAAACTGCCCCCGCCGCGCTCGCTGCGTGATATCGCCACTGAGCAGCACAAGATCAGGCTGCAGGTTGCATATAGTGGCGATCAGTGCCTCGATCACCTCAGGCCGCTCAGTACCAAAATGCAGATCCGACAGTTGAATCAGCCGCATCGCCTGCCTCCTGTGGGTACCAGACACCGGTAGGCATCATGTCGGGTTTCCAATACCAGCGGAGAACGACAGCGGTGCAGCTCACCATCCACCGCGACGGTCAGTCTGCGCCTTCGGGTCGAGACCCGCAGGCATTCGGTCAGAAAACAGTCGAGTTCTTCCAGTCGCTTAAGCTCACCTCTAAGACTTGCCCACAGGTATCGGCACAGCGCCAGCGGACTGTCCGAGCGCATTACAAACACGAGCATCTTGCCATATTTCAGAGCCTCTACCTCAGGCAGATCAAAGCTCTCAAGCTGAGTCGGGCTGACACTGGCCAGTAACATGGGCGCGGTTTCGACATGTTGCTTTCCGTCATGCTCAAGGCTGAGCCTTCGCCCCCGTGCGCGCGTCAGGAACACCCAGATTCCACTGAGCAATGAGACCAGACGATTGCGGCCGGTCACCGCACTAACCTGCTCTCGCGCCGCAATGATTCGAGGGTAGACGCCGATGCTGGCACTGACGCAGAAAGGGATGTCATTGATAAAGGACAGCGGGCAATGCTGCTCCCGCCCATGCAGCAGAACATCGAGTGCGGCCTCGGTATCGACCGGGATGTTTCGGTCACGCGCAAAGAAATTGAATGTCCCGCAGGGAATCACACCGAGCGTCACATCACTGCCTGCCAATGCAGAGACTGCTGCATTGAGTGTTCCATCGCCACCGGCAACAACCAATATGGCCCCCGTTTCAATACAACCCCGGACCTGCTGTTGCAGTTGCGGCAGCAGCGCTGTCTTGGGCCTCAGCCGTTGCAGGGACTGAAGGCAGTTTTCGGGAATCCGGCGCCGAATCAGCTGCTCCAGATCAGCGTCAGCCTGGTCACCCGCCCGGGTATTGATACAGATCCGAAACTGACGCCTGGCATCTCCACTCATCAACAACTCCTGGTACTCAAGGACCGCCCTGCACCCTGAAGCTCTGGATGTCAGGCGCTGTTGGCACCAGCTTAACTGAATGCCTGTCGTTACGACCAGTCTCCGCGAAGGTTTAGCCGCGACGGTTGAGCCCTGCCGGCTTGACCACTTACATACAATGGTGGATGATAAATGGCTATCAGCGAGGACCCTCTCATGCAGCCTGTCTGTTGCGCACCCACCATCATGCGACGCGTCGAAGCCTTTGGTATCTCGCCAAAGGTGCGATACCGTGCTGTGCTGACGAGCCCTGATCTTTCCTGATCCCATTGAACCAAGGCCGCAGCTGTTTCTGCGGCCTCTGTCGCTGAAACCGCGGTCTAATGACACGGAGCGGTTATGTCATCGGTCCCCATTGCCTATCTAGCCGTGGTCCTGATCTGGTCCACGACACCACTGACCATTGCCTGGAGCAGTGAAAGCGTTGACCCGGTCATGGCCGGCTGGGTCAGAATGTTGATCGCCTCTTTGCTCGGACTGGGTTTGCTACGGCTGTTGCGAATTCCACTGCCGCTGCACCGCGAGGCACAGACTACTTATGCCTGCGCCTCTCTTGGCGTATTCGGAGCCATGTGCTGCACCTATATCGCGTCGCGCTACGTGCCTTCCGGGCTGATTTCGATCATGTTCGGCCTGGCACCGATTCTGTCAGCCATTCTCGGACAGTGGATACTTAAGGAGCCTGCTTTGCGGGCATATCGCTGGATCGCCTGTACACTCGCCTTTGCCGGGCTGGGTGTAATCTTTACCAATGAGTTGGCACTGGGAGGGGACAGCCTGCCGGGCCTTCTGCTGCTGTTTCTGGCCGTCTTGCTGTTCAGTCTGAGCGCAGTGCTGGTCAAGCGCACCGGCACCCAGACTCACCCCCTGGCACATACCGTAGGCGCCCTGCTCTGGTCGCTGCCCGGTTTTGGCCTGACCTGGTGGCTGCTCGGCGGTGAACCGCTGGTGATAGATCCGGACAGTCGTTCGTTCTGGGCTATCCTGTATCTGGCAGTTTTCGGCTCACTGGTCGGCTTTGTCAGCTACTTCCATGTCTTGCGCCATTTGCCGCCCAGCACGGTGGCGCTGGTCACGCTGATCACCCCAATCTTCGCCCTGCTGCTTGGACACCTGCTGAATGACGAGCCCCTGACCGCAAGCCTGTGGCAAGGTTGTCTGCTCGTGGTTGCCGGGCTGGCTCTGTTCTTTTGGGGCCACCGATTACCATTGCGCCGGCCTGCCTGAGGAGACTCTTGATGAAAATCCTGACGCTGATTCGTCATGCAAAATCCAGCTGGGCCGACCCTGCCCTGGCCGATTTCGAGCGCCCACTGAACCACCGGGGACAGCGCGACCTGCCGGGGCTGGTGCAGCGCATGCAGCGGCAGGGCCCCAGACCCGACCAGCTGCACTACAGTCCAGCCTTGCGGACGCGCCTGACGGCAGAGCCATTGAAGGACGCCTTCAACCTGCACGATGACGAAATCCTGTGCAGTCCGACCCTATATGAAGCCGATGCATTCACCCTGCTGGACGTGCTGCAAAGGCTGCCGGACCCCGTCAACCACACCATACTGGTGGGGCACAATCCGGGGCTGCTGGAGCTGGTACAACAACTCTGCCCCGAGGCACCCGAGCGCCTGCCGACCGGGGCCATCATTCAGCTGCAGTTGATGATCAGCCACTGGTCCGCACTGCAGTGCGGGTGTGCCCGTAAGCTCTGGCTCGACTATCCAGAGCTGCACCGTTCCGCCAGAAAATAATGCCCTGATCCGCTAAAATCAGCCCCCTTGATACATTCAGATGGAGAGTGGTTTTGAACCTCTACCTCGAAACACTGGGTTATACCGCCAATATTGTTGCACCGATCTTCTTCATCCTGTTTCTGGGCTACCTCCTGCGTCGCCTGCAACTGATTGATGATGCTTTCGTTGCTACCGGCTCCAAACTGGTATTCGTGATTACCCTGCCCGCACTGGTATTTATGTCCATTGCACGCATGGACTTCCATGCCGTATTCAATCCACAACAGCTGGGCTATGTACTGGTCACCATTCTGCTCTCTTTTGGCCTGATCTGGTGGCTGGCTGCACGTTGGATCAAGGCGCCCGAAGATCTGGGCGTATTCATTCAGGGCTCCTTTCGCAGCAACTACGGCATCATCGGCCTTGCCGTCAGCTTCAACCTGTTTGGTCAGGATGGACTGGCTCAGGCTTCGCTGCTGCTGGCGCTGGTAATCCCACTGTTCAATGTGCTCTCCATCATTTGCCTGAGCATTCCCATGCAACGCAGCGAAGCGATGCGCCTGAGCGATACCCTGCTGGAGATTCTGAAAAACCCGTTGATTCTGGCTGTGCTGCTGGCCCTTCCGGTATCCTGGTTTGGATTGCAGCTGCCCGAGGTTGTGGCCCGAACCGGCAACTACTTTGCCAACCTGACCCTGCCTCTGGCCCTGCTCACCATTGGCGCTTCACTCAACCTGAAAAGTCTGCACGACACCTCATCGCAGGCATTCTGGGCAACCGCACTGAAACTGGTTATTCTGCCGCTGGTGCTGACACTGGGAGCCTGGCTGTACGGCTTTGAGGGGCAAGAGCTGGCAATCATGATGGTGCTGTTTGGCTGCCCCACCGCTGCCGCCAGTTTTGTCATGGCCCGCGCGATGGGCGGCAATGCTCAGCTGGCCGCCAATATCGTACTGACAACCACACTGGGGTCGGTGCTGACACTCAGCGGAGGAATCTATCTGCTGCGCCTGCTGGGCGTGATCTGAGGCGGACACAAAGGGGTAAAAGTGGATATGCTGAAATCACTGTTTACATCTCACTATGACAAGCTCGCCGCCGCCATAGTGAAGGGCGATGAAGAGCGCACTGTCAGACTGCTGGGCAAGCTCTCGGCAGACGCGCTGCAGCAGGTTGATAACGATGGCCGACCGCTGCTGGAACTGGCCATACGGTCACGCCAGCCGCGCATTCTGCAGCTGCTGCTTCAGCGTACTCCCGCACCACTGCCAAAGGCATCCTGCGGCACACCATTGACCGTATTGGCACTGCGGCAGACTGAAACGAGTCTTCACCTGCTGTCGGCACTGCTCAGAGCCGGAGCCGACAGCAACCTTATCCATACCGGTCGTCCCCTGCTGCATCACTGTATCGAGCATTGTCGAGATGCTGAGCTGATGCTGCACCTGAGCCGGCTGCTGGAACACGGTGCTGACATCAACCAGCCTGACGATACCGGCACCACATTGTTGCTTCGGCTGTTACCCACAGGCAACCTGCCATTGCTGCAGTTTCTGCTGCAGTCCGGTGCCAAGTGCGAGCCTCAATGGCTGGAAAGCATGGAAGACCCGGCGCTGCTCTCTCAGCTGCGCCGGACTCTGGATGACATCAAGATTCGGAACATGATGCTGGGCCGCTAAGGCCTCAGGCGGCGGGGGCTACCACCCCCAAACGGGGAATCTCAATTGCAGGGCAGCGGTCCATGATCACCTCAAGCCCCGCTGTTTCGGCACGTTCAGCCGCATCTTCGTTGATCACACCCAGCTGCATCCAGACCGCTGGGGCACCAATTTCGATCGCCTCGTCCACAACGTAACCGGCATCCACCGAGTTGCGGAAAATATCGACCAAATCCACCTTGCCCTCAATCTCAGAGAGCTTCGACACAACCTTCTGCCCCATCAGTTCCTGTCCAGCCAGCGCCGGGTTGACCGGAATCACCTCATAGCCACTGGCCAGCAGATAGGACATCACCTGGTAACTGGCACGGTGGGATTTGGCACTGGCACCCACCAGCGCAATACGATGGCTGCGTTCGAGCAGTGTTTTAATCTTGTTATCCTGCATCACGCGTTTTCCTTTTACAGACTGGACATTCAGGGTCAGGACGCAGCCTGAGGCTGCGCCATTGCATACGTTTTCCATCCAACAGCAGCAACCTGCCGGTCAGAGGCTCACCAATACCGGCCAGCAGTTTGAGCGCTTCCATCGCCTGCATGCTGCCGATCACGCCCACCAGCGGAGGGAACACGCCGGACTCGCTGCAGGTAAGTGACGCTTCATCACCCTCTTCATACAGGCAGCGATAGCAAGGCGACTCGGCATCACGCGGATCATAGGCACTGATCTGGCCATCAAAGCGGATTGCAGCACCGGACACCAGCGGCACGCCGGCGGCAAAGCAGGCACTGTTGAGCGCAAAACGGGTGGCAAAGTTATCGCTGCAATCCAGTACCAGATCCACTTCACGCACCTGACGCTCCAGCGCTTCACCCTGCAACCGCTGATCCACTGCCGTAATCCGGACAGACGGATTGATCGCTTTCAGGCTGGCCTCGGCCGAGCTGACCTTGGCTTCACCGCAGGCCGCTTCGGCATGAATAATCTGACGCTGCAGGTTGGTCAAATCTACTCGATCATCATCCACCAGCACCAGTTCACCCACACCCGCCGCGGCCAGATAGGCAGCCGCCGGGCCACCCAGCCCTCCGAGACCCACGATCAGAATGCGCGCGGCCTGCCAGGCATCCTGACCGGCAATATCCACCTCCGGCAGCATGATACTGCGACTGTAACGCAGCAGCTGATCATCACTGAGCATTGTCACCTCGCAGGACTGTATCACCGGGCCAGCAGCCACCACTGACACGATCATTGCCACCGTAGTCGCGGGCACTGAACACCTGCGCATACCCCAGCTGCTGCAGCAGCCGGCGTACGGCCTGCGCCTGATCGTAGCCATGTTCCAGCAGCAGCCACCCTTGCGGGCTCAGGTACTGGCGGACAGCTGTCGCGATCTGTTCGATATCGGCCATTCCCTTGCGTTCGGCAGTCAGGGCGCTCAAAGGTTCAAAGCGTACGTCACCCTGTTGCAGATGCGGATCATCCGGATCGATATAGGGTGGATTACTGACGATCATGTCAAACCTGCCGTCCAGCGGTTCGCACCAGCTGCCCTGGCGAACCTCAACATTAGCCAGTTCATATTCGGCCGCATTGATCTGGGCCAGCTTAACGGCATCCGGCTGCAGGTCGGTGGCCACCAGCTGCCATTCGGGTCGCTCACTGGCCAGCGCCAGTGCCAGTGCACCGGTTCCCGTACCCAGGTCTGCAACCCGGGCAGGGCCGGTATCCAGCCGCAGCAGCGCCTGTTCTACAAGTACTTCGGTATCCGGGCGTGGAATAAGGGTCGCAGGACTGACCCGCAGACGCAGGGTCCAGAAGTCACGGTAGCCCAGCAGATGCGCCACCGGCTCACCGGCCCTGCGCCGCTCAAGCAATGCCAGAAAGGCCTGCTGCTGATCAGAAGTGAGGCATTCTTCCGGCCAGGTAAACAGCCAGCTGCGCGGTTGTTGCAGCACGTCGCACAGCAGTAATTCGACATCCAGGCGCGCACTGTCGCTGACCGCTTCAAGATCGGCCGCACGTGCCAGCGCAGCCGCAACTGTCAGGCATTTATTCACCGGACAAGGCACCCAACTGCTCGGCCTGATACTCGTTGCGCAGCGGCTGGATTACCTGATCCAGGTCTCCAGCCATCACTTCATTCAGGCGGTAGATCGTCAGATTGATACGGTGGTCGGTGAGACGTCCCTGCGGAAAATTGTAGGTACGGATACGTTCGGAGCGATCCCCCGAACCGACCAGACTTTTTCGGGTGCTGGCCTGTGCCGCCTGTTGCTTGTCCAGTTCCGCCTGCTTCAGGCGTGATGCCAGCAGCCCCATCGCCTTGGCGCGGTTCTTGTGCTGTGAGCGCTCCTCCTGACACTCCACCACAAGCCCGGTGGGCAGATGGGTAATGCGGATTGCGGAGTCGGTTTTGTTGATATGCTGGCCGCCAGCACCCGAGGCACGGAAGGTATCCACACGCAAATCGGCCTTGTTTATCTCGATCTCGGCGGATTCGTCCAGCTCCGGCATGATCGCAACGGTACAGGCCGAGGTGTGGATGCGCCCCTGCGATTCGGTCTCGGGGACACGCTGCACGCGGTGGGCACCAGACTCAAACTTCAGCTGAGCATAGACATCCTGACCGACCACTCGGCTGATGATCTCCTTGTAACCGCCGTGCTCACCCTCGTTGGCACTGATTACCTCGACCCGCCATCCCTGACGCTCGGCGTAACGGGAGTACATGCGAAACAGATCGCCGGAAAAAATTGCGGCTTCATCACCGCCGGTACCGGCGCGAACTTCCAGGAAGACGTTGCGGTGATCATCGGGATCCTTCGGCAGCAGCAGAATCTGCAGCTCGGCTTCCAGCTGTTCGATACGCTCGCGGGCCGACTCGATCTCTTCGCGCGCCATCTCACGCATCTCGGCATCGTCTTCCTGCAGCATCTGTTCGGCGGAGGACTGGTCCTCTACCGCCTGCTGCCAGCGTGAAAAACTCTGGGCCACCGGCTCCAGTTCGGAATATTCGCGGGAGTAGTCTCGGAAACGGGCCTGATCGGCGATCACTTCAGCATCGCTGAGCAGCGCAGCCAGCTCCTCAAAACGCTCGCAAAGGGACTCAAGCCGGTGTTGTATGGAGGCTTTCATCGTGACGCAGACTCCTGTTGCTGTCTCATGAACCGCTGTGGTCGGGGGGGGTAAGCTGATACAGTTCCTGTACCAGTTGCAGCAGCTCTTCACGCCCTTCGGCGGACGCCTGGCGCAGCTGAACGGTCGGTTGATGCAGCAGTTTATTAGTCAGTCCGTGGGCGAAACGCTGCAGCACGTCTTCAGCCGGTTTGCCATTGGCCAACATGCGCATGGCTTTCTCCAGCTCCTGTGCTGCCGTTTCATGGGCACTCTGTCGCAGCAGGGTGAGGGTATCAACCGCATCCAGCTCACGCAGCCGACGCATGTACTCCAGCGTGCCGGCTTCAATGATACCTTCGGCATCACGGGCCGCACTCTGACGCTCACGCTGGTTTTCCTCAATCACTTCCTTGAGGTCATCAACGGTATAGAGGTAGACATCGTCCAGCTCACCCACCTGAGGCTCGATGTCACGCGGCACCGCAATATCCACCATAAAGATCGGCCGGTGCTTGCGCTTTTTCAGCGCCGCTTCCACTGCACCCTTGCCCAAAATCGGCAACTGGCTGGCAGTGGAGGCGATCAGAATATCGGTCTGGGGCAGCTCGTCGGGGATCTGTCCCAGCTCGATGGCACGCCCGTTGAACTCCTCGGCAACGGCCAGCGCGCGTGCAAGTGTGCGGTTTGCCACCGTGATTTGCTGCACGCCGGCACGCTTGAGATGGCGTGCAACCAATTCGATGGTCTCGCCGGCCCCGATCAGCAAGGCCCGGCTTTTGCCCAGATCGGCAAAAATGTGTTGCGCCAGGCTAACGGCCGCGTAGGCCACCGAAACCGGGTTTTGGCCGATGGCGGTCTGAGTACGCACATTTTTGGCCACCGAAAATGTGCTGCGGAACAGCCGCCCCAATTCAACGCTGACCAGCCCCTCCGCCTGAGACACCGAGAACGCAGACTTGAGCTGTCCCAGTATCTGCGGTTCGCCCAGCACCAGCGAGTCCAGCCCGCAGGCCACGCGCATCATATGGCGTACCGCTGCATCGTCCCAATAGGCGTAAGAACAGCGTTGCAGCTCCTCTACGTCAAGGTCGTGATAACGCCCCAGCCATTCCAGCAGAGCACGGCTACCCTCCAGCTCGGTAGTAGAGCAGTAGAGTTCGGTCCGGTTACAGGTGGACAGAATCGCCACTTCGGAAAGCCGGGCATGCAGCCGCGCCTCATGCAACGCCTGAGCCAGTTTTTCCGGTGCGAACGCCACCCGCTCGCGTACTTCGACCGGTGCCGTTTTGTGATTGATACCTAACGCCAGCAGAGCCATAGAAGGTTCGTATCACCCCATTACAGACAAGCGCGTAATCATACACCTTTGCCGCGTCCGGATTAACCCACCCGTGGCAGTTCTGCGTACAGAGCAGGACAACCCGCCGTCGGACAGCTGCAGATGGCATGACAGCCCCGACTCAATTGCTCTATAGTGAGATTTCCAACCCACCAGGATCGGAAACGTGCATCAGTTTATGAACAAACCTCTGCTGATCAGCCTGATCACCAGCCTGCTGATCACCGGCTGCAGCCAAATGGACAGGACGCCCTCTTCCGCCAATGCGGATACTCTTGAGCTGGCGCCAACCACCACCTATATCAAGGGCGAGCTCAACGCCGACAGCCTGTACCAGCTATTAAGTGCCGAGCTGGCCGGCAAGCAGGGCCGCTTTGACCTTGCTCTTGAGCACTACCTGAACCAGACGCGGCTGACCCGAGACCCTGCGGTAGCCGAGCGCGCCACGCGTATTGCCCAGTTTCTGCGCCGCCCGGATGCCGTCATGGAGACGAGCCGGCTGTGGAGTGAAATCGAGCCTGGCAACATTGAGCCACTGCACATCCGGGCCAACATCCTGCTGCATGAGCGCCAATTTGAGTTAGCCCTTCCCCTGCTCGAACAGGTATTGGAGCAGGGTGGTGACGAGGCACTGACCCTGATCGCAGCTCAGAGCGAAGAAATGCCGGCCGAAGTTGCCGAGCACTACTATGACTTGCTGACTAGACTCAACCGACAGCAGCCAGAGCAGCTCGACTATCTGCTGACTCGGGTACTGCTTCTGCGCCAGCTGGATAGAACCACAGCAGCTGCCGAGCTACTGGACGCCGTTCTGCGCGTGGAGCCCGACCAGGCTGAACTGGTACTGCAACGTGCCGAGATCTATCGCCAACAAGGGCAGCCGGCCCAAGGGCTCAAACTGGTCCAGCGCGCCCTGCGCCAGGAACCAGAACATACACGTCTGGCCGCCTCACGCGCCCAGTTGCTGCTGCTGTCTGGCCAAACTGAAATGGCCTGGGAAGCGATCCAGCAACTGCTGCAACAGCAGGAGGACAATCAACAGCTACGCTATTATTTCGCTCTTTTGCTGCTTGAGAACAACCGGCCCGAACAAAGCCGTCGACTGCTGCAACAGCTACTGGACCAACAGCCTGACAATTCGGCACCACATTTCTATCTTGGGGTCATTGCTCAGCAGCAGGAGCAGCGAGAACTGGCTTTGGAACATTTCCTTCAAGTCGACCAGGGCCCCAACCTGATTCAGGCCTACGCCCGCGCCCTGAGCCTGTTTGAAAGCGCCGATGATCAGGCCAGAGTCACCGCACTGATCGCAACAGGTCGAGAAAGTCATCCGGATCAGCGAGAAGATCTGATCATCCTGCAAGTCGAGTGGCTCGACCGGGTCGGCCTGCGCCCCGAGGCACTGGCCATTCTGAACCAGTCGCTGGAGCAGTCTCCCGACAGCGTTAACCTGCTGTACACCCGTTCCATGCTGACCGACTCCGAACAGTCACAACAAATGATCAGCGACCTTCGCCGTGCACTGGTCCTGTCTCCGGACAACCCGATGCTGCAGAATGCCCTCGGCTACACGCTGACCCTCTACACAGACGAACTGGAAGAGGCGCACGCCCTGATCAGCCGCGCACTTGCACAGCAACCGGAAGATGCCGCCATACTGGACTCCATGGGCTGGGTTCTGCACAGGCTGGGGCGCAATGAGGAAGCGCTCCACTTTTTGCAGCAGGCCCATTCGCGCTACCCCGAACCAGAAGTAACGGCTCATCTGGTGCAGGTACTATGGGCGCTGGACCAACAACAGCGAGCAACCGAACTGCTGCTGCAGGCACTGGAACAACAGCCAAATGACTCACACCTGCTGGAAGCCGCCGATATGATCGGAGTCACGCCATGAGGCCCCTTTTACCACTGCTGCTGGTATTGCTCCTGGGTGGCTGCAGTCAGTTGCAAACCCGTGAGCCGGCAATGCCCACAGATTCACGTCCGGTACTGCAGCTTGAAAGCTGGTCACTGGAGGGGCGCATCGGCATTCGCCATGACGGCGAAGTCAACAGTGCCAATCTGAGCTGGAAGCAGCAGCCGGCTGCCTATCAGATAGCCCTGACCGGCCCGCTTGGTCAGGGGGGGCTGCGCATCGAGGGCCGAGACAACAGTGTCAGTCTGCAGCAGTCAGGGTCTGACGAAATCTACCGGGCAACAACGCCCGAAGCCCTGATGCAGCAACTGCTGGGCTGGCACCTGCCCCTGTCCCATACACGCTACTGGGTACGAGGCGTACCCGACCCCAGCCTGCACTGGCAGGCGTTGAAGGACGAGCAGGGTTTCAGCCAGGCTGGCTGGAAGGTTGAATATGACCGTTACACTCGCGCCGGCACACTGGTGCTGCCGGAGAAGATACGTCTGACCCGCCCGGATATGCGCATTACACTGGTTGTTAACCATTGGACGACCGACCTGCAGCCTTGAGCCGATCGAATTTGGCAACAAATTTGCCACAGGGGTTGATTTCGACAGGCTCTTTGTTGAGAATATGCGCCTTCTTGGAGCGTGGTCCACACCACAGGAGACGACAGGGGTATCGCCAAGCGGTAAGGCACTGGATTCTGATTCCAGCATGCGGAGGTTCGAATCCTCCTACCCCTGCCAAACACCATGACAGACTTCCTCTCTACTACATCTAACTCCGACGCAATCGAGAAGGTAATCGCCGTGTCTAAAATGATGGTCTTCACCGGCAATGCAAACCCGGAGCTGGCACAAAAAGTTGTCGAACGCCTGGACATTCCCATGGGCAAGGCACAGGTTGGCCGCTTCAGTGACGGCGAAGTAAGCGTCGAGATCCAGGAAAATGTTCGTGGTAAGGATGTATTCATCATCCAGTCAACCTGCGCGCCCACCAATGACAACCTGATGGAGCTGATTGTATTCGCTGACGCCATGCGTCGCGCCTCGGCCACCCGCATCACGGCTGTTATCCCCTACTTCGGCTACGCCCGCCAGGATCGTCGTCCGCGTTCAGCGCGTGTACCGATCAGCGCCAAGGTCGTGGCCAGCATGATTGCCAACGTGGGCATCGACCGCGTACTGACGGTTGATCTGCACGCTGACCAGATTCAGGGCTTCTTCGACATTCCTGTAGACAACGTTTACGGCTCCCCGGTACTGCTCGATGACATCGTGGATCAGCAGTACGATGATATCATCGTAGTGTCCCCGGATGTGGGCGGCGTTGTCCGTGCCCGTGCCGTTGCCAAACAGCTTGACTGCGACCTGGCGATCATCGACAAGCGTCGTGAGCGTGCCAACGAATCCCAGGTGATGAACATCATCGGCGATGTGTCCGGTCGTACCTGCATTCTGGTCGATGATATGTGTGACACTGCCGGCACCCTGTGCAAGGCTGCCAAGGCACTGAAAGACAAGGGTGCCGCCCGCGTAGTCTCCTACGTGACCCACCCGGTTCTGTCCGGCCCGGCAATCAACAACATTATCGGCTCTCAGCTGGATGAGCTGGTCGTTTCCGACACCATCCCGCTGTCCGAGCAGGCGCAGAAGTGTGACAAGATTCGTCAGCTTTCACTGTCACCTCTGCTGGCAGAAGCGGTACGCCGCGTCTGCAATGAAGAATCCATCAGTGCCATGTTCCGCTAACCGGAACGGGCACTGAACCACGGGCACGTCCCGTGATTTGAAGGTCCACCATGGACCGCCCACATGCTGCATGCTTCTGGTCGCGGGGGTATGCAGCTTTAATATATAAGGTATATAAAACATGGCTAAATTTACTGTAAACGCTGTTGCCCGTGACGATCAGGGGAAAGGTGCGAGCCGCCGCCTGCGTCGTGAAGGTCTGGTACCGGGCATCATCTACGGCTCTTCCGAGCCGAAGGCGATCTCCGTGATCGGCAAAGACCTGTACCGCATGCTGCTGGAAGACGGTTTCTACTCGTCCATCCTGACCCTGAACCTCGACGGTCAGGACCAGCCGGTTATTATCAAGGATCTGCAGCGTCACCCGTCCAAGCCGGTTGTACTGCACGCTGACTTCCAGCGCATCGATGACAACCAGAAGATCAAGCTGCAGGTTCCGCTGGCCTTCGTGAACTTCGAAAAGTCTGCTGCCGCCAAGGCCGCAGCCAAGTTCGCTCAGGAAGCTGCCACCGTTGAAATTTCCTGCCTGCCGAAAGACCTGCCGGAAGCTCTGGAAGTGGAGCTGGGCCAGATCGAAATGGGCCAGACCGCTCACCTGTCCGACATTTCACTGCCGGAAGGCGTTGAAATCGTCGCCCTGCGTCGCGGTGAAGACCACGACCAGAGCGTTGGCTACTGCTACGCACCGCGTGGTGCTCGCGCCGCCAAGTAAGTTCTGACAGACAGGCAAAGGCATGAATGACCGGATTCAACTGATCGTCGGTCTCGGCAACCCCGGGACAGAGTACAGCCAGACCCGTCACAATGCCGGCGCCGAGCTGGTGGAGCAGCTTGCTGCCCACCAGCACATCTCCTTGCAATCGGAGAAGAAATTCTTCGGCCTCTATGGCAAGGTGCTGATCAACCACCAACTGGTCCATCTGCTGGTTCCCACAACCTACATGAATCGCAGCGGACAGTCCGTGGCAGCTCTGGCCAACTTCTACAAGATTCCTACCAGCGACATACTGGTCGTGCACGATGAGCTGGACATCCAGCCCGGCACCGCTCGCCTGAAACAGGGCGGCGGACACGGCGGACACAACGGCCTGCGCGACATTATCAGTAAGCTGGGGAACGACCGTAATTTCTATCGTCTGCGCCTTGGCATCGGCCATCCGGGCAGCGCTGCCCAGGTTTCCGGCTTTGTACTGAGCAAAGCACCGGTGGCTGAACGCGACAAGACACAGGCTGCCATTGATGAAGCGCTGCGTGCGCTGCCCCTTGCCGTCAGCGGTGACTGGGCACGTGCCATGAACCAGCTGCACAGTTTCAACGGCTAACCTCAATACAGGATCTGATCATGGGTTTCAAATGCGGTATTGTCGGACTTCCCAATGTCGGCAAGTCCACGCTCTTCAATGCCCTGACCAAAGCGGGCATCGACGCCGAGAACTTTCCTTTCTGTACCATTGAGCCGAATGCCGGCGTTGTTCCCATGCCGGACCCACGCCTCAATGCACTGGCCGAAATCGTCAAACCCGAACGCGTCCTCCCGACCACCATGGAGTTTGTGGATATCGCCGGCCTGGTTGCAGGCGCCTCCAAGGGCGAAGGTCTGGGCAACAAGTTCCTGGCCAACATCCGCGAAACCGATGCCATCGCGCATGTGGTGCGCTGCTTCGAAGATGACAACGTTATCCACGTTTCCAACCGTATTCATCCGCTGGAAGATATTGAAACCATCAATATGGAGCTGGCTCTGTCGGATCTGGATTCCTGCGAAAAGCAGCTTCTGCGTGTTCAGCGCAACGCCAAGGGCGGTGACAAGGACGCGATTGCAGCCAAGGCACTGCTGGAAAAAATGATCCCGCACCTGGCGGAAGGTCTGCCTGTACGAGGACTTGAGCTAAGCGATGACGAGCGCAAGCTGGCCCGCAGTTTCCACCTGCTGACCACCAAGCCAACCATGTACATCGCCAACGTGTCCGAAGATGGCTTCGAAAACAACCCCTACCTGGATCAAGTGAAGGAACTGGCGGCTTCCGAGGGCGCCGAAGTCGTTGCGATCTGCAACAAGCTGGAGTCTGAAATTGCCGAGCTGGAAGACGAGGAAAAAATCGAATTCCTGCAGGAGATGGGTATGGACGAGCCCGGCCTTGACCGCGTCATCCGCGCCGGTTACAGCCTGCTGGGCCTGCAAACCTATTTCACCGCCGGTGTAAAGGAAGTCCGCGCCTGGACCGTCAAGATCGGTGCTACCGCGCCTCAGGCGGCTGGTGTGATCCATACTGACTTCGAAAAGGGTTTCATCCGTGCTGAAGTGATCAGCTACGACGACTTCATCGCCTACAAGGGTGAACAGGGCGCCAAGGACGCCGGCCGCTGGCGCCTGGAAGGCAAGGAGTACATCGTCAAAGACGGTGATGTGGTTCACTTCCGCTTCAACGTCTGATTCGTTTTTTTGCTTTCAAGCCGTTGACAGCGTTACGAAAACAGGGAATAATTCGCGGCCTTGAAAGCTTATGGCAATGTAGCTCAGTTGGTTAGAGCAACGCATTCATAATGCGTGGGTCGCAGGTTCGAGTCCCGCCATTGCCACCATGTTTTCGAGATTGCAGGGGTATAGCCAAGCGGTAAGGCAACGGGTTTTGATCCCGTCATGCGGAGGTTCGAATCCTCCTACCCCTGCCATTTGTGGCAATGTAGCTCAGTTGGTTAGAGCAACGCATTCATAATGCGTGGGTCGCAGGTTCGAGTCCCGCCATTGCCACCATTCTTTACAGGGGTATCGCCAAGCGGTAAGGCACTGGATTCTGATTCCAGCATGCGGAGGTTCGAATCCTCCTACCCCTGCCATCCTGCTAAATGTTTCCACTTTCCTGAGTTTTCGCATACCTGACACGGCATTTATTTGTCGTTAATATGGGACACTAAAGATCCCCCGTTTCCTCAGGTACACAATATGAGTGGTTCCACGGACGAGCTATTACATGCACTGGCCAGTCAGGCTCAACACGATGCTCGCAACATAAACCTGCTGTTTGCCGCCTGTGATGGCATCCAGATGGACCAGCTGCTGACCACCCTCAGAACAGCTCATTTTTCGCCTCGCGGCCAATCTGTACAAGGCTCTGACGAGCTGCTGAATGTACTCAGTCAGCGCTCTTGGGACTTGCTGATCTTTGCCAGCAAGGATCACTACAGCACAGAACTGACCCCCGCCAAGGCCTTGGATCTGTTGAATCGTCTTAACCGTGACATACCGGTGATACTGCTGTCGCCAGGTCATGAATACCATGACCCAACCCACTGGCTTGGCATCGGTGTACAAGCGATGCTTCCCGAACGTAACCACGAATTACTGCTGCTCGAGCTGAACCGGGTGTACGCCCAGCTGCAAACACGTCGTGAACTGCGTAACACACAGAACCGACTGGCACAGCTGCAGCAACGCAATCAGACACTGGTAGAAAGTTCACCCTTGGCAATATGCATGCTGCATAACGGCCTGATCCTGCATGCCAACAAAAGTTTTGCCCACCTGTTCGGTTATGATGATGCAGAGCACCTGCTCGAACACTCACTGCGTCAGCTGCTTGAAGAGCGCTTCAGGGATGATCTGGACCAGATACTGCGAGAGTGCGATCACAGCAGCTCTGCATTGCAGCGCAACCTCACCGCCCAGAGACCAGACGATACCCGCTTCGAGGCCCGTTTCAGCTTCGCTCCATCCGAATACGATGGACGTCCCTGCCTTGAGGTCGAGATCATCACCGATTTCGACGCATCGGAAGAAATTTTCCGCGACATAAATCCGATCAGCGGCCTGAACAACCATCAGGCATTCATGCGTGCACTGGAAGTTGCCTGCAATAACGCCCGCCGCGGAGGGCAGGACCGCAACCTGATGCTGCTGACACTGGATCATCTGGAGGTGATTCGAACCGAAGTTGGCATTGACGGGGTTGATCTCATTTTGCGTGATATCGCCAGCATTTTGAAACAGAAAGTGAGCCGTGCCCACCTGCTGTCCCATTTGGATGACAACAGCTTTGCCATCATTCTGCACACCGCCGACCCCAACAAGGCTGTCGACATTGGAGAGCAGCTTTGCCACGCCGTCAGCAGCCATATCTGCCAAGTACAGAACACGGCCATCCACACCACCTTGTCAGTAGGCATAGTCGTCATCAACGACAGCGCTCCGACGCCAGTAAAGCTGGTTTCCCGCGCTCGCATGATGGCCGAGAGTCTGCATCACGGCAACCGGCCCGGCAATGGTGTCAGTCTGTATCAGGAAGAGAAGACGCTGCTCTCCAGCAGCGATGCCAAAATGAGCAAACGCCTGCTCAACGCGCTCAAAATGGACCGATTCCGACTTCTGTACCAGCCGGTCGTACCGCTGCGATTGGAAACGCCGACCCAGTATTACGAGGTACTGCTGCGCTTGATGAGTGACAGTGACAAGGAAATCTCTCCCAATGCCTTCATCGCCCAGGCGATAGAGCCTGAGGTACTGGTTGAGCTGGACCGCTGGGTCATCAAGCGGGCACTGTCGGAGCTGAGCAGCAAGCAAAACATTGAGAAGCGCACACACCTGCTGATCAACCTATCCGGTCCCTCGCTGCGTAGCGCAGAGCTGGTGCAGTGGCTGGGAGAAGAGCTGCGCAGAAGCCACGTACCCGCCGAATACCTGGTATTCGAAATCAGCGAAAGTGATGCTGCGGTTGATTTGATTGCGGCACGACATTTTGCCCGTGCCATTCAGCAACTGCACTGCCAGGTATGCCTGAAACATTTCGGCAGCTCACCCAACTCGGAACATGTACGCAAGGAGCTGGATTCTGAGTTTATCAAGCTGGATGGTTCCTACATTCAGGACCTGCAGAATCGCAACCTGACCATGGAATCACTGGAGGAAATGCTGGCCCCACTGAAACAGCAGAACAAGCTGATCATCGCCCCTTTGGTTGAAGAAACCCGTGTAATCAGCGACCTGTTCAGCGCCGGTGTTCATCTGGTTCAGGGGCACTATCTGCAACCCCCGCGGGAGCAGATGGATTACGATTTCTTTGAGGGATAGGAGCGTCAACGACAGCCTGCTCAGAGCAGGCTGTCGCGGTCCCGAAAACCGATCAGGTACAGAATGCCGTCCAGCCCAAGTGTCGATATTGCCTGCTTGGCACTCTGACGCACCAGCGGTTTGGCCCTGAAGGCGATCCCCAAACCGGCGATGGACAGCATCGGCAAGTCATTGGCACCATCCCCTACGGCGATGGTCTGTTCCAGTCGCACACCTTCCTTTTCGGCAATTTCACGCAACAGCTGAGCCTTGCGCTCGCCGTTGACGATGGTACCGACCACCTCACCGGTTACCTTGCCATCGCGAATATCCAGCTCGTTGGCATACACATAGTCAAAACCGAGCTTCTGCTGCAGGAAGTGACCAAAATAGGTAAACCCACCTGACAGGATGGCGGTCTTGAAGCCCAACGCCTTCAAATGCCCCACCAGCTCAGTTGCGCCTTCAGTCAAAGGCAGGCGCTCGGCAATGCGTTCAAGAACCGAGGCATCCAGCCCTTTGAGCAGCGCCACGCGGCGGCGGAAGCTCTCGTTGAAGTCGATTTCACCCCGCATGGCGGCTTCGGTAATCTCAATCACCTGCTCACCGACACCTGCCTCTTTCGCCAGCTCATCGATTACCTCGGCCTCGATCAGAGTCGAATCCATGTCGAACACCACCAGACGCCGGTTACGACGGAAAATATCATCCTTCTGAAAGGCGATATCCACATCCATATCGCTGGCCGTCTTGAGGAACTCTTCACGCAGCGCAGCGGCATCAGCCGGTAGCCCACGCACTGAGAACTCGACACAGGCGCGAGTCTGACGCGCACCGTCATCCTGCAGTGAGATACGCCCGGACAAACGGCTGATATTATCGATATTCAGGCCATGGTCGGCGGCAATGGCGGTCACACGTGCAATGTGCTCGGCACTGATGCGTCGTGCCAACAGAGTGATGATATGGCGCGACTTGCCCTGACCTTCGACCCAGTGTTCATAGGCCGCGTCATCCACTGGCTCAAAACGCACCAGCATGTTCATCTCATGTGCCTTGAACAGAACATCCCGCAATAGAGGAGACGACTCGGACTCTTTCGGCACCTGAATCAGGATACCCAGCGAGAGCGTGTTGTGAATGACCGCCTGGCCGATATCAAGGATATTGATATGATAGCGGGCGAGGATCCCGGTGATAGCCGAGGTCACGCCCGGACGGTCGTCACCGGAAATTGTCAGCAGGATGATTTCGTTCATCGCACCCTTCCGTTAAGTGAGGCATTGCTGGTATCACCAGCATCTGGCTGCGATTATATCAGAGCGACCGCACTCGACGCAGTGCTGTCCTGTCCTTTTAGCACGAGGAGTCATTTTGCTTGAGTCACTGCTACAGGCATTACCACTGACACCGACAAGCATTGTGGTGCTGATTGCCCTGATTGCGATGCTGGAATCTCTGGCGTTTGTCGGCCTGCTGCTGCCCGGTGTTGCCCTGCTGTTTGCATTGGCTGTCATGGCCGGCTCAGCAGCAGTGTCACCGTGGGTCTGTCTTCTGGCAGCGTTCACGGGCGCGGTGTGTGGTGATGGAATAAGCTTTCTACTGGGGCGCCATTCCGCCACACCCATCCGCCGCCTTGACTGGCTGCAAAGACACCCCGAATGGCTGCAACGGGGCGAAGCATTTTTCCGGCGCTGGGGCGGGCTCAGTATCGTCACCGGTCGGTTTGTTGGTCCGATTCGTCCTGTCATTCCGTTTGTGGCCGGCAGCTGCGGCATGCCTGGCCTGGCTTTCACCTTCTTCAACCTGATCTCGGCTTTGGGTTGGGCGCCATTGTATCTGCTGCCCGGATACTTCACCGGCCGAGGACTCACCACCGCCTCACCTCAACTGGCCCCGATATTTTGGTCAGTGGCTGTACTGCTGTTTACCCTGCTGCTGTTTCAACAGTTTCATCACCGACTGAAACCACATGGCAAGCTTCACACTTACTGGAGCCGCGTACTCCCCGCCCCCTGGCCGCCCGGACCAACACTACTGCTGCTGTGTGCGTTGACCGCTCTTATCGGCATCACCCTTATTAACCTTGACTCTGCAGGCGACCAGATCAATTCGGCTTTGCTCATACCCCTTCGCTCAATAGGAGATACCTTGCCACAAACGGCACTGGTGATGACGTTGATCGGTGATATTCCACTTGTTGCCGGGCTTTCACTACTGTGTGCGCTGTTTGGGCTGATGCGTGGGGATGGCTGGCGCGGCTGTGGAGTATTTGCGGGGGTTATCGGCGTCATTCTGCTTAACCATGTACTGAAGCAACTCTTTGGCCTGCCGAGACCTGAAGGAAGCAGTCTTGCCAATTTCAGCTACCCAAGCGGGCATGCCTCAGCTGCCGCCGCGTTCTTTACTCTGACGGCCGTATGGCTGCTGCATAACAGGGATCACCAGACTCGCCATTTGGGTTATCTCTGCACCATACCCTTGATTCTGGCGGTTGCGCTGTCCCGTCCAATGCTGGGAGTGCACTGGCCCATGGACGTGATAGCGGGAGTGGCCGAAGCATTGGTGATCACAGCCATGTATCGGATATGGCTATATCACTGGCCAGCGCCAGTCAGAATACCACTGAGCTGGGCGGGGATACTGTGTGTCATCACAGGACTTTATGTGGTGCTGACATTCGACCTGGCTGCCGGGCGTTACCCCGGCAGCTGAATCAAGCATCAACCCTTGCGCTTTTGCCGCGCCTTGGGAGGGTGCTTGCGCTTCTGAGCGGCCTTGCGCTTGGTGGCAGCACCGGCGGGCTTATCTCCGCCAGTACGGCCTTCAGGCTTTTTTGAGCGACGACGCCCCTTGCTATGATCCGGCTTGCCGCGACCATCCGCGATCTGACCCTTGGCCAGCTTTTCACGCTGACTGGTTCGCTTGGGTTGTGCAGCGGCAGGATCTGCTGCCAGCTCAAAGTCGATCTTGCGTTCATCCAGATCCACACGCACAACTTTGACCTCAAGCTCGTCACCCAGCTTGAAGACGCGACGGGTACGATCCCCGACCAAGCGCTGCTTCGCTACTTCAAAGTGGTAGTAGTCACTGGGCAGTGAGGTAATGTGGATAAGTCCCTCGATATACAGGTCTTCCAGCTCTACAAACACACCAAAGCCGGTGACAGCTGCCACCACACCGGTAAACACTTCTCCAATCTGGCTTTGCATGTATTCACACTTGAGCCAAGCCACCACATCACGGGTGGCCTCATCAGCACGCCGTTCGGTCATGGAGCAGTGCTCACCCAGCGCCAGCATCTGCTCAAGCGAATACGGATAGCCAAAGGCGGCATTGGCCGTAAACTTCTTCGGCCGCTCGACCGCCTTCGCTTTCCCATCACCATGAATCGCACTGCGAATGGCGCGGTGAACCAACAGATCAGGGTAGCGCCGTATGGGCGATGTGAAGTGCGCATAGGTCGGATAGGCCAGGCCAAAGTGGCCCAGATTTTCAGGGCTATATACAGCCTGCTGCATCGACCTGAGCATCATGGTCTGGATAATGTGACGATCCGGCCGCCCCTTGATTGACTCGGCCAGCTTCAGGTAATCCTTTGGCTCGGGGCTGTCACCACCAGGGAGGTTAAGCCCCAGCTCACCCAGGAAGGCTCGCAGATTCTGCAGCTTCTGTGCCTTGGGCCCTTCATGGATTCGGTACAGAGCCGGCTTGCCGTACTTACCCAGAAAACGTGCGGTTGCCACGTTAGCGACCAGCATGCACTCTTCGATGATCTTGTGCGCATCGTTACGCACCACGGGAATAATCTCATCGATTTTGCGTACCTGATCAAATACGATACGCGTTTCAACGGTGTCAAAATCAATGGCTCCGCGGTCATCCCGCGCCTTGCGCAACGCCTTGTAAAGCTGATGCAGCTGCTCTACATCAGTCACTACGGCGCTGTACTGCTTGCGCAGGTTCGCACTGTCTTCATGCTCGGCATCCAACATTGCCCCTACCTTGGTGTAGGTCAGGCGCGCCTTGGAGTTGATCACCGCTTCGTAGAACTTATAACCCGACAGTTTACCGGCCCGGCTGATGGTCATCTCGCACACCATGGCCAGACGATCCACATTGGGGTTCAGCGAGCAGAGCCCGTTAGAAAGCAGTTCCGGCAGCATCGGAACCACAAACTCGGGGAAGTAGACCGAGTTGCCACGCTTGACCGCTTCACGGTCCAGCGCCGAGTCAGGGCGTACGTAGTAGGACACATCCGCAATCGCCACCCAAAGACGCCAGCCACCAAAGGTTTTTTTCTCACAGTAGACGGCATCGTCAAAGTCTTTGGCGTCTTCACCGTCAATGGTGACAAAAGGCAACTCGCGCAGATCGATGCGGTTCTGTTTGTCCTCTTCGCGCACTTCCGGTGTCAGCTCACCGATCTGCTGGTGCACATCCGCTGGAAACTCATCCGGGATTTCATGGTTGTGAATGGCAACCTGAATCTCCATTCCCGGCGCCATGCGATCACCCAACACTTCCACAACACGAGCGCGTGCAGGCTGCTTCCGGTTGGGATACTGGATGATCTCGGCCACTACCAGCTGACCGTCTTCATACTCCAGACCGGTAGTCGGGTCAGGGATAATCATCACCTGATTGGTGATGCGTTGATTTTCGGGGATCAGCGATCCAAAGCCACTGTGGCCATCAAACTTGCCCACCACCTTGGTAGTGCCACGCTCCAGCACTTCGACAATCTTGCCTTCGCGTCGGCCCTTGTGATCCACTCCGATGGACTGGACCAGTGCCCGGTCACCATCAAACACTTCACGCATATTGCGCGGGCTGAGGAACAGGTCATCGCCACCGGCGTCCGGCTTCAGGAAGCCAAATCCATCACGATGCCCTATCACGCGGCCGGGAATCAGATCCATCTTCTGAATCAACCCGTACTCGCCCTTGCGGTTGGAGATCAGTTGACCATCTCGACACATGGCGATCAGGCGCCGGCGAACACCTTCAACACTGTCTTCATCATCAATACCCAGCTCCCGACACAGCACGGGATGACTGATCGGGGCGCCCCACTTCTCGAGGAATTCAAGCATGAAGTCACGGCTCGGTACCGGCTGTTCATACTTTTCAGCTTCCAGCTGAAGGTTGGGGTCTTTGTCTTTCCAATTCTTGCTCATTCAGTATCCAGTTGTTTCTGTACGATCTTTTGACCGATACAGCGGCCTTTCCTTCAGAATAGACCGTCAATATGTAAAAAATAAAGCCGGCGTTGCCGGCTTTACAGATCTCAGGGAAGCTCTTCGACCTCTTCGCCCTCTTTCTTCTCGGGCGGCATCAGGTCTTCGCGACTCACCTGCATTAAAATCAGTGCATTGGCGGCCACATAAATGGAGGAGTAAGTACCCACCAGCACACCAACCAACAAAGCCAATGCGAAACTGTGAATCATTTCGCCACCAAAATAGAACAGCGCAACCAGCACCAACAACGTCGTCAATGAAGTCATCAAGGTACGACTGAGTGTCTGACTCAGTGAAGCATTCATGACCTCAATGTTGTCTTCCTTACGCATGATGCGGAAGTTCTCACGAATCCGGTCGTACACTACGATGGTATCGTTCAGCGAGTAACCGATCACGGCCAGCACGGCAGCCAGCACCGTCAAGTCAAACTCGATCTGCAGCAGCGAGAAAACACCCAGCACAATAACAACGTCATGCACCAGTGCCACTACTGCTCCCAGCGAAAATTTGAGCTGAAACCGAAAAGCAAGATAGACCATGATCATGAACAGTGCCAGCAGCATGCCCAGACCACCCTGCTCACGCAGTTCTTCGCCTACCTGTGAGCCGACAAATTCATTGCGGCGCAGCTCCACTGTTTGATCGGACCCGGCACGCAGGGCTTCCAGCACCTTGTCACCGAGCTGCGGGTCGTGATCAACCTGCAGCCGGATCAGGATATCGCGCGAGGAGCCGAAAGTTTGTACAACCGCATCCGGAAAGCCTTCTGCACTCAGCTTCTGGCGCACATCTTCCAGACTGACCGCCTGCTCATAACCGACCTCAACCAGGCTGCCACCAGTAAAGTCGAGGCCAAACTTGAGGCCGTTGACCGCCAGTGATGCAATCGACACCAGCAGCAAAACTGCGGAGAACGCCAGCGCCAGCTTGCGTATCCCCATGAAATTGTAAATCTTCTTTGCCGTCGTCATGGGGGTTCCTCAGATCATCAGTTTCTTCAGCGTGCGGCCGCCATACACCAGGTTCACCAGTGCACGGGTCACCAGCAAAGCAGTGAACATGGAGGTCAGAATACCGACCGACAGCGTAACAGCGAAGCCCTTGACCGGCCCAGTACCCATGGCGAACAGGATCACGGCCGCGATCAGCGTGGTCACGTTGGCATCCAGAATGGTGGTAAACGCGCGGCTGAAGCCCGAGTGAATGGCCGACTGCACCGGCAGACCATTCTTCAACTCTTCCTTTATTCGCTCGAATATCAACACGTTGGCATCTACCGCCATGCCCACGGTCAACACGATGCCAGCAATACCCGGCAGCGTCAGAGTTGCTGACAGCAGCGACATCACCGCGACCAGCAGAACCAGGTTCAGAGTCAGCGCGATATTAGCCAATAGACCGAATACTCGGTAGTAAACCAGCATGAACACCAGCACCAGCGCAAAGCCGATCTGTACCGACAGAGTACCCTGTTCGATATTCTTGGCGCCCAGGCTCGGACCGACCGTACGCTCCTCTACGAAGTACACTGGCGCAGCCAGGGCACCAGCCCGCAGCAGCAGTGCAAGTTCGGAGGACTCCTGGGCACTGTCCAGTCCGGTGATGCGGAACTGGTTGCCCAGCGTGCTCTGGATTGTCGCCAGCGAGATGATGCTTTTCTCGGTGTAAGGGATACGGCGCTCGACACGCTCACCCTCGATGGTCTGTACCAGTGTGCGCTGCTTGTGCTCGACAAACAGCACCGCCATGCGGCGCTGAATCGCATTGCGTGTCACCCGGTTCATCATCTGGCCACCAGGGCCATCCAGGGTGATCGACACCTGTGGCATGCCGTTCTCGTCAAAGGCGGCCTGTGCATTGGAGACACTGGAGCCGGTAATGATGATGTCCTTTTCCAGTGCCGCGCTACGGCCTGGCTGGCTGCGGAAGTCATAGGTCTCGGTCAGGGCACGACTGGTATCCGGCAGTGCTTCGAGACGGAACTCCAGATTGGCCGTTTTACCGATCACACGCTTGGCGGCCGCCGCATCCTGTACGCCCGGTAGCTGAACCACAATACGATTGCGTCCCTGACGCTGCACCAAAGGCTCGGCCACACCCAACTCGTTGACACGGTTACGCAGGGTCGTGAGGTTCTGCTTGATGGCGTAGTCTTCGATCTGGCGGATGGTCTCTTCCGTCAGGTTGATATAGAGGAAATAGTCCTCGCCATCGGCTGCGGCATCCACCATGAACTCGGGCCAGGTGCGACGCAGCAGTCCCTGCGCCTCATCACGCACGGCAACATCATCGAAACGGACCGACAGACGGCCATCTTCAAGGTGGTCAACCATGCGATAACGCAGTTTTTCTTCACGCAGTTTGGTTTTGATCTCGCTGACATACACGTCCAGTCGCTGCGCAACCGCTTGCGCCATGTCCACTTCCATCAGAAAGTGCACACCACCACGAAGGTCGAGGCCCAGCGTCATGGGACCGGCACCAATGGCCCGCAGCCATTCAGGTGTCGTCGGTGCCAGGTTCATCGCCACGGTGTAGTTGTTGCCCAGTGTCTGGGCAATCAGTTCGCGCGCTTCAAGCTGAGCGTCAGAGCTGCCAAGACGGATCAGGCCAACACCGCTCTCCTGCAATTCCGTTGCCTTGGCCACAAGACCGGCTTCTTCCAGACGCTGTTCAATGGACGTTAGCGTACCCTGATCAACGGGGGCCGCATTACGACCGGCTGACACCTGAATCGCATAGTCATCCGGGTACAGGTTGGGAGCTGCGTAGAGGCCGGCAATCACCAGCACCAGCAGGATCAGGAAATTTTTCCACAGGGGGTAGCGGTTGAGCATCGTGCTCCATCCTCACCAAAAACGAAAGCGCCACCTGAACAGTGGCGCCGGAACACAGATGGGCGATCAGATATTCTTGATCGTGCCCTTGGGCAGTTCGGCCGCAACGTGGGCCTTCTGGAACTTCAGCTCGGTGCCTTCAGATACTTCCAGCACCACGTAGTCATCGCTCAGACGCACCACCTTACCGATGATGCCACCTGCGGTGATCACTTCGTCACCTTTTGCCAGGCCGGCGATCAGGTTCTTGTGATCCTTGGCACGCTTGGCCTGCGGACGCCACATGAAGAAGTAGAAGATCAGACCGAAGCCGACCAGGAACAGGATGTTGAACATGCCCGGATCCATGGCGCCAGCGCCTTCAGCATAGGCCGGAGAGATGAAAAAGCTCATTCAGGTTGTACTCCCGATTACAGTGTCAGTGATGCGTTTCAAGCCGTCAGCGGCGGCGTTTCATGCCCCTGCTGGCGATAGAATTCGTTTACGAAGTCGCTCAATTTACCCTGTTCAATGGCGTTGCGCAAACCAGCCATCAGCTCCTGATAGTAGTGCAGGTTGTGGATGGTATTGAGCTGCGCCCCCAGAATCTCCTTGCACTTGTCCAGATGATGCAAATAGGCGCGACTGAAGTTCTGACAGGTATAACAGCTGCAGGTTTCATCCACAGGTGCGGTATTGGTTTTATTGGCTGAATTTCGAATTTTGACGATGCCGTTGCGGGTGAACAGGAAACCGTTGCGCGCGTTGCGCGTCGGCATGACACAGTCGAACATGTCGACACCACGACGCACCCCTTCGACCAGATCTTCCGGCTTGCCCACCCCCATCAGGTAACGGGGCTTGTCCTCGGGCATTTTCCACGCCAGGTGGTCAAGAATGCGAACCATGTCCTCCTTCGGTTCACCCACCGAGAGGCCGCCGATGGCATAGCCATCGAAGCCGATCTCGGTCAAACCGGCCAGGGACTCATCACGCAGGCTTTCGTACATACCGCCCTGAATAATCCCGAATAGCGCCGAAGGGCTGTCGCCGTGCGCCTTTTTGGAGCGCTCGGCCCAGCGCAGCGACATGCGCATGGAGTCGGCCGCTTCCTTTTCTGTTGCCGGATAGGGTGTGCACTCATCAAAGATCATCACGATATCGGAACCCAATTCACGCTGAACCTGCATTGAGCTTTCTGGCGTCATGAACACCTTGCTGCCGTTCACCGGCGATTGGAAGGTCACGCCCTCTTCGGTGATCTTGCGCAGCTTGCCAAGACTGAACACCTGAAAGCCGCCTGAGTCGGTCAGAATCGGCCCCTTCCACTGCATGAAATCATGCAGATCACCGTGCATCTGTACGATTTCGGTACCCGGGCGCAGCATCAGATGGAAGGTGTTGCCCAGAATGATCTGAGCGCCGGTGGCCTCGATATCCCGCGGCAGCATGCCTTTGACGGTGCCGTAGGTGCCCACCGGCATGAAGGCGGGGGTTTCAACCACACCACGGGGAAAGGTCAGGCGTCCGCGACGCGCCTTGCCTTCACTGGCAAGAGTCTCGAACTGCATAAAACATTCTCTGCTCACAAAGCATCCTCATCCGCCGCATCACGGCGGGTCAAAAACATGGCATCGCCATAACTGAAAAAGCGGTAACGCTCGGCCACGGCATCGGCATAGGCCTGCATGATCGACTGATGTCCCGCAAAGGCACTGACCAGCATCATCAACGTCGACTCAGGCAGGTGGAAGTTGGTAATCAGTCGATCCACCGTGCGAAAGCGATAGCCCGGGTAGATAAAGATATCGGTATCGCCATAAAAGGGGGCGATTTCGCCGGACCGGCTCGCCGTCTCAAGACAGCGCACACTGGTCGTTCCTACCGCTACAACTTTATTGCCCCGGGCCTGAGCGGCTTTCACTGCCGCACAGGCCTCATCGGAGACTTCGATATATTCGGCGTGCATGTGGTGCTCGGCAATGGTGTCGACCTTGACCGGCTGAAAGGTGCCCGCGCCTACATGCAGGGTAACAAAGGTTTGCTCGATGCCTTTGTCCTTCAGCTGCTGCAACAACGCTTGATCAAAATGCAGCCCTGCCGTCGGAGCCGCAACGGCACCGGGCTTACGATTGTAAACGGTTTGATAACGCTCGCGGTCAGACAGTTGATCCTCACGTTTCATATAGGGCGGTAGCGGCATGTGACCGTGCCGCTCCAGCGCGGACACCAGATGGTCGTCCAGATTAGTAAATCTGAGCTGGAACAGGTTTTCCTGACGCCCCGTTACTTCGGCCTCAAGCCCGCCTTCAAACAGCAGCCGCGCACCCGGCCTGGGCGCACGACTGGCCCGAATGTGCGCCAGCGCGGTGTTTTCGGAGGTGACCCTTTCCACCAACATCTCGATCTGGCCGCCGCTCTCTTTCTGCCCGAACAGCCGCGCCGGAATCACGCGGGTATCGTTAAACACCAGCAGATCGCCGGGCTGCAGCAATGTAAGAAGGTCGGTAAACTGTCGGTGGGTCCGTTCACCGGTATTGCCGTCAAGGCAGAGCAAGCGGCTGGCACTGCGCTGTTCCAGTGGATAACGCGCAATCAGCTCTTCCGGCAGCTCGAAATAGAAGTCTTTTACCTGCATGGGACTCAAACTGGAAACCTGTTGGAAAGATTGAATTCTACCTGAGTAACAGGTTTTTTTCAGTCCTGATTGACGAACCAGCAAAGACAAATATAATATGCGCCTTCACTGCAGGGGCTTCACACTTCGAAACCCCGTCGATACAGTGCCAGCGTGGTGAAATTGGTAGACACAGGGGATTCAAAATCCCCCGCCTTAACGGGTGTGCCGGTTCGAGTCCGGCCGCTGGTACCACTTAAAAACGTTTTATTTCAGCAAGTTACACTACCCAAGTCCTTCCCTGAAATACACCTGATACGTCCACACTTGCTTGAGTGTCCACAAAGTGTCCACTTTTTCCTATTTTCACCTCCAACTATCCACCTTGCTTTTTTTTCAGTTTGCTACACTATGGGGGCAAGAGTAGTGAGATTTAGTGATAGATAGAGGGGCTTTCTGGTTGATTTTTGAGCAGCGCACTGTAAAATGTGCGCGCTTCGCTCAGAGCTCCAACTGTAGTTGCGAGTACGTACAAACCTGCAACTTCTCAAAAGGCACAGGTATTGTGCAATCAGCAGCAAGAGGCCGCGCCCATGTTTGACGACAAAAAAGTAGCTCAGATGGCTATGTACTTCCTCGGTAGAAGAGGTGGCCGCATGTCTTACTTGAAGCTAATGAAACTGCTGTACCTGGCAGACCGTCACTCTATGGAACTCTACGACTTCCCTATTTCTGACGATCACCATGTTTCCCTGCCTCACGGGCCTGTCCTGTCGAACACTCTCAACTTGATTACAGGTCAGGTTGAATCTGTTGCATGGAATAGTGAAATAGCCGCCGAAGCGAATTATGAAGTTAGCCTGAAGTCTACTTTCGACCGTGACAAGCTGGATGAGCTGAGTGATGCTGACATTGAAGTCATGGAGGCCATCTGGAATCAGTTTGGCGAAATGAATCGTTGGGAGCTGAGGCAGCACACTCACGACCACTGCCCAGAATGGGAAGATCCAAACGGCTCTTCTTTCCCCATCTCACCAGAAGCCATCTATCGTGCAGTTGGTCGAGATGAACACTCGGCGCAGCAGCTGAATAATGAGCTGATGCAGCGTAAGTCACTGGAGATGATTCGCCGCAATTACCGATGACTCAGCCACTGATAGCAAGAAAAGGGACGTTCTTCTGGCTGACTGGCCCAGTCGACCACATGCACATCATCATCAATGATCCTGTCTTCTGCCCAGAAGCGGGTCATGAGCTTGTTGTTGACGTGAACATCACCTCTATGACTGAACGTCATGATCCGGCTTGTGTTTTAGAAGCTGGTTGCCACCCATTCATCACTCGTCAAAGCTATGTTTTTTACCGCGATGCATCTCCTTTCAGTGCAACCAAACTAGCTGCTGGCGTAGCTGCTGGAGAAGTTCGGACTCATGAAGCGGTCGATGAGGCACTTTATGAAAAGGTACTTGAGGGATTTAAGGTCTCGAGATTTGTGAAACCCCGAATTAAGCGCTTCCTTCGAAATCATGCCAGGTTAATTGACTAGCCTGTTATACCCTCCTTACTTTCACTTTCCCTCTGCAAAGGGTTCAGCTTCACGGCATCATTCAAGTGGTCCGGTGCAAGGTGTGCATACCGCATGGTCCTCTGGTAACCCCCCATTTTTAGCGGGGTTCAAAAGTAGACCTCAGGCCACCATGGGCGTAGCCCTGCTCGCCCAGCAGTTGAATAATTGCCGCTTCCAGCTTGGCTTCGGTGAACTTCATATCCTTTTCCCTGTACTGTCCGGCCGCGCCCCCTGCCCGCGCCGCTCTATCAGAGTTTGCCTTTATCCGTTAGCTGTTGGGTATGTTCGATAAAGGCGTCAAAGTCACTTTTCTGGCCCGCCAATGTTTCACGACGCCGGGTTTCGTACTGGTCGTATTCCGCCTCAGCCAGCTGTTTTGCCACGGCAGCCGATACTTTTTCACCATCCTGCAGAATCTCATGCTCGTTGAATTCAAGGAAGGCGTCCAGCTTGTTGGCCCAGTCCTGCATTGTCATCGGCCGCTGCCGGGCGGCCTGGCTCTCCGCATAGTCGAGATACATGGTGACGATACGGTTCAGTGCCGTGATCTCATCCTGAGTCAGGTAGTTCTTGGCGACGGACACATCCTTTTTGCTCACCCGGGCACCGGACCAGCTCCAGCTGGTGAGCCCCATATTGGGCTGGGTGCTGTCAGCCCGCTCTCGGATCAGTTCCGGCGCGGTATGCCCATGAATCGCCCAATGCAGCTTGTTCTGTACGGCCGCGAAGAAGCGCTGACTCAGTTGGGCGTTCTTGTTGTAGTCCACCGCTGTGGCATAGATATCGGTGATCTTCTGGTAGAAGCGCCGCTCCGATGCACGGATATCCCGAATCCGCGCCAGCAGCTCATCGAAGTAGTCCGCGCCCAGATCCCGATCAGGATTTTTCAGGCGCTCGTCATCCATGGCGAAGCCCTTGATCAGGTACTCTTTCAGCACCCGCGTGGCCCACTGGCGGAACTGAATACCCCGGTTGGACCGGACCCGATAACCCACCGCCAACACGGCATCCAGATTGTAATGGTCGAGCAGCCGCTCCACGTCTCGCGCGCCTTCCCGGGCAACTGTCCGGAATTTCCGGATAGTTGAATCCGGCTCCAGCTCGCCTTCATCGTAGATGTTGTTCAGGTGTTCACTGATGGTCTTTGGCGACTTTTCGAACAGCTCGGCGATCTGCCGTTGGGTCAGCCAGAGGGTGTCCTCCACCACCTTCAGTTGCAGCCGGATAGAGCCATCTTCAGAGGTGAATATCTCCATCGGCAAGGGGGCTTGGCGCATCGGGTTCTCCTTTTTTGATCGGCCTTCCCTGGCCGGTGCGTGGGTCCCGATGACTTTGCTCCGGGATGGCTGTTTCTTGTGTGTTTGGCTTAACTCAGCGTTGCTGCGATCTGCTGCTCGGCATCCGGGATCTGGAGCTCGCCGGTGATGAGTTTGGGTAGTAAATAATCACGTATTATGGCGAATGTCTGGTTCGAATCATTGTTCGACCTGACTCGTCAGAAAAGCGTTTCTGTAGTGGTCAAGTCATTTAGGACTCAAGACCCAAACACCTGCTTCAGCAGTTCGGTTGTCCGTGCCGCAGGCTGCTGACGTATCAAGCGTTCTTCCTCACCCAATCGAAGAAACAGCCCTTCAAGCGCCCGCGAAGTGACATGCTCATTCAGGTCTGGACTGAATCCCTGCAGCATTGGCAGATATGACTCGGCCTGTTGCACCAGTGCTTCATAGGCGAGGCTAACGCCGCTGGCAGACATGGCCTCGCTGATCAGCGGCTGCATACGCTGCTGTAGCCGGGTTGACGTTTTGTCACGAAAATACTCGGTTGCGGCGTTATCGCCACCGGAGTAAATACGTCGGGCATCTTCCAGTGTCATCTGTTCAAGTGTATCCAGAAACACGGGCGTGGCTTCACTGATTGCCTGCTCTGCGGCGCGGTTCATACTGCGCTCAAAGGTTTCCACGTAAGACTCAAGCCCGGCACGACGCAGCAGCCCGGCCCCGCTTTCGAGCATGCCCGGCAACGGTATCCGCACGTCGGGGCGGCCATAGTAGCCATCCGTTGCCGCAAGCTGGCCGATGGCACGCTCGCCACCCACTCGCAGGGCTTCTTTGAGTCCGCGTGCCAGAGTCGCTGTGTCCATACCCGCCGGCACTGCCGTTTCGCTTTGCTCTGAGCGGTTTTGCCCCTCCAGCAACTGCTGGCCTTGCTTGAGCAGGTCATCCCAGGCAGCCGTGGCTTGTGGCACAACCATGGCACTGGTCCAAAGGGTTATTGCCATTATGTGCACTGCATTGCGTCGTATCATTTTGGGTATCCCTGAATAGCGAATCTGCAGGCAGTATAGAGTAGTACGGATCAAGCTTCAGTCGTTCAACTTCACCGGATCGCCCAGTATGTTGATCTCGGTAACCAGCCGATCATCGCCCAGCAGGATGATCAGCGCCAGTAGTTCATCAATGCTTTCCACCGCCTCACCGCGCACAGCCAGTTCCGGAACAGCGGACATATCCAGCAACAGAAAGTCCGCTTCGGTATCCGGCCGCAGATTTCCTGCATATGACTCCAGCTGCAGCGCTCTTGCACCACCCAGGGTTGCCAGGTAGAAGGCATAAAGCGGATTCAATGGCTCGCCGCGCAGTTGTTGCACCCGTAACGCATCTGCCAGTGTTTTCAGTATTGAGCAACTCGGCCCAGCACCTACATCGGTCCCGACCGACAGGGAAACGCCCGCCTGCCGCAGGGCCTGCAACGGCATCAGTCCAGAGCCCAGCAGCAGGTTGGACGAGGGGCAATGTGCCACACTGGCGCCACTGGCACCCAAGCGCCGCTGTTCGGCGGCACTCAGATGGATGGCATGTGCGAACAGGCTGCGCGGGCGCAACAGTCTATAGTGATCATAGACATCCAGATATCCCTTGCACTCGGGAAAGAGTTGCTGGGCGCGGTCACATTCAGAGGGCGTTTCCGCAAGGTGGGTTTGCAGGTAAAGGTCGGAATGACCATCAAGACGGTCGCCACACCAGGCCAGCAAAGCTTCGGAACAGGCTGGCGCAAAGCGAGGGGTCAGTGCGTAGCTGAGCCGGTCAACCCCATGCCAGCGTGCGATCAGCTCATCGCTATGTTCACGTGCCTGCTCCAGAGGCTCACGCAGTTCAGTCGGTACCAGTCGATCCTGCAGTACCTTGCCACTGATCATGCGCAGTTTGTATCGCTGCGCCACTCGAAAAAAGGCATCCGCACTCCAGGGTTGCACTCCGGCGAATACCATTGCGGTTGTCGTACCGTTGCGCAGCAGCTCACGGATAAAGCGCTCTGCCATCGCCTCTGCCGTAACGGCATCATGGATGGCGGCCTCGGCGGGAAAGGCTCGTTTGGATAACCACTCAAACAACGCTCCGGCCGGGCTGGCCGCGATACTCAATTGTGGATAATGGGTGTGAGTATCGATCAGCCCAGGTATCAGGAGGCAGCCGCGACGATCTTCAATAACCTGCCCCGCAGGCAGCTGTGCCTGCAGCGCTTTATACTCCCCAAGCGCTTTGATCCTTCCCTGTTCGATCCAGAGCAGGCCGTCCTGCAGGTGCTCGATTGCTTGCTCACCCTGTTCGGCTGGACTGGCCAAACAGTGCAGGACAGTCGCACGGATCACGCGAGAGGATGTAGTCTGACTCATGGCACGCAACACCTTCAGTTCAGCTGGCTAACGTACACAGGGTATATCCTCCCAGCGCGTGGTGTAAGAGGGAGACAGCCGTTCCCGTTTCATCGCCCACCCGGTGCGCATGCCCTGCCCGGCAAAAAACACCTGCCCACGACCGCTTTGGTTGATGTGATCCAGCACCTGCATCAGCTCTCGACTGCCAGGGGACGCCGTCGGTGTATCAAACAGCTCGGGCTGGTAGCAGCCGGGTGCATGAAAATCTCCCAGCATAACGCCCGCTTTCATGTAGAGGTGATCATCGCGCCAGAGCTGACGCAGCAGCAGGACGGCTCGATTGATAATCACTCGACTGTCGTCATCGGGAATTGGCAGCTCGGCCGTGGCTGTATTGCTGTAAAAGGGTTCTCCCGGTCGAAAGGGGCTGGTACGGATAAAGACACTGACCACTTTGGCGAACTGGCCTTCCTGCCGCAGCTTTTCGGCGGCACGTGCTGCATAGGTGCAGACCGCCTGCTTCATCTCTTCAAATTGACTGATGCGCTGGCCGAATGAACGGCTGCAGATAATCTGCTGCTTCACCGCAGGCTGCTGCTCCAGTGACAGGCAGGACTCACCATTCAGTTCTCGGATGGTGCGCTCCAGCACCACCGAAAAGCGCTGGCGAGCCAACCGAGGAGGCATGGCCGCCAGGTCAGCTGCCGTTTGCACACCCTGCTCCTGCAGCTGTCGATTCAAGCGCCGCCCAACGCCCCACACATCACTGACCGGTACCCGCTGCAGCAGGCGTCGCTGGCGCTCGGGGCAGCTCAGATCGACGACTCCGCCTGTGGCCGGATACTGCTTGGCTGCATGATTGGCAAGCTTAGCCAAGGTCTTGGTCGGTGCAATGCCAACACCGGTGGCAATTCCTGTCCAGCGCAGGACCCGTTGGCGCATTTGCTGGCCAAATGTTTCAAGGCAATGAATATGATTAACGCCAGTGAGATCAAGAAAGGCCTCATCGATGGAATAAACCTCGACTGCCGGTGCCATGTCTTCAAGCACACTCATCACTCGGGCTGACATGTCGGCATACAGGGCATAATTGGAAGAGAAAACCGCCACCCCATAACGCCGGGCCAGTGCCTGAATCTGAAAAAACGGCACAGCCATACCAATTCCCAGCGCTTTGGCCTCAGGCGAACGTGCCACCACGCAGCCATCGTTGTTCGACAACACCACAACCGGAGAATGTTTAAGGTCAGGCCGGAATAGCTTCTCACAGGAGGCATAGAAGCTGTTACAGTCGACCAGTGCGAAGGTTTTGCTCATCCGCGCCTCATCTGTCTGACGACACCGACTACAACACCGAATATCTCCAACTCCTGCTCGGCTCTCACTTCAATGACCGGATAGCGACGGTTGCGCGGCAGCAGCCTGGGAGCAGGCTTCAGTTGCAACTCCTTGACCGTAAAATCGTTGTCGAGACTGGCTACAACCGTATCCCCACTGACAGCCTCCAGCGAACGATCCACCACCAAAATGTCCCCCGGACAGATACCGGCTTCAAGCATGGAGTCACCACGAACCCGAACAAAAAAAGTGGCGGCCGGACGCTGGACACACAATTGATTCAAATCCAGCACCTGCTCCACATAGTCCTGCGCAGGCGAGGGAAACCCGGCACAGACCGATTCCAGTTGCAGAGGAATCCACAGCGGCTGAAACACTCCACCCCGACCGATAATCACTGCTGACATAGCTGCTAACCCATTATTCTGTATTTATATACAGTATAATATCGTTCACCGGAGAGCTGTCCAGTGAAGATTCATGCACTTGTCATAACACCCTCTTGTGCAGCGCAGCAGACGTCACTATAATACTAATGTCTAACACACAAAGCTTGGGGAGTGTTGTTATGAAATTCAATCAATACACCGGTATTCCAAATGATGATCGCCGCATCCAGCAGGAGCTGATCGCCATGGGATATGCAGATCAGCCCTACAAGGCTGAGCCCGGCGCACTGTCGAAGCTGCTGTCTCAGACCGCAGAATTTCTGACCTGGATGCGCTGGAAGGGTGAAGTTGGCGTATACGGATGCCGTATCGGGGCAGACGCTGCCCGCCGGATGGAGGCAGTAACGGCTGCCTGATCCTGACACTTCGGTGTTTTTCCTTATCTGTTGTTTGTTGTTATTCCATCCGCTCCGGCTTGCCTGAGCGGATTTTTTTTGCCCGTCTATACTGCATTGACCTGCGACAGTATGCCGCAGGTTGTCAAAGCGCTACGTTGTGTATACTTTATAAGTAATATACTTATTATTAAAAGTAATAACGGAGGCGCAACCATGCACCCCTTTAAAGCTTCAGTACCTCAAAATCCCGGACGCCGCCGAATTCTGCAGATGGGGGCAGGCGCAACCGCTCTGTCTGCTCTGCCCTTCGGCTCAGCCTTTGCTCGTCAGGGCAGCAATGCACGCATCGTCATTCTTGGTGCTGGAGCTGCAGGCACCGCCATTGCCAATCGCCTCAACAACTCGCTTTCAGGCGCCAAAATCACCATCGCAGGTGAACGTCAACAACACCTGTACCAGCCCGGTTACACCCTGATCGCGTCAGGCCTCTGGCCCACTGACAAGGTCGCAACCAGTACCGCTGAATGGCTGCCATCCGGTGTCAGCTGGATTCCTTCTGATGTCAGCGAGTTCATGCCAGACCAACGCAAGGTCAAACTGACAAATGGTCAGGTACTGGAATATGACCTGCTGGTCATCGCCACTGGCTGCCAGTTGAACTACACCGATATTGAGGGCATGAGTACTGACCTTATCGGCCAAAAGGGTATCGGTAGCGTCTACGCCAGCCCTGCTGCGGCCAGTGCCACCAACATCCAGATCGAGTCACTGATCAGCAAAGGGTCGGGACGCGCCATTTTTACCCTCAGCAATACCGCCATCAAATGTGCTGGCGCCCCACTGAAAATGACGTTTACCACCCTGTCACGACTGGAGGATACCGGCAAGCGTGACCAATTCCAGGTGGACTTCTTTACTCCATTCCAGAACCGCGTGTTTTCAGTACCTGTATACAACGATTTCGTGCTGAACCGCTGGCAGGAGCAACAGGTCGGCCTCCACGATCAGCGCACGCTGGTCGGTATTGATGCGAGCAGCAAAACTGCATTGTTCTCGTCAGAAGATGGCCAGACAAAACGGGAATCCTATGACTTTATCCATGTCGTTCCTCCAATGAGCGCACCGGATGCAGTACGCCAGAGTGAACTGGCCTGGCAGGAAGGACCCATGGCCAATCAGTGGCTTGAGATTGACCAGTACAATCTGCAACACCGCCGCTACCCCGAGATTTTCGGTGTCGGCGATGTTATCGGCACTCCCTTCGGCAAAACGGCCGCCAGTGTGAAGAAACAGGCTCCCGTAGCAGAGGCAAATATTCTGTCCTATCTGGCGGGCCAGCCCCTGCTGGCGAAGTATGACGGCTACACCTCCTGCCCACTGATTACTTCAATTGGCCGTGCCGTGCTGGCCGAGTTCGGTTATGGCGGCGAACTGATGCCATCCTTCCCCTTCATCAGCCCGACCGAAGAGTCCTGGGCAGTGTGGGTAATGAAGGAAAAAATGCTGCAGCCGGCGTATTACGCCATGCTCAACGGACAGGTGTAGGAGGCAACAATGACTTTTGAAGGCGTCATCACGATTATTCTTTACTCGCTCAAGCCTTACTGGTGGTTATTGGTGCTTCTGCTGGTACCGCTGGTACTGACTCAGCTGTCAGGCTGGAAAAAGCATGGACCAAGACCCGGCTTCCTATACTTGCTGTGTGTCGTTGTAGGCATTGGAGCTGCACTGGTGGCCCCCGCACTGACAATGTCAAAACTGAGCTATGTTGCGACAACAACCGATTGGCTGTCGCTGCTGGCCGTTGCTGTCGGGGCAGCCATTTACTGCTTCCTTCTGCTCAGCCCGGTACTGCGCCGAGCCTCCTGAAAACGATCGGCTTGAAACTACCCGGAATCCATCCGGGTGGTTTCTGCGTACCCCAGACTGAGTAATTGTCGATGAGGTATGCATGTCATCCCCCTGCCTGCGCCTGATTCTGGGCGACCAGCTAACACCGAACATCTCCAGTCTCAGGGATATGGCCCCTGAGCAGGATATGATTCTAATGTGTGAACTGGCCACTGAAGCCACCTATGTTCACCACCACAAGCAGAAGCTGGTATTGGTGTTGTCTGCCATGCGTCACTTTGCCCGTGAGTTGCGCCTGCTGGGCTTCAAGGTGCATTACGTTACGCTGGATGCACAGGACAACAGCGGCAGCTTCTTCAGCGAAATTGAATCCGTACTGGCTCGCTCAGGCTGCCGACATGTAGCACTGACGGAACCGGCCGAGTATCGCCTGCAGGATCAGTTCCGACATTGGCAGCAGCAGCACCCGCAATGGCAGATTGATATTCGCGAGGATGATCGTTTTCTCTGCAGCCATGATAACTTCCGACGCTGGGCTCAAGACCGCAAGCAGCTGCGAATGGAGTATTTCTATCGACAGTTACGCCAGGAATACGGCATTTTGATGGAACAGGGCCAACCGGCTGGCGGGCAATGGAATTTTGACCGGGAAAACCGCAAGCCGCTGCCGGCCAATAGGGTCATGCCGACACAGCCTCAGTTCATGCCTGATGAGATCACGCTGGATGTCATCAAGCTTGTTGAAAGTCGCTTCGGGCAGCACTTCGGGTCTCTTGAGTCGTTCAACCATGCCGTCACACGGGAACAGGCCCTGCTGCAACTATCACATTTTCTGGACAGCTCACTCCCCCTGTTTGGCGACTACCAGGATGCCATGCGTCAAGACGAGCCCTGGCTGTACCACTCTCTGCTCAGCACCAGCATCAACCTGGGATTACTCCATCCACTGGAAGTGATTCAGGCGGCACAGGAGCGATGGCAGCAGGGGCAGGCTCCCTTGAATGCCGTGGAAGGTTTCATTCGCCAGATTATGGGTTGGCGTGAGTATGTTCGGGGCTTGTACTGGCTACATATGCCCGAATATGCCAGCCGCAATTACCTGAATGCCTACCGCTCGTTGCCCTCGTTTTTCTGGAGTGCCGACACCGATTTGAACTGTTTGCAGCAGTGCATTTCACAAACACGTGACTACGCCTACGCACACCATATTCAGCGTTTGATGGTGATCGGCAATTTCGCTCTGCTCGCCGGACTTGACCCAGAGCAGGTCAGCCACTGGTATCTGGAAGTCTATGCCGATGCCTACGAGTGGGTTGAGTTGCCGAACGTACTGGGCATGGTACTTTTTGCGGACGGTGGCGAGATGGCCAGCAAGCCCTATGCTGCAAGCGGCGCCTACATCAACCGCATGTCGAATTACTGCAAACACTGTCGCTATGACGTACGCCGCAAGTCCGGACCCGATGCCTGCCCATTCAACTACCTGTATTGGGACTTTATGGCGAGGCATGAGTCATTGCTGAGCCAAAATCCGCGACTTGGACTGACCTACCGGCAGCTGCACAAAATGGATGAAGAGCAACAACAGGTGCTGAAGCAAAGTGCCCGCATATTTCTGAAGTCGCTCGATCAGACAGACTAGCGCAGCAGCACCCCTAGAGAGCCTTCCGGCAGTTCGGACAACGGCATGCGACGGAAGGTTTTCAATTGGCTTTGACGCAGTTTTTCCACCGCTTCAAGTGGCAGGCGGTCTGTCAGACGCAGGTAGCGATCCACCATTTTGAGGCGCTCGTCTCGTTTGGCTTCCTGATCCCGCGCAACCTCAAGAAACAGCTGTGCCAGATTAAGCAGGGCCGGCACATTGCCGGGATCATATTCGATGGCAAGACCAAAATAGCGGATCGCCTGAGAGCCCTTGCCGGCCAGGTAGTGTTTGACCCCAAGCCGATTGACCTTGTCGCTCATTTCCGGGTCTCGACGAACCTGACGAGGCGCCTCTCTGGCCGAATCGTGCTCTGGTTCCGGTTCCAGCACAGGTACCGGATCGCCCGACAGGGTCAGACGCTCGCGTTCAAGCTGCAAAGGCTGACTGAGAGCAGCATTTCGGCGCTGGGCCTCCTCACTCAACCGCCGAGCCTCTTCCTGATCGCCCATATCCTCGCTTGCCTGAGCCCGCAACAGGGCTGTTCTGACCTTCAGCGCAGGATCCTTGGAAAAGTTGTATTCGGCATTGTTCAGAATGGAGTCCATATCATTGCGCAGCTCGATCTGGCGCCGCGAATCTGCACTTTTCATTTCGAGCCGCCTGATGTTCGCCAACCGCAGGTAGGGCTCCGGTGAGCGGTAGCAGCTACGCCGACCCAGCACGATCGATTTTCGGTAAGCACCTTCGGCCAGTTCAAGCACACGAGTCTGGGTCGCAACCCGCCCTAGTTCCATCTGCCGAGGAATACCCAGCGGAGCCTTGGCGGTCGCAACTTTAAGTGTCTCTCGCGCCTGTTCCAGATCACCGTTCTTTTCATGCACTTGAGCGCGCAGATCATATGCCGCGATCAGCAGTGGATAACTCTCGATCAAACTGTCGAGTAAATCTCCTGCTTCACTCAGCCTCTGCATTCCGATTAATGCCTGCGCCATGCACAGCCCCGTATCCTTGTCGGGATCTTGCCAGAAAATCGGTTCAAGCACCTCATAGGCCTCATCCGCTCGACCCAGCTGAGTCAAGAGGTTGGCTTTGATACGACGTGCATAATCAATGTTGGGATCATGCCGAGGGATGTCATCGCAGGCCAGGACAGCACCCTCAAGATCACCCACCTCAATCGACTGCTCTACCGGCCTCAGCATCTGTTTGCGCAGCACCAGCTGGTCGAGCCGACTCTTGAGTTCATCAATGGAAAAAGGGCGTGTCAGCAGGTCATCAGGCCGACTGTCGATGGCGTGAAGCACCACCTCCTGTGAGGCATCACTGGTCATGAAGATCCAGCCAGCTGTAGGACGGATATAACCGAGAAAGCGAGCTTCCTCAAGCAGCTGCATACCCGTCACGGCGTCACTGCTGTTATGACCAAGCAGGATAATATCGAATTGTTCCTCCTCGATCAGCTGCAACACTTTTTCGTTCACGGTGGTTGCTTTCAGGTTTCTGACGCCAAGCTCACGCAGCATGTAGTAGATCGTAGAGCGCAGGTTACCGCTGCTGTCGATCAGCAAAACGTTCTTGTCGGAGTAATCTACCTTGCGTGAAGCCACCGTGGCCTATCCACCCTATGCCAAACACTGTGTACCGACACACAAGGGCCGGCAATCAGCAATGAGTATACAGGGCATGGGCACACGCAAGAAGTATTCACGCAATGAGGAGGGGGATAAAAAAACACCGAGCGTTGGGTGAGAACACTCGGTGCAGAAGACAGTTCTATGCTGTGTGGACACTATAAAGAACCTGATGGCGGCACGGCATGACAACGATCAATAGTTGGGTTAACCGCATGATAAAGACCGTCTTAAGACCAAGGCCTAAGCCTCTCGGGACGCCTTTTCCTCTAGAATGTTGACAGTAGAGGAGTATGCTAAAGCCATGACAACAGCATTTATCACCCACAAGGACTGCATGCTGCACAATATGGGGCCGGAACACCCGGAGAGCCCCGTGCGGCTGGTTGCCATTAACAAGGTACTGCAACGCACCGGGTTGCTGGATCAGCTGGATCAGCTGACCGCTGTTGAGGTAACTGAAGAGCAGATATTACTCGCACACCACCACCTGCACCAGAAGCGGCTGGAAATGAAAGTTCCGGACTCGGGCGTGGTCTATACCGATGACGATACGGCCCTGTGTCCAGATTCTCTGAAGGCGGCAAGCCTGGCTGCCGGTGGCGTCATTCTTGCGACCAATCGCGTCCTGAGCGGTAAGGCCGAAAACGCATTTTGTGCGGTCCGCCCGCCGGGCCATCACGCCGAATACAATCTGGCCATGGGCTTCTGCTTCTATAACAACATTGCCATCGGCGCTGCCCACTCACTGCAGCAAGCAGGCATAGAACGAGTGGCCATTCTCGATTTCGACGTACATCACTGCAACGGTACTGTCGATATTTTCAAAGACCGCCCGGAAGTGCTGGTCTGTTCGACGTTCCAGCACCCCTACTACCCGGAGCGCTATCACGAAATCGATCGAGCCAACATCATCAACTGCCCAATACCGGCTCACAGCGATCCAAGTCTGTTTCATGATGCCATTGAAAAGTGCTGGCTGCCGGCACTTGAGGCGCACAAGCCCGACATGATCTTTATCTCGGCAGGCTTTGATGCCCACAAGGAAGACCCGATGGCAGACCTGAATCTGGATGAAGAGGATTACCGCTGGGTCACTCAGAAAATAAAAGCGTTTGCCGACCGCCACTGTCAGGGCCGAATCGTGTCTGTTCTTGAGGGCGGATATAACCCGGTGCCGCTGGCCTTCAGTGTACAGGCACACCTGGAAGTACTGGCCGGATTTTCAGAAGGCTGACGCAAGACGCGACACTCGCACAAACGAAAAATGCTGCCGATGGGCCACTGCTGTCCCATAAATGGCAGCAAATGAGAAAGCCTGAATCCAAGTGAGTAAAATGAGAGTGCGACCAAACACTCTACTCACAAAGGATTCAGGCTTTGTCTCATCATAACACCGCGTTTCATCAGTTGCTCCAGCCTTTGTCCAGACACGATTTTGAGCGAACGGCTCGTGAGCATCATGTGGGGCAAAAGCTCCGTTCAGCTTCACGCTGGGATCAGTTCATTGGCATTGCGATGTCCCAGATTTCTGGCCGACAAAGTCTTCGCGACATCGAGTCTAGCCTCGCCAGTCAGCGGCATAAACTCTACCACCTCGGAGCCAAGCCGATTGCTCGCTCAACCCTCGCCCGCCTCAATGAGCAGCAGCCTGCCGAGCTCTATGAGGCCATCTTTTATAAGCTTTTGCAGCGCTGTTCTGTGCGTTCAAATGCGCATAAATTTCGCTTCAAAAATCCACTTTATTCACTCGATGCCAGCACCATCGATCTGTCATTGAATATTTTCCCCTGGGCAAAAATCCATCAGTCAAAAGCTGGTGTAAAGCTGCATACTGGCCTGAACAACGCCAGCTTAATTCCCGAGTTCGTTGCGCTCAGTGATGGACGGGAAGGCGATTTGATTCAGGGGCGCCAGTTCACCTTTCCGGCAGGCAGTATCGTGGCTTTTGATAAGGGCTATGTTGATTACCGCTGGTATGGAGAGCTAACAAAACAAAAGGTTAGCTTTGTCACGCGACTGAGACCCAAAGCTGTTTATCAGGTGCAGAAATCGAATCCAGTACGTGCCGAGACGTCGGTTGAGTACGATCAAGTGATTGAGTTGAGCAGTCAGCACGCGCAAAAACAGGGCGCACCCACGCTTCGATTGGTGGGGTATAACTGCCCGGAAAGCGGTAAACACTTCCGCTTTATCACCAACAACTTCAAGCTGGCCGCGACGACAATTGCGTCGATCTATAAGGATCGTTGGCAGGTGGAACTCTTCTTCAAAGCACTCAAGCAAAACCTGAAGATAAAGGCGTTTTTAGGTAACAGTAAGAATGCTGTGCTGACGCAGATCTGGATCGCCATGATCTGCTATCTACTGCTCTCGTTTGCTCGCCACAGCGCCCGGCAAGGCTGGAGCGTACAACGCATAATGCGAACACTTCAGGTGAGCTTGTTCGAACGCATACCCCTTTGGGCGCTACTTAATCCTCCTTCACTAAAGCCAGAAAAAAGGGACCCTCAAATGAGGATCCCTTTATGATCAAAAACTATGGGACAGCAGTGGCCGATGGGCAGCCTTTTTTGGTATGTCACAGACAATTGTCAGCCGACAAACTTGATCATCACACCTGCCGCAACCGCCGAGCCGATAACACCGGCCACGTTCGGCCCCATGGCGTGCATCAGAAGGAAGTTCTGCGGGTTGGCTTCGAGGCCAAGCTTGTTGGAAACACGCGCCGCCATCGGCACCGCCGAGACGCCGGCAGAACCGATCAACGGATTGATGGCATTGCCGCCCTGCAGTTTGTTCATCACCTTGGCCATCAACACACCCGCTGCCGTACCGATACCGAAGGCCACGATACCCAACACCAGAATACCCAGCGTCTGCATATCCAGGAACTTGTCAGCCGACAGTTTGGAGCCAACAGACAGACCCAGGAAGATGGTCACGATGTTTATCAGAGCGTTTTGCGCAGTATCGCTCAGACGATCAACCACGCCACACTCACGCATCAGGTTACCGAAGCAGAACATACCCAACAGTGGTGCCGCATCCGGCAGCAACAACGCGACCAGAATCAGCAGCAGAATCGGGAACAGAATCTTCTCGGTCTTGGATACATGACGCAGCTGGCTCATGCTGATCTTGCGCTCAGCCTCAGTGGTCAACGCACGCATGATTGGCGGCTGGATCATCGGTACCAATGCCATGTAGGAGTATGCCGCGACCGCAATGGCACCCAGCAAGTGGGGCGACAACATGCTGGCAACATAGATCGCAGTCGGGCCGTCAGCGCCACCAATGATACCGATGGCCGCCGCATCCTGAATGCTGAAATCCATAATGCCGAAGGCACTCAGGGCAACAGCACCCAGAACGGTTGCAAAGATGCCAAACTGCGCGGCAGCACCCAGAAAGAGTGTGCGCGGATTTGCCAGCAGCGGACCGAAGTCGGTCATGGCACCAACACCCATGAAAATCAGCAGCGGTGCCGCACCCGATGCAATTGCGATGCTGTAAAAGTTGTACAACATGCCGTTGCTATAACCGGCATCCTGAGCAACCAGACTCGCAGCCGCATGAATGCTTGCATTGGAGCTGTGATACGCCTCAGTGATCGCGTGTGGATCGTTACCGGCCACACCCAGCACGGAAGCAAGCTCACTTAGCACATGCGGTTTGGCAAAGTGAATTGCGTTCTCGACCGCCGAGAATGCCATACCGGCTTCTGGAATATTCGCCAGAATGCCGCCGAAGCCGATCGGAACCAGCAGGAGCGGCTCAAAGTTCTTGCGGATCGCAAGATAGAGCAGCACCAGGCCGATGACTATCATCGTCAGCTGACCAACAGAGATATTGTATATCCCCGAGGCCTGCCAGAGTTCAATCAGGTTATCCATGCGGTACCACCTCAGGCCAGAGTCAGCAGGGAATCACCGACCTGAACGGCATCACCCTCTTTGACATCAACTGACACAACGGTACCGGCACGCGCAGCACGTACTTCGGTTTCCATCTTCATCGCTTCCAGGATCACCAGCACGTCGCCTTCCTGAACCGCCTGACCGGCAGCTACCTGAACTTTCCAGATGTTACCTGCCAGCGGTGCTGGAACCGGCTCACCTGAACCGGCAGCGGGAGCAGCTGCAGGAGCCGCAGCAGCAGGGGCAGCTGAAACGGAAGAGATGTCACCGCCTTCGGTTACCTGAACAACATAGCTCTGGCCGTTGACGTTGATGGTGTAGACTTCGGGACCGTTGTTTTTCTTGGCTGCCATGGGTTGTGCGTCCTCAAGCGTGGGTACAGGTTCAAAGGCGTCAGGGTTACCGCGATTTTCAAGGAATTTCAGGCCGATCTGAGGAAACAGTGCATAGGTGAGTACGTCGTCAATTTCGTGCTCACCCTGCTCCAGCTTGATCCCCTTGTCGGTCGCAATCTGCTTCAGTTCGGTGGTCAGCTTGTCCATTTCCGAATCAAGCATATCGGCCGGACGGCAGGTAATTGCTTCCTTGCCACCCAGCACACGGGCCTGCAGCTCGGCATTGTAAGGCGCTGGTGCAGCACCGTACTCGCCTTTCAGAATCCCCTGCACTTCCTTGGAGATGGTCTTGTAGCGCTCACCCATGAGTACGTTGATTACCGCCTGAGTACCCACGATCTGGGAAGTCGGAGTCACCAGCGGAATGTAGCCGAGATCTTCACGTACACGCGGGATTTCGGCCAGTACTTCGTCAAACTTGTCTGCTGCGCCCTGCTCCTTGAGCTGGCTTTCCATGTTGGTCAGCATGCCGCCCGGCACCTGAGCCACCAGAATACGGGAGTCGGTACCCCGCAGCGAACCTTCAAACTTGGCATACTTTTTCCGTACTTCACGGAAGTAGGCTGCAATTTCTTCCAGTGCCAGCAGATCCAGACCGGTATCACGATCCGTACCAGCCAATGCGGCAACAACTGACTCGGTGGCCGTATGGCCATAAGTCATGGACATGGAAGAGATCGCTGTATCAACCCGATCAACGCCAGCTTCAACCGCCTTAAGGATGGTCATGTCTGACAGACCGGCTGTCGCATGCGCGTGGAACTGAACTTCAAGGCCGGTCTGGGCCTTGAGACGAGAGATCAGATCAAAGGCATTGTACGGTGTCAGAATGCCGGACATGTCCTTGATCGCGATGGAGTCCGCGCCCAGATCTTCAAGTGTCTTGGCATAATCAACCCACATCTCGATGGTGTGCACCGGGCTGGTGGTGTAGGAGATGGTACCCTGAGCATGCTTGCCACAATTTTTGACCGCCTTGATGGCGCGATCAAGATTGCGAGGGTCATTCATTGCATCAAAGATACGGAACACATCAACGCCATTAGTGGCAGCACGCTCAACAAACTTGTCGACTACGTCATCAGCATAATGGCGGTATCCCAGCAGGTTCTGACCGCGCAGCAACATCTGCTGGCGCGTGTTGGGCATGGCGGCCTTGAGCTCGCGAATGCGTGTCCAAGGGTCTTCACCCAAATAACGGATACAGGAGTCGAAAGTAGCACCACCCCAGCTTTCCAGGGACCAGTAACCAATCTTGTCCAGCTTCTCGGCAATCGGAAGCATGTCGTCGAGTCGCATGCGAGTGGCAAACAGAGACTGATGCGCATCACGCAGGACGACGTCGGTAATGCCTAGCGGTTTTTTTACGTCGGACATGAGTTAGCCTTTATCTATCAGAGGTTCTTGTTCTTTGACCCGACTCACTTGGAGCGGTACTTGTGTACCGCTGCGGTAAGGACAGCGATCAGCTCATCATTGTTGCCGGTCTGCACGCCAGCAGCCTGGGGGCGTGCTTTGACGACCTTGGGCGCAGGTTCAGGCAGATAACGGCCTATCAGCCGGGACATGATGCTGGTAATAAACACCAGTAGCGTCAGAAAGACGAAGACGAAACCCATGCCGAAGACCATCAATGTGAGGCCTTCCGAGAACAGATTATCCATCTGTGGGTGCTCCTGTTGTAATTCGAAACCCTTTGGCCTGCCGGCGGCTTTTGGCCGCGCCCGGCTCACTGGGTTAGCAGAGCCAGAACGACAGACAGATGCTCAGACGGCATGCACCTGAACGTTCAGACTATCAGGTACACATGCACAATCAACCTGAGCTATTCTAACCCAGACCCCGGGGGCCATTGCAAGATTGTCGACAATCTGTAATTTTTTTACAGAAACAGGCCTTTAGAGCACTTGGCGCGACAATAATGTCGACATAAGTCTTTTTATGTCACGTTTAGGGGAACAATACCTATTAGCCTTTTGGCTAATTTACAGACAGGATGCAGAAAAAAGCCACTCAATGAGTGGCTGGACGGTAGACTTTGACGTTGTTGTGGCCCTGTTCGCGCAAATGCTGCGCATGCATCTGCGACATTACACCCTTGTCGCAATACAACAGGTACTCACGCTCCGTTTCCAGATTCGGGAATTCACTTTCCAGCTTGTAGAAAGGGATAATACGAATATCACAGCCAGGCATGTTGAGCGGCTTGCGCTCCTGCTCGCGCGGGGGACGAATATCAACCAGCGTCTGATTCGGTTCGACTCGCGTCATCGCCTCAATCTCGGCATTGATGTCACGATTTTCTACGATTTCGTCAATACTGATCATCTCGGCCTGCTCCAACGCCCGGTCAAGAGTATCAAAATCGAATTCCGCCTCTTCGCGCTCAATCCGATCGCGCTTGGCATGGGTTGTAGGCTTGTCAGAAATCACACCACAGTACTCAGGCATGGCACTGGCAAAATCAAACGCACCGATCTGGCGCGAGATTTCAATAATGTCCGGCTTGTCCATGGTCACAAGAGGACGCAGCACCAGATGCTCGCAGCTTTCATCAATCAGGCGCAGGTTCGGCAATGTCTGGCTGGACACCTGAGCCACACTCTCACCGGTCACGATGGCGTTCAGCTCCATTCGGTCAGCGACCCGGTCAGCGGCGCGCATCATCATGCGCTTGAGCACCACACCCATATGCGAGTGATGAACAGATTGCAGAATTTCACCTACCACCTCCTCGAACGGAACCGTGATGAACTTAACCCGTGCCGATGCGCCATAGCGCTTCCACAGATACAGCGCTACCTGCTTGACGCCGATTTCATGGGCATAGCCACCCAGATTGAAGAACAGGAAGTGCGTTTTGCTGCCGCGGCGCATGGTCATGTATGACGCCACAACCGAGTCAAAACCACCCGAAATCAGCGACAGTACATCTTCCTGAGTCCCCAGTGGATAGCCTCCCAGCCCCTGATGAATGGCCGTAACGACAAACAGGGTCTCGTTGCGCACTTCCAGATCGACCCAAACCTCTGGGTTGCGAACATCAACCCCAGCCGCATCGGTATGCTGGCGCAACCCGCCGCCGACATAGCGCTCCAGTTCAACCGAGGTAAAGTCATGATCACCACTGCGCCGCACTCGCACCTTGAAGGTTTTGCCGCGCAGGCGCTCTGCATAGGCATCACGTGTCAACTGAAAGACCTGATCGAAGTCCTCCAGGGGGTACTCCTGCACCTCCACGATCGACTGAATGCCCGGCACTCGCTGCATCTCATCAACCAGACGCGCACTCAACTCAATATCCTGACCCGGAAAACTGATCTCCACTTTGTCCCAGTGACCACTGACCTTGACGAGCTCATCGACACGCTGCAGCAGGATTTGAAGATTGGTTTGCAGGCGCTGAATCAAGCGACGGCGAACAGGACGACTCTTGATCGTAATCTCGGGAAAAAGCTTGGCAATGAATTTCATGAGTGTTCCGGAATCTGTGATTCGGGTCGGGTAACCAGGTTGATCGGGAAGGGGTAAAAAACGGATGGCGCGCCCGAGAGGATTCGAACCTCTGACCGCCTGGTTCGTAGCCAGGTACTCTATCCAGCTGAGCTACGGGCGCATACCGATGGGGAAGAAAAGATGGCGCGCCCGAGAGGATTCGAACCTCTGACCGCCTGGTTCGTAGCCAGGTACTCTATCCAGCTGAGCTACGGGCGCACACATGTTTTTCTAAAGCGTTGTTGAGTAATGGCGCGCCCGAGAGGATTCGAACCTCTGACCGCCTGGTTCGTAGCCAGGTACTCTATCCAGCTGAGCTACGGGCGCACAATGGCGGTGAGTGAGGGATTCGAACCCTCGATACCTTGCGGTATACGCCCTTAGCAGGGGCGCGCCTTCAGCCACTCGGCCAACTCACCTCGTCAACAACGGCGCATATGTTACAAGACTGATTTTAAAAAGAAAAGGAATATTTTGAAAAACTTATTCCTGATCAGGCTCTTGTGACTTTTCACGCTGAATACGCTGATAGATCTCTTCGCGATGAACGGAGACATCCTTGGGTGCATTAACACCAATACGTACCTGATTGCCTTTTACACCAAGCACAGTAACAGTGACATCGTCACCGACCATGAGGGTTTCGCCTACGCGGCGGGTTAGAATCAGCATTGTGGCTCTCCTTAGTTTAGTCCTGGGGTGCTGAGTTCCGGTTTTTCTGAAACGAGCACAGCCCCTTCCACCTTATATGTCCTTAGACCATCCAGGTATCATGGCGACGCTGGCCGTTTCAGGCCTTGGGGGCCTGCAGCCGTTACTATAGAACAGATGCAGGCCGCCGTCATCTGATACTGTCGTTACTCGCGGACTGTATCAGAAGAGTCCAGATCGAACGCCGAGTGCAACGCCCGTACTGCCAGCTCCAGATATTTTTCGGCGATCACTACTGATACCTTGATCTCAGACGTTGAGATCATCTGGATGTTGATATTTTCACCTGCAAGTGCATCAAACATCTTGCTGGCCACCCCCGCATGGGAGCGCATTCCAACACCTACGATCGATACCTTCGCGATCTTATTGTCTCCGACACATTCGCGGGCGCCAAGTTCCTGCACAACCTGCTCAAGCACCTGCTGTGCTTTATCATAGTCGTTTCTGTGCACTGTAAAGGTAAAATCGGTGGTCTGATCAGCACCAATGTTCTGCACGATCATGTCCACTTCGATATTGGCACGGCTGATTGGCCCCAGTATCCGGGACGCAACGCCCGGAATATCAGGCACACCAACGACAGTCAGCTTGGCTTCGTCACGATTGAACGCTATACCCGAGATAACCGGCTTTTCCACAGTTTCATCATCCTCTATCGTAATCAGTGTACCGGGACCATCCTGAAAGCTGGATAACACCCGCAGCGGCACCTTGTACTTGCCGGCAAACTCAACGGAACGAATCTGCAACACCTTGGAACCAAGGCTGGCCATTTCCAGCATCTCTTCAAAGGTGATTTTCTCCAGTCGACGCGCACCTTCGACCACACGCGGGTCGGTGGTATAGACACCGTCCACATCCGTATAGATTTGGCACTCATCCGCTTTCAACGCTGCTGCCAGTGCAACACCCGTCGTGTCGGAACCACCACGCCCCAGAGTCGTAATATTGCCCTCAGGATCAACACCCTGAAACCCTGCCACAACCACAACTCGCCCCTGGTCCAGATCAGACCGTATACGGTCTGTCTCGATATCCTGGATGCGGGCCTTGGTGTGATATTGGTCAGTCAGAATGCGTACCTGACCTCCCGTGTAGGAACGGGCGTCCACGCCACGGGCTTTCAGCGCCATGCACAGCAGTGCAATGGTCACCTGTTCACCGGTAGACACAAGCGTATCCATTTCACGCGGATCAGGACGCTCCTGGATCTCGTTGGCCAGCGCAATCAGTCGGTTGGTTTCACCGCTCATTGCGGATACAACAACAACCACGTCATGCCCCTGCTGACGAAAGCCCTTGACCTTTTCGGCCACCGCTTCGATGCGCTCCACAGAGCCGACCGAAGTGCCGCCGTATTTCTGTACGTATAACGCCATTTCAGTGTTTCCATCCGGCTGCCGGTGCATTGAGCACCGGCAGGCGCCTGTATTTTCAGTTACAGGCTTGCCGCAACCAGTTCGGGCACCGCCTGCAGCGCAGCGGGAACAGCACTTACATCGGTGCCTCCACCCTGCGCCATGTCTGGGCGCCCGCCCCCCTTACCACCCAGCCGTGAGGCCAGCTCACGGACCAGGTCACCTGCCTTGATCTGACCGGTCAGATCCTTGGTCACCCCGGCTATCAGGCTGACCTTGTCATCCTGTGCAGTCAGCAGAACCACGACACCGCTGCCCAGTTTGTTCTTAAGCTGATCAAGTGTGTCGCGCAACGCCTTGGGCTCAACACCTTCCAGCTTCGCAGCCAGCACCTTGATACCGTTTACGTCCTGTACCTGGCTAAGCAGATCACCACTTTGAGCACTGGCAAGCTTGGCTGCCAGACGCTCAAGCTCTTTCTCCAGTTGACGTGCGCGTTCGTTCAGACCGCGCACTTTTTCCAGCGCGTTCTCACGCGAACCCTTCAGCAGGGCCGCGATTTCGCCAAGTGCCTGTTCGTTGCTGTTAACCCAATTCAGCGCCTGAACCCCGGTGACGGCCTCAATACGGCGCACACCCGAGGCAATACCGCTCTCAGCGACGATTTTAAGCAAACCGATATCACCGGTGCGACGGGCATGAGTGCCGCCACACAGTTCTACCGAGAAGCCTTCGCCCATGGTCAGAACACGGACATCGTCGTCATACTTTTCACCAAACAGAGCCATGGCCCCCCGGGCCTTGGCGGCTTCCAGCTGCATCAGCTCGGTTTCAACCGCCGAATTGGCACGAATCTGGTCGTTGACCAGGGTTTCAACCGTCTGGATCTGCTCGGCTGTCATCGCCTCAAAATGGGCAAAGTCGAAGCGCAGGCGCTCTGCATTCACCAAAGAGCCCTTCTGCTGCACATGATCACCCAACACCTTGCGCAGGGCTGCGTGCAACAGGTGTGTCGCTGAATGGTTCAGCGCCGTTGCCTGACGCTTGGCCATGTCAACTTCTGTTACAACCTGATCCCCAACCTGCAGCACACCTTCGCCAAGCTGACCATGGTGCAGGTGGTGACCGCTTTCTTTGGTACAGTCGCGGACAGTGAACTGGCCACGATCCCAGCGCAACACACCCTGATCACCCGCCTGACCACCGGATTCGGCATAAAAGCTGGTATTTTTCAGAACCACTACGCCGCTCTCGCCCGCGGAAAGCTGATTCACTTCCTCGCCCTCGCGGAACAGCGCGATTACCTCGGAGCGGTCTTCAAGGCTGTCATAGCCGTTGAAGGCCGTACTGCCCTCCAGCTTAATCTGTTCGTTGTAGTCGACCGAAAACTGGCCTGAGGCACGAGCACGCTCGCGCTGAGCATCCATTTCACGCTCGAAACTTTCCATATCGATACTCAGATCATGCTCACGCGCAACATCAGCTGTCAGGTCAACCGGGAAGCCGTAGGTATCGTACAGACGGAAAACGGTTTCACCCGGGATCACATTGCCTTCGAGGCCGCTGATCGCCTGCTCAAGCAGTTGCATGCCATGCTCAAGGGTCTTGGCAAACTGCTGCTCTTCCTTCAGAAGGATACGTTCAACCTGGTCCTGCAGCTTGGCCAGCTCGGGATAGGCCTCGCCCATCTCCTTGACCAGAGGCGCTACAAGCTTATGGAAAAACGGCTCTTTTGCACCCAGTTTATTACCGTGGCGGATGGCACGACGCATAATGCGGCGCAGCACATAGCCGCGACCTTCGTTGGACGGCAACACACCATCGGTAATCAAAAAAGCGCATGAACGGATATGGTCTGCGATCACGCGCAGGGATTTGCTGTCGGTATCATCCAGACGAAGCACTTTGGCGGTAGCAGCGAGCAGGTTGCGGAACAGATCAATCTCGTAGTTGCTGTGCACGTTCTGCATTACCGCAGCAACACGCTCAAGCCCCATGCCAGTATCGATGCTCGGACGCGCCAGCGGCTCCATGCTGCCATCCGCAGAGCGGTTGTACTGCATGAACACCAGATTCCAGATCTCTATATAACGGTCACCGTCTTCATCCGGGCTGCCCGGAGGACCACCAGCCACATCAGGGCCATGGTCGAAGAAGATTTCCGTGCAGGGACCACAGGGGCCGGTATCACCCATGGCCCAGAAGTTGTCTTCATCCAGTTTTGAGAAGCGCTCGGGGTTAACCCCCATCTCCTCTTTCCAGATTTTCTCGGCTTCATCGTCGGTATAATGAACCGTTACCCACAGGCGCTCTTCCGGCAGCCCCAGGCGCTTGGTCAGAAATTCCCAGGCAAAACGAATCGCTTCGCGCTTGAAATAGTCACCGAAGCTGAAGTTGCCCAACATTTCAAAAAAGGTGTGGTGACGCGCTGTATAACCAACATTTTCAAGGTCGTTATGCTTGCCACCTGCACGCACACAGCGCTGTGAAGTCGTGGCACGGGAGTAGGGACGCTTGTCAGAGCCGAGGAACACATCCTTGAACTGAACCATACCCGCATTGGTGAACAGCAGTGTAGGGTCATTACCCGGAATCAGCGGACTCGAGGCAATGATTTCATGCCCCTGCTGGTTAAAGTAGTCAAGAAATGCCTGGCGGATTTCCGCACTTGTCATGTAGTTCATATAAGGTCCGTTGCGTCTGTACTGGTTGGCACGACAGGACCGCCCGCCCAGTTGCAGGAACGGCGGTCATATGTACGCAAAAATAGCGGACAAGTATATAACGCGAACAAAAAATGTACGATAGCTTTTCTGCCCTGCAACGCCTGAATTTACTCACTTCCTTCACACTTTATCGCGCGCTTGGCATCATCGAACGAGAATCCACGATTGACCAGAAAACGCATGCGCCGTGCATACTCTTTTGGATCAGCGGGTGGCTGATCACCAAAACGTCTCTGACAGCACTCCAGCGCCTGCTGATAACTGTCTGGAGACTCATCTTCCAGTGCCTGCTCGATAAGTTCGGGCCCCAGACCTTTTTGACGCAGCTCCTGCCTGATCCGCATGGCACCGTAGCCCGAGCCAAAACGGCTGCGGGTAAAAACATGCGCAAAGCGCTCATCACTCTGATATCCATCTGCCACAAACTGATCCAGTACCTGCCGTAACAGTTCAGCATCTTCACAGCGACGCCCCAGTTTTTGTTCCATTTCGGCACGGCTGTACTCTCGCCGCCCCAGCAGTGCAAACGCTGCATTGCGCAGCTCAGCTTCAGTTTCCAGTAACCTGGCCATGATAAGACTCCATAACCACAACAGGGGCCACAAAGGCCCCTGTTGTTAAATCATCTGCCGTATGCCTGAATCAGAGATCCAGCTGACCGGCTTCTTCCGACTGTTCCTGTGCAGCCTTTGGCTGAGGCACACTCAGCAGCTGAGCACGGATTTCCGCTTCGATTTCCTGCGCGATGTCCGGATGTTCTTCCAGGTATTTGGCGGCATTGGCTTTACCCTGACCGATTTTATCACCCTTGTAGGCATACCAGGCACCAGACTTGTCCACCAGTCCCTGCTGTACACCCAAGTCAATCACTTCACCCATATGGTAGATGCCCTGACCGTAGAGGATCTGGAATTCGGCCTGGCGGAACGGTGGTGACACCTTGTTTTTTACAACCTTGACGCGGGTTTCGTTACCGGTAATTTCATCGCCCTGCTTCACCGCACCGATGCGACGAATATCCAGGCGTACGGAGGCATAGAACTTGAGTGCGTTCCCCCCGGTTGTGGTCTCGGGGTTGCCAAACATTACACCGATTTTCATACGAATCTGGTTGATAAATACCAGCAGGCAGTTGGACTGTTTTACACTGCCGGTCAGCTTACGCAGTGCCTGAGACATCAGGCGCGCCTGTAGACCGACATGGGAATCGCCCATTTCACCTTCAATTTCGGCCTTGGGTACCAGTGCCGCAACCGAGTCCACAATGATCACATCGACCGCCCCAGAACGTGTCAACATGTCGGTAATTTCCAGCGCCTGCTCACCGGTATCCGGCTGGGAGACCAGCAGGGCATCCACGTCGACACCCAGTTTTTCGGCGTAGTTCGGATCCAATGCATGTTCGGCATCCACAAATGCACACACCTTACCCTGCTTCTGGGCTTCGGCTATGACCTGCAGCGTCAGTGTGGTTTTACCTGAAGATTCCGGACCATAAATCTCAACCACGCGGCCAAAGGGCAGACCGCCTATACCGAGAGCGATATCCAACCCCAGTGAACCGGTTGAGACCGCAGGAATCGCTTCACGCGGCTGATCGCCCATGCGCATGACTGCGCCCTTGCCGAATTGACGTTCAATCTGCGACAGTGCCGCATCCAGCGCTTTTTTTCTGTTAGCGTCCATCGGTAAACCTTTTTAGCCGGGTGGTTAAAATACTGTATGCCTGAACAGTATTATTTCACAACCTGAGCAGAATGCAACCACTCAATGCCTCACTGTGGCAGGTAGGCCAGAATCCCTTCAAGGGCCTGCTCCACTGCCTGCTGACGAATTGCATCGCGATCGCCATTGAAAAAACTCAGACAGGTTACTGTGGGGTGACCCGTAATGGCCCACGCCAGCCAGACAGTGCCAACCGGACGATCTTCGGTGCCACCTTCAGGGCCGGCGATGCCACTGATGGCGACGGCAATATCGGCTTCGCTGTTGTGCAAAGCACCTTCGGCCATCTGCGCTACCACCGGCTCACTCACGGCACCGCTGCGTTCAAGCACGTCAAGATCCACACCCAGCATTTTCTGCTTCGCCGTGTTGGAATAGGACACGAAACCGCAGTCAAACCAGCCTGAGCTGCCGGGCACGGCTGTCACTGCCTGCGCCACCCAGCCCCCGGTACAGGACTCGGCTGTCGCCAGCTTGATCCCTTTCTGCAACAGTGTTTCACCTACCTTTTGTGCCAGGTTTTTCATCGATCCAACTCCAAGCGGGCGACTACGCAGGCCGCCATGATTCACGTACAATCCTGACATTAAAACCCCGCACGGTGATCGATTCAATCCCCGGATGACAGGACAGTACAACTGCGCCTCTCCAGTGCTACCCATAAAAACCAATTGAAGCCAGACTCTACAACCGAAAATCCTAATCGGAGGTGCGCATACACCGAGACTGCGTATCAGAGCGTTTTTTTACACAGCCTGCTGGTTATTTTCTCCAACAGGAGTTCATCATTTGTGCGAGAGACGGGATACTTATTGCGGGGTACACCACTTGCGCTGCTTGAGCAGCTCTGGGTCAAGTGATGTACACAGAGAGTCAGTCAAGCCGGCTTGCTCGGCCAGACTGTAAAGCGGTTGTGCCCGGCGGGGATCATAGCGGAGCACCAGCTCCAAAGACTGCCAGGTTTCCAGTTTCTGCTCAGCACTGAGCTGTGGCCAGGCGATTATGCCAATTTCAGCCAGCGGCCCATGGATACGCACACGCCCCGGCGCAAGCCGGCGAGCTTCAGCCAACTGATGATGAAACTCATCATCGAACGCCAATAACCTAAGCTTGGCATACGCGAGCTGAACCCGGGTGAATGGCCAGAGGGGGCGCGCCTCGATTGAACGACGATACGCCGCTACAGCCAAGTGCCGGGCAGGTTCAGCCTCTCGATCGCCCAACGGAGTACTGACCCGATACCATTCGTAGATACGTCCGAGCCGATCAGCGTGCAGGGCACCGGCACCCGGAGACCACTCAAGCGAGCGCTGGGCAGCATTAACTGCAAACTGCCAAGCCTTATCAGACGGATCTTCACCTTTGCGTTCCCAGTCTTCCAGGAACAACTGTGCCTGATGGCCCGCAATACCGGCCATTAGCGTAGTAAACCCTAGATAAACCAGCGGGATGACCAACACGAGTACACTACCGACAAGCAGCTTCAGCGCCCTAGGTGACAACGCAGAGGTACGGCTTTGACTCACGCGAAATGCACCTCAGCCAGGCGCCAGGGATTTTGGGTAACCAACTCGGCGGCACGTTGATCGCCAATCAACTCTGCTGCAGCGCGCACCCCCGGCTTCAATTCGGGCGGCCGATGCGTCAGGTTATGCGCATCGGTAGCCAAAATCGTCACATGTCCTTCAGTCAACAAGTCCGCAGCAATACCACGGGCTGTTTCACCGAACTGTCCTGCAACCGAAGCGGCCGTCACTTGTAACAGGCAGCCCTGCTGCAAGAAAGGCTTCAGTTTCACGCGGTTTTTCATGATGCCCTTATTGCGTTCAGGGTGGGCAATCATCGGCAATATACCGCGCTGAAGCATCCACTGCGTCAGCTTTTCGGCACCAAAAGGGACTTCGCTGTGAGGAAACTCCAACAACAATACTTTTTGGCCCTGCCACTCCCCCAAAAAAGGAATAGTTTGCTGAGCGATCCCTTGCATCAACTCAAGCCCGAAACGTACTTCGGCTGCTGCAGCGACCTTCAATGCAACCGACTCAGCCAGTAACGCCGACTTGAACTCAGCCAGCGCAGCAGCAATGGTCTCGGGTGTATTGTCATAGCGGCCGGGATGGATATGCGGCGTACAGACGAGATGCGAGATCCCGTTTGCCACCGCGACACGAGCCAACTCAACGGATTTACCGACATCCTCGGCACCATCATCGATGCCCGGCAGTAAATGGTTGTGCAGGTCGATCATTCCCATCCCTATCAGGCCTCTTTTTCCTTGGCGCTATAGCCGTAGTAGTCATAATAACCACCGTAGCTGTAACCCTGCTTCTTGGCCTTGGCGATATCCACTTGGTTGAGAACAACACCGGTTACCGGCGCATTATTCTGCAACAACTGACCAATGCTGCGCTTCGCCAGCGGGATAGCCGTTGACTCGGACTTGATAACATAGATCACCGCGTTGGCATGGGTCGAGAGCACCAATGCATCACTCACGGCCTGAGTAGGTGGCGAGTCAATCACGATACGGTCAAAGCGCGCTTCCAGTATCTCCAGCGCCTTGGCAAAGCGCTTGGACGACAACAGCTCCAACGGGTTGGGCGGCACCGTACCTGCCGGAATAATGCACAGGTTATCATCCATCTCCTGAATACAGTCTTCCATGCGTGCAGTACCCGCTACCAGGTTTGCCAAACCGGGCGTACCAACCGGGAACTCGAAGTTCTTGGCAACAGTCGGACGACGCATATCGGCATCGATCAACAGCACGCGCTCCATCTGCGCCATCGCCGCCGCCAGGTTGGCCGCCACCGAGCTTTTACCCTCACCCGGAATGGAGGACGTTACCACCAAAACCTTGTGTGGATTATCCAGGCCCGACAGCACAACACCGGTGCGGATGGTTCGGATCGACTCGTTAAACGACTTGTCATCGTCCCGCTTGAACATATTGGCAATATCGCCCCGCTGCTTACCCTTGAGCAAAGGCAGTATCCCCAGCACCGGCAGGTTAAGCCGATTTTCCACATCCTCGGTGCTTTTGAACGTATTGTTCAGGAACTCCAGAAGCAACACGATGCCCACGCCCGCCATGGCCGCCAGCAGAGCCGCAATCGCCACAATCAGCTTTTTCTTGGGCTTGACCGGATCTTCAGGCTCGACTGCGGGGTCAACAATACGCGCGTTCACCGCTTCAAAATCCGAAGTCGCCGAAGTCTCTCTCAGTCGGGTCATGAAGGTATCGTAGAGTGAACGGTTACCATCCACCTCACGCTGCAGCTCGCGCAGCCTGAACTCTTTGCGCTGAATCTCCTGAATCTGCTCTTTGTTCTGATCAAACGAGCCCTGCAAAGAACGCTCATTGGCAGTGGCCAACTGATATTCGCGTTCAATGGACGCCACCACCTGCTCCACCTGCGAACGCAGATTGGCAGTCGCAGAGCGCAGCTCGGACTGTGCCGCAATCATTTCCGGGTGTTTGGCGCCATAACGGCGTGACAGCTCTTCCACACGGGAGCGGGCACGCCCCTCATCCGCCTTGAACTGCTGCACCAATGTATTGCTTTGCACAGCCGGTACGGTCGACAGTCGCTGCCAACCCGCATTACGCATACCCTGCACCTGGAAGTACTGGCTTTCAGCTTGCGCACGGTTACGGCGCGCATCAATCAAACGGTCACCGGTTTGGGATAGTTCACCCCCAGCCACCGTGGTGATACCGGCCAGATCTACCAGGTTTTCCGCTTCGCGGAACTCCTGCAGCCGACGCTCGGACTCATCCAGATTAGCCTTGAGCGTGCTCAAGCGCTCATTCATCCAGTTGGTTGCCGTTTGCGTCATATCAAGCTTGGCTTCCAACTGACTTTCGATATAACCATTGGCCAGCGCATTGGCAGCCTGAGCCGCCAGGCGGGCGTCCGCCATCTCGATCTCGACCTTAACCAGCTGTGTTTTCATTACCGGTGAAATGGTGGTGCGCTCCATGAAGTTTCTGACCACCTGATCAAAGATCTGGGCTTCCGCCAGCGCTTCGGACTCCACCAGATCATCCGGTGTTGTCATCGGCAACCAACTGGTGACATTCAATGAAGCAAACAAACCCGACAGGTCAATCAACGGCTCGGGCTGCTGGCGCGGGTCAAACTCGGGGTGCATCGTCAGGTTCAGCTCACGTACCACACGCTCGGCGAGCCCTCTCGACTTCAGCAACTCAAACTGAGTCTGAAGATACTCGCTGCTGCCACCCTCCAGGCCATAGATATCTTCAATGGAGACTGCCCGGGCCGTCTTCTGCTCGATCAAAAGAGTCGAGGACGCCTTGAAAATCGGCGTCATGCTAAACACAACCAATGCGGTCAGCATGGCCACTACCACCGTAAGGGTGGAAATGCTCCATTTGCGGCGCCAGATGGTCTGCCACAGTTGCAGCAGATCGATCTCATCATTCAGTGTTTGGGCCATAGACTGGCGTTCCGGCCTGGTTTGACTACTGTCCATAATCAGAAAAAGCTCTGGTCAATTGTAATAATGTCACCCGGGCGTACCGGTGTATCCATAGTGGCTTTAAGTGTTTTACGCTCACCATTTTCTTCGCGAACAATGGAAATTTTGCTCTCCGATGCGCGCTCACTCAAGCCGCCGGCAAGTGCAACCGCCGTACGCAAGGTCATACCGGGTTTGAACGGATATCCCCCCGGAGAGCGTACCTCGCCGTTCACAAAAAAGTCGCGGTATTCGAGGATGGTAACGGACACTTTAGGGTCAATCAGGTAATCACCCTTAAGGCCCTGAATCAACATACGCTCCAACTCGGCTGCCGTGCGGCCATTGGCGCGTACCTCGCCGATAAAGGGATAGGAGAAGGTACCGGCATCATTCAGGCGGATTTGCTCAAAGGTCAGATCGGCCTCACCGAATACATTGATACGAATGACATCACCCGATGCCAGCTTGTATTGGCTATCACCTGATGCAACAGCGAAGGCAGCAGGCAGCAAAAAGGTCAGCAGCAGAAGCGTGCGTGAGAAAAAGGTTTTACACATCGTATCTGTAGCCTCATAACAGCTTTACAGCAAAAGGGGGAGTCAAACTCCCCCTTGGATCAGATCGGAAATCCAAACGATTACAGACCCATGGTCAGCTTCAGCATGAAGATGTTGCGGTCGTAGGTATCGGCAGCCACACCGTTGTTGGACTCAACATCCTGATACTTGTAACCCATGCCGACATCGACCCAGCGGCGCAGCTCGTAATTCATGCCCAGAGCAAATTCGTGGGTTTCATCCTTACGACTGTTCGCGCCGGTGTACTCGTAATCTTCTTCCATGTAGGTATAACCCACATCGCTGGAGATACGGCTGGTCCAGGCGTGGTTCCAGTTCAGACTGGTGCGAGTGGTATCAATCGCATCTTCTGCATTCTGGGAGCCTTCTTCCATGCTGCGACGGGTATTCAGGCTGAAGGTTGAATAGGTACGCGGCTGCCAATTGACACCCACTTCCCAGATGCTGCCACTGACATCTTCACGTCCGGCGGCATCGAATTTCTTCTTCGAATAACCCAGCTTGGCTGTACCGCTGGTCTTGGCGGTGGCATCCCAGGTCAGACCCAACAGGTACGCCATGGCATCACTGTCAAGCGTAGAACCTGCCTGCTGGTACTCGTAATCGTTGTAGCGCATCTCGAACAATGCACGGGTTTTCGGCGCCACACGGTAATAAGCGGTACCGGTCAGCGTGGTTGTGTCACGCTCTTTGTCCGCATTCACCAGGCTACCGTTGAGCATCTGGTTATTGTCGTAGCGCAGCCACTGCTGGTTGGCGCCCAGTTCAAACTGCATCATTGCAGCTTCGGCGCCAAAACCGTACACACCCCCAATGTTGTAGGTGTGGTACTTGTCGTTGATACCGTTCACTTCAGTACCGGCCACATCTTCAACCTTGTCATAACCCGCGTTCAGGGTCAGGCGGTTGCGCGAGTTGAACTCCATATGCGCATCCAGGTCGAGATGGTGGTCGATATTGTTGTCGTTATGGCTGGAGTGGAAGGTGTCGCTGTTAAAGCTGTAGGTCAGCTTATACACATTCAGGCGATCACGGGCTGCCAGCTCAAATGAAGGATTGATGGTTGTAATCCAGCTGGACTGCTCGCCGGCACCACCGGTAGCGCGGAAGTTGTCATCATACGACTCGGACAGCTTCAATACCGGAGTGAAATGCACACCACCCAGGTCCATGGACGCGGCTTCGATAGCCAACGCACTGCCACTACCGGCCATCAGCATGGCGGCTGCCAGTGTCTTTACAGGAAAAAATTTACGCATACTGATCTACCCTTGTTATCAGATTCAAATTTGCTTGATATCAAATCGATCAGTTGTCACTGGCAACCGTGTTGCTGCCGGACGGTGCAGAAGGCTGAGCGGTAGTTGCAACCGTTGTAGTCTGGCCTGTACCGGTATCAGTACCGGTTGAGCTTTCAGCTGCACTGGCAACAGCGGATTCAACAGCAGCCGCTTGCTGGGGCGCAGCCTGAACAACTGCAGCTGTAATGGCCTGAGCTTCAGCCGGTGCCGCAGTCGCTGCAGCCGCAGCAATGTTGGCTGCTTCCGCCGGTGCTGCTGTTGCAGCCGCAGCCGCGATGGCAGCGGCCTGAGCAGGTGCAGCAGTTGCAGCTGCAGCCGTGATGCTTACAGCCAGAGCCGGTGATGCGGCAACTGCAGCTGCCACGACCTGCTGGATGGCAACAGCATTATCACCCAGAGATGCCACAACGGCGGCAACGGCCTGAGCCAGAGCTTCACCTTCAGCCGTTGCCAGTGCTTTAACCTGTTCAGCAGACGGCTGAACACCGGTTGCCTGAACGGCCTGCAAAGTAGCTTCATCAGCCATGGCGTGGCCAGAGGCCAGAGCTACAGCCAAAGAAAGTGCTGTCAGAGTTTTGCGCATGATAACGTCCTCACTAGTATGTATGTCGAACCTGCCAGGGGAAGGGGCCGGCCCGATGTATTCCATTGCATGTTTATCCAAGTCGCACTGCTACTCCTTTGATGCCACCAGCTTGCAACCAGAACAGCAATTCTATTCAGATCCAATTCTATTGTGTTGCACCTGCGTTTGCCAGCGCAAATGCCGCATAATCTGTTACCTTGTTGTTACATAATCATACAACAAGTGTTTGAATTTCAACCACAAAACAGCCTTGCCCCCGCGCCTTCAACTGACCGCACAGCGCATCGGCATCGGCCCGTTTTGTAAAGGCGCCCGCATGTACGCGGTAAATCTCTTTACCTTCCAGTTCAACCGAGCGCACCTTCAGCAACAAAGGCGCCAACAGCCCGGGATAATCGCGCCTCAACTGCTGCAGCATGCCCACGGCGGCGGCCTGATCAGACAAAGACGCCAATTGCACCCGGTATACAGCCGCATCATCTGCGCCCGAATCGGCCACTTTACGCGGCTCCATCTCGGCAAGACGCTGCGGCAATGCAGCCAACACCGACTCGGGCAGCCTGCTGCGAAGCTGGGGTAATGCCTGAACAGCACTGACATCACCGCTCTGCTGCGCCAGCGTCATCCAGGCCAGGGATTCCAACAGGTCAGGCTCAGGCAGGTTAAGGTAAAGCAACGCGAGTTGATACTGCGCCCGGCCCTCGCCCTGCTCAGCCGCTTGTTGCCACCAATACGCAGCCTGCTCGATATTGGGGTTATCCGGCCCGAAATAATACAGCGTACCCAGATTCAGTTGTGCGCCCGAGTGCCCCAGCGCGGCGGCCTGCTCGTAAAACAGTTTGGCTTGATGAATGTCAGCCTCGATACCGATGCCACGCCGAAACAACTGCCCCAGGTTAAACATCGCATCGGCATCACCCTGGCGTGCGAGTGCCTGCCAGGTCTCGATATCCGTCATCAGCTCCTGACTCAGCCGGCTATGTGAAGGTGAATCAGCCAATGCCTGAAAATCGGATACCAGCACTGATAACAGCAGCAACACCCCCACGAAATGATGGCGCTTCACGCTCACTCCCTTGCTTGCCCGAAAAGTGTGCGCACCGCACACAAAGCGTGCATTATAGCCAAACTCAACACTGGTCAGCCCATGCCCAAGTCATTAGTATTGTTCGCCTTGTCGAATATTGCACCTTAAAAAACAAGGACAGTCCCCTGCATGAACCAGCCCCGTTCCCGCCTGGAAACCAGCCTCATCATTGCCACCCTGGCACTGCTGTTCTGGCTGCCTCTGCCATTGGGCAGCAATCGCGAATGGTCGGCAGCCCTGTTCTGGTTGCTGACGGCACTGCTGTGCGGCGGCTGGTCAATATTACAACTGCAGAAAGGCGTCAGTTCCAACCCGGCACTCAAACCCGCCCTGCCACTGTTCGGGCTGCTACTGCTGGTGCAGGGCTGGACCGTGATTCAATGGCTCAGCGGGATCAGTACCGATCCGGGGCGCACCTTGCACTATCTTATGCTGGGCATAGGCTACAGCCTGCTGTTTATCCTGATTATCGGCCTGTTCCACACCCGTAACCGCCTGACACTGTTGGCAGCAACACTGGTTGTCAGCGGCACTCTGCAAGGGTTCTATGGCAGCCTGATGACACTCTCCGGTATTGAATGGCTGTTCTTCGTACCCAAAGACAGCTACTTCGGCGTCGCCACCGGCACCTTCGTTAACCGCAACCACCTGGCCGGCTATCTCGTGATGACCCTGGGCGTGGGTATCGGCCTGTTACTGGCACTGCGTGACGGCGCTCCTTTCCGCTGGACCAACCTGCTGGAAATGCTGATGGGCCCCAAGGCACGGCTGCGACTTGGACTGGTGATCATGGTGATCGCGCTGGTCATGACCCGCTCGCGCATGGGCAACACCGCCTTCTTTGCCTCGCTGATGATTCTGGGCGCCTTGTTTATCCTGCTCAACAAGGAAAATCGCCTGCGCAACAGCCTGATCCTCGCCAGCCTGATCATCATCGACGTACTGGTGATCAGCCAGTTCTTTGGCCTCGACAAACTCAAGGACCGCCTGGTCAACACCCGAGTTGAAAACGTGATGGACGGCGAGCAAGTCATCGCCCGTAAAAACGAGCTACGTCTGGATGTGTTCGACTATGGCTGGGTACAGTTGATGGAACGCCCCATCTTCGGCTTTGGTGCAGGCAGCTTCGAGAGCAGCTTCCAGCGTTACCCGGGGCCAGATGTGCCATTGCATTATGACCATGCACACAACGACTACCTGCAGTTTGCCATTGAGTACGGCCTGATCGGTTTTCTCCTGCTGGGCGGGTTTGTATTGTTGGCGCTTTACCATGCACTGAAGGCCCTCTGGCGACGCGAATCCTGGTACCGCAGCGGTATGGGCTTTGGTGCAGCCATGGGGATATTGGGCATCCTGATCCACTCCTCTACCGACTTCAACCTGCAGATACCCGCCAACGCCGCTACCTTTGTGACCCTGTGTGCCATGGCGGTTCTGGCCGGACAACACCGCAAAACGCGGCGCCGCGAGGCGTAGGAGCGAGGTTTGTGGGAGCGAGGTTTACCTCGCGACCCATTTCTCGGCAGCAAACAATATCAACATGGCCATCAGTACTCCCGCTGTATTGGCCAGAGCATCCATGGCGCTGAATACCCGCGCTGGTTGAACCACCTGCTGCGCATACTCCAGAAAAGGGCCACTCAACAGCAACAGCGGCCAAACCAAATGCCCGCGCCACTCCCAAAATGCCAACCGGGCGCACAGGCCCAGCGCACAAAACGCCAGCAAGTGCATCCACTTATCGGAATGGCTAAACAGATCCGGCGGCGATTGCGGCCGGAACAGACCGTACAGCAGCAGGGTCAAACAGCCCATAAACAGAGCCAGACGCACCGGCCGGTTGAAAATCAATGGCATTGTGAAAAAACCGAATTGCACATGAACACTCCAACGACACATTCTGCTTTGCAGAATTGAATCGCGGTATCTTAGGTTACGCTGCGCTTTGGGTGGCACTAGCTGTCCAAAGCAAAGAGGAGGCTACTCGGGCTGATCAGCGGTCGCTTCACCGCTATCCTTCTCTCGAAACAACTCTCGGTAAGCCTCTTCAATTGCATCAAAGAGGTCTTCCGGTACTTGATACTGGTATTGATCACGCCGCTTTTGAGAAACCCGTCCTTTCTGATCAAGGCATAGCATGACCAAAGCCGATAGGACCTTATCTGCAACGTCGAACTCACGATCAATGCGACGTTTAAGTTGATCATAGCGCTGTAGGTACGAGACCTCTTTTTTCATGTACTGCTCAACAGCCTCTTCGCTGGCACTGAACATCAGCTCAGCACAGGCGGTACCGTCCCAGTACCGATAAATTGCGTCGTGGCCAGTGAAAGTACAGTACACCTCATCAGCGCTTATCCACTCGACGTTCCAGAAACGCCGGGTCTTTTCCGAAAAAGAAGTCAACGCATTCAAATAATCCAGCTCACGATCACGCAGCACCGCCGAGACTGGAAGTATCAATCCGTTATCCAGCCTCCCCTGTTGGCACAAAGCATGGTGATACATGAAACGCGATATACGGCCATTTCCATCCATAAAAGGATGGATGAATACAAACCCAAAGGAGATCACAGCACTGGTGATGATCGGATCAACCGATCCAGCGGGGAGTTGATTCGCAAAGCCCATCCACTGCTCCATGAGGGTGCGGCACAAATCCGGCGGTGGCGGAATATAGGTTACCCCCGCGGCCCCATAGCCATTGCTCATGTAGTTCTGTTCCAATCGGAAGGAACTTGCCCAGTCAAATTTATTGGAGATGATCTGGTTTTGCAGGTCGACCAGAAAATCTTCATCAATTAAACGCTTCTCATGCGCTTTTTTCAGAAGGTTCACAAAACGATGGGCTTTGGAGTCGTCCGGGACCTCCTTCTCTATTTCAAACGAGCTCTTGGTTTCACTCAAGTACGCCCACGCCAGCGCTCGATGCAGCATCTGAGGATCGAGCTGCTCGGTGAAGTCCCTTACCCCATCCAACACCTGCTTTGAGATACCCGCCTGTATCAGCTCTGTTTTCCGGACAGTGACACAATAATCGATGCTTCCCAAGCCGTTAAATAACACCTTCCATCGGCGATTGCGTTCGCCCTCACAGGTAATGTAACGCTCCGGGTCAAACAGTGGCTGATACTTACCTGGAATATCCTCGGCGTCACGGGCCAAAACAGTGTGTGTAAAGTGCTCCCACAGGTAGCACGCCACACGAATATATTTTCCATTTGGTGATGCAGAAAAGGCTGACAACATTTCCTCTGCGGGAATCAGCGGGAGTGCTTGGGCAAGGATTTGGAGGTTCACCCCTTCATGCTTGAGCGCAAAAAGAATATGACCCAGTACAGAGTCGACGGGCGATGGCATGAGCGCCCTGGGTATGGCTATAACACCACCGATAATCTCTTTTTTCTTAACCGATGTTACCCGGCACTCGACCTCAACCTCCTGTGCCTGAACAGCCGGGAGATTGGCCAAGTACGCATAACCTATCAACTCATTCGCCAAATCAGTCCCCAGCCCGCCCCAACACGCAGAAAATCTTCCTAATCGTCATTTTTTATAAAAAAAAGCCCTTTAAAGGAATAAAATATCACCGATATATGCCTAATGCCACATAAAAACCCTATGTCAATGCTTAAAGCAAGGTCGCGATCTGAAGATCGCTCCTACATCACAACAATGCACCAACATCCTGTGGGAGTGGGGCATGTGGGAGCGAGGTTTATCTCGCGACCCGGCCCCACACATCACACCCAAATCGCATCCCAATGCGGGTATTGGCCCAAACGGGTTGCGATACCCGCGCGCAGCGGGTTGGCAAGGATATAGCGCGCAACCTTTAGAATCTGCTCATCGCGGCGTAGTGTGCGGTCGTGAAATCCGGTTTGCCATATCGGTCGGGGGCCAAACTGGCGCCGGTAGTAGTACGTGGTTTTCGCTTTGACGCCTTGAACCAACCGGGAGATATCGGCCTGTTCATGTTGCAGCCTGATCAACCAGTGAAAGTGATCCGGCATTACCACATATGCCAGGGTTTCAGCGTCAGCGGCAGTCTCATGCAGCGCGGTGATCAACCGGCGGCTCAGATAAAAATCGTTGAAAAAAGGCGTGCGATGCGCAGTTACAGCCGTCAGATGATAGACATGATTCACGAGCGAGCAGCGCCCTTTGCGAAGCGCGGCATATCCTGGCCTTTTCATTATTCCCTCCTTGGAATGAAAAATGGTCGCGACTCAAACGGGTCGCGACATGAATGTCGCTCCTACACAACAACAATGCACCCACCCTGTAGGAGCGAGGTTTACCTCGCGACCTAAGCAGGGTCGCGACATAAATGTCGCTCCTACATCGAACCATACCCCTCCGGGTTCTGTGATTGCCAGCGCCAGGTGTCCTGCATCATCACATCCAGGCCCCGTTCGGCCTGCCAACCCAGCTCTTCGCGCGCCTTGACTGGGTCTGCCCAGCATTCGGCGATATCCCCTGCACGGCGAGGTTCGATGCGGTATGGAACCGGGCGGCCGGAGGCCTGCTCGAACGCCTGTACCATCTGCAGTACCGAATAACCGTTGCCGGTGCCCAGGTTCCAGATGTTCACCCCGCTGCGCTCGGTCAGTGACTGCAGCGCCAGCAGGTGGCCGCGGGCCAGGTCCACTACATGGATGTAGTCGCGCACACCGGTGCCGTCTACTGTGGGGTAATCATCGCCAAACACCGCCAGTGCCTCGCGCTTGCCGATCGCCACCTGGCTGATGTAGGGCAACAGGTTGTTGGGAATCCCCTTGGGATCCTCACCGATCAGGCCGCTTTCATGCGCCCCCACCGGATTGAAATAGCGCAACAGGGCACAGCGCCAGCGGTTGTCCGAACGGGATAGATCGGCCAGCACCTGCTCCACCATCAATTTGGAGCGACCGTAAGGGTTGGTCGGCTCGCCGGTGGGGAAATCTTCACGGATCGGCATGGTATCCGGCTCGCCGTACACCGTGGCCGATGAGCTGAACACCAGGGTAAACACCCCCGCCGCCGCCATCGCCTGGCACAGGGTTATACTGCCGGCCACATTGTTCTCATAGTAACGCAGCGGCTGTTCGACACTCTCGCCGACCGCCTTCAGCCCGGCAAAGTGCAGCACCGCACTGATGTTATGCTCGGCAAACAGCCTGTCCATCAAGGCGCGGTCGCGAATATCACCCTGCACAAACAACGGCGCACGGCCACAGATCTGCTCCACGCGGCGTAATGATTCCGCCGAGCTGTTGCAGAGGTTATCCAGTACTACCACCTCATAACCGGCTTCCAGCAGGCACAGTGTTGTATGTGAACCGATATAACCGGCGCCACCGGTGACGAGGATTGTATCTGTCATGCCTTACCCAACCACTTTGCCAACTTCGCCCTCAACAACATCCAGGCAAACTTGCTGTTGGTCACCAGGTAGCGCTTCCACATACGGCGTGGTTCCTGAATAACACGATACAGCCATTCCAGGCCCCACTTCTGCATCCACACAGGAGCACGTTTTACCTTACCGGCCACTACATCGAAGGTGCCACCCACACCCATGACAAAGGTAACGCCCAATTGATCACGCCAGCGGTTGATGAAGTTCTCTTTCTTGGGCGATGTGATGGCGACAAACAACAGCTGTGCACCGGATTCCCGCACCTTGTTAACCATCGCCTCCTCATCATCCCAGAAGTAGCCGTGGTGGTAACCGGCCAGCTTGAGGCCGGGGTACAGCTGCTGCACACGGCGGGCGGTTTCACCAACCACCTCATCTTTTGCACCCAGCAGGTAAACCGGGTAGCCCTTGCTTGCACTCATCGCCAGCAGTTCGTGGAACAGATCCACTCCGGCCACCCGCTCGGGTACGTTATGACCCAGCAGCCGCGCGCCGAGTACTACACCCATACCATCAATATTGATAATGTCGCACTCGCGCACCGAGGCATCCAACTGTAGGTCCTGCTGCATATTGACGATCTTGGCGACATTGACGACCACATGCTGGGTGAAACGATCCGCCGCCACAGCTGCATCGATCAGACCGACCGTTTCCTCCATGCTCGCTACGTCCATGGGGCAGTTAAGCAACTCAATCCTGTTCATTCAGCACACACCTTATTGGCCGTTGTCGATGCAGACTTATTACCATCGGCTGTATGCCGGTTATAAAACGCCAACGCATAATACGCCCAGGCTTGGGTCCAACGTGTGTAGTTGATTCGGTTAGTTACCCAACGCGTCTTCTGATAGATGAACTGCCCTTTTTTCGGCTGGTACATCAGCTCAATCGCACGCTGCACAACCTTGTCACAAAGCTGACGATCTGCAACACCACCGCCCACTTTAAGCAGAGTAAATACCGCTTGGGCGAAGCTGTGCATATCAATGGGGTAACGGTTGGTGTTGTAGTACTTTGCCGTTCCATCGGACTCAAAAAAGTTGTCAACGTAGTAGCGATAACCGCGCTGAATGGCGTTATCAAACCGATCGGTCTGGGTAGCGTCACGCAGCATACACAAGGCTTCCAGGTTGTAGCCGGTATGAAAGCCGTCGATAAACTGATGATGGTGCCGTGCACCGTACACCCAGGCACCATCCTCGCGCTGTTCATTGACCGACTGCTGCGCAACGCTCAATGCCTGTTCGACCAATGCCTGATCTCCCAAACGCACGCCGGCAAACCCACACCAGGCCGCTCCCCAAAGACTGGCGTTATGCACAAAGGCGGTTTCACCGGGGATGTAGGCATAAAAACTGCGTCCATCCACTTGGGTGAACAAGTGGCATGAGATAAAACGCGCCGCATCCAAAGCGACATCAACCAGCCTGCTATCACCTATCAGCTCGCCCAGCTCGAACAGTGCGCGCGCCACATAGACCGTGGTGATAATGTTCGGCTTACCCGCAGGCACATAAAACGCCCTGGCTTGCCAGTCAAAGTGATAGCCCCAACAGCTGTGCTGCCATTCATCAGGGTCACTTCGCTGCGTCAACAACCAATCAGCCAATTCCCGCGCTTCGCCAAGGTAGCGTGTATCACCTGTGCGGTGGTAATCCTGCAGCAGGCCCGCAATAAACAGGCCCACACCTTTGGGGTTACGCTTTTTGGGCACGCCCAACAGCGGTCGCAGGTTGATGGGCGAGCGTTTACCCAACTGCAGCCAGGCAAGACGGACAAACTCACTGCGCTTGAACGGAGTTGCCTGCAGCATTCGGCTATTGAGGGAATCAAACGGGTCATAACCGGCAAAGCTGTCTGCCCGTACAGCGGACAGCAGGCGGTCATTCAGCGCAAGTGTATGGATCATAAACAGATCAACCAAAGTATTGAGCGGCAGCCCCTGAATAGGGGTGCCGTCAGGGAAAACGTGTTGATTCAGATGCTCAAAGCTGGATTCAAGGAGGCTATGTCAAGCAATGGCAGCGATAACATTTTTCAACTCAGCCAACGGCTTGGCCCGCTTATTGAGCAGAATATCGTCGTTGATCTTGAGAACGATAGCCTTGATCAGCTCAGTGGTGGTCTTGATTCGGGTCGTTGCTTTGACTGCTTCCAGCTCCTCTGCAACCCGTCTACCCTTCAAAGAGAGCCGCTTGTCTGCCTTACCACTGGCCAGTTCACTTTTTAGCAATTCACCTATCTGATTGGCACCCTCGGGGTGGGTTGCCAACAGGTGGATGTAGTATTTGACCAGTGTTGGCACAAAGTCAGTATCAGCGCCCAATTCAGAGGCGGCAAGGCCAAGAATATCAAGCATATGGGCCGGCAAGCGGCTTTCGACAGCTTTACGCTGACAATCCAGCTGCTTACGGATCGCAGGGGTCGATTGATGCGGTATTACACAAACCTGGTCGCAGCAATCACACACACCCACCAATACGTTTTTGACAATGCCGCTAGCATTGCTGAAAGGCACATCCCTCAGCTTGAAAGTTGCCCGCTCAAGCGTGCCGCAATGTTCACAAATCACGGTCTGTGAATCGCCCACTTTATACACTTTCATGCTGCCACCTCAATGATGCACGCTGATAAAAATACTGTTTGGCTCAACGAAGTACCATTTGATGTACCAAGCAACACCCTTATGCGACCTCTGAATGATATGCACATCCACCCCACTGACACTGTGGTGGGGACTGCATACATAATCACTCCCACGCGACCGCCGAATAATTTCCGCGACCTCTTCCGACGTAACCTGTCCGGTGCAAAGCAGGTTCTTGGTATCAATATCACCTCTGCTTGCGTGAAGGATATTGCCTGACTGCAAGCAGGTCAGTACAAGAGCCTTAACATCCTTGTAGCCCATAACAACCTCATTGTACGCCAAATTGCGTACAGATCAACCATTCAACTCCAACACCCCCAACTCCACCTGCAGCGGCATACCCACGGCCATGGATTCGACCGCCATGACGGTTGCCAAGCTGGTTGTCATCAGGCAATCGTAATCAACACAGGGGGAGCCTGATTTCAGGGCATCCAGCCAAGCTGCGATCATGGCTTTCTGGCCCTTGTCCTGTACACCGAGCTTGAGGGTTTTGTTGTCGGTATCGCCACTGAACAGGGATACCTCCTTGAAGTCATGAATCTGCGCCGAGCGGCCACCGCCAAACACCTCGATGTACTCCTTCGGCATCGCTTTGGAACCATCGGCGGTGTAGGTGATGTTGGCCACACTGCCGTTGGCAAAGGTCAGCGTCACGCACAGGTTGTCATTCAGCAGAGCTGACTTCTCTGCCTTGGCGCTGCCCACGGCGTACACGGTTTTCACGTTACTACGCACCAGAGCTGAAGCCAGGTCGATAAAGTGACAACCTTCACCAATCATGCGGCCACCGCCGGTGTGTGGGTCCTGTATCCAGTGGTCTGCCGGTATGTGTCCTGCATTGATGCGGATGTTCACCACCAGCGGGCTTTTAACGCCATCGAAATGCTCACGCACCTTCTCGGTCGCAGGGGCAAAGCGGCGGTTAAAGCCCACCATTACCTGTGCTTTGGCGGCTTCGCGGTGGGCCGCATGAATATCAGCCAGTTCAGCCACACTCATTGCCAGGGGCTTTTCCACATACACATGCTTGCCGGCTTTGAGTGCATCACGCACAGCGCTGCCATGGGTGTCGTGGCGCGTGGTGACCACAATGGCATCGGTATCACCCTGCAACAACTCATCATAACTGCCGGCACAAAAGCCGAAGCCGAATTGCTTGGCCACACCCTGCGCCGAACGGCCGCTGGCGGTGACCAAGCCGCTGAAAGCCACCTGACCGCTGGCCTGCATCGGGGGCAGCAGGCTGGCCGTTGCGTAGTTACCGGCACCGTAGAAAGAGAGCTTAACCTTGTCGCCGGTAACAGGGGCTGACGACACGGCAATACGGCTGGATTGACTCGGCTGATAAGGCTGCGGCTGGTATTGCAACACGATGCCCAAATACGGTTCGGTTTTGGCCCCTTCGATCAAGGCATACGCCGTGGCGGCCTGGTCCACATCAAAGCGGTGCGTAATCAGGCTTTTCACATCCAGCTTGCCCTGCGACACCAAGCTGAGGAAGGTTTGCATATTGCGCTGTTCGGTAAAGCGCACATAAGCCAGTGGATAATCGTTACCGTTCTCCTCATACACTGGATCATACCGGCCCGGCCCATAGGAACGGGAGATCACCACGCTGATCTCCTTCTTGAAGTAATCCTCACGCGGGATATCCATACGCACCGCGCCGACCACAACCACTCGGCCCTTTTCACGGGTGACCTCACCACAGAGCTCGATAATGCTATTGCTGGAGCTACCGGCACAGACCAGCACACCATCAACCCCCTGCCCTGCCGTCATGGCATTGCAGATAGACACCACATCCGCACCCGGCGGCACACCCACTGCGCCAAAGCCCTCAGCACGCGCGACAAGAACAGAATCCAGATCGGTGCCGATCACGTTGCAGCCATTAGCCTTCAGTAACTGAACCGCAATCTGCCCCAACAGCCCAAGACCCACAACCATAAACGTTTCACCCAGCAGCGGCTCGGCCAGGCGTACACCCTGCAGGGCAATAGATCCCACCGTGGTAAAGGCGGCTTCTTCATCACTGACGTTATCGGGCACCTTAACCACAAGGTTTTTCGGCACTGCCACAAAGTCTGCATGGTTGGCATAGTCGGCACCGCCACAGGCCACACGATCACCCGGCTGGATACCTTCGACCAGACCACCGGCCGCCACCACCGTGCCGGCACAGCTGTAGCCCAGTGGTGAAGGCGAGTCGAGACGAGAGTTAACTGTTTGCAGGGTCTTTTTCAGCCCTTCGGTTTTGATCTTGCCGATCACCTGCTTGACCAGATCGGGGCGGGCCTTGGCTTTTTGCAGCAGGCTTTTCTTGCCCATATCGATCTTGGTTTTCTCTGTGCCGGCACTGATCACCGAGGTAGTGTTTTGAACCAAAACATATTTATCGGACAGCGCGGGAACAGGAACATCGTTGACTTCGACAACACCGGTGCGGAGGGTTTGGGTGACTTGTTTCATTCATTTTCCTAAGTAAATCTTTCTGTAGATATCAAAATAATTAGTAGCATCAAATGTATTAGAGTTTTCTTTTATAGTAATCGTTTTCACTATTTTATCCGTAAGAGATTTTACAGATCTATTATTAAAAAGAATTGCTTCTTTAGGGCGCTTTACACAATTTGAAGAGATGCATGGAACCCCTAAGTAAATAGACTCTCTGACAGAAAGTGCATCACCATCAGTATTAGTCGCTCTAACAGATACATCTGCATGCTGAAGCAAATTAAAAAAGTCGATAGCGCCGCGGTAAATTAGCACACAAGATTCAAGCCTTTGTGATTTGACAGACACCATGATTTTCTCTATTTGAGCATGATTATATTCAGGATCAGATATAATAAATACCAATACAGCCTGTGAGTTTATTTCAATATTCGAAAAAGCTTCAACACATAGATCAAGACCATAAAGATCTTGACCGTTGTGTTGCGCTAATCTAAACGCATTGGAAACAATAATTTTTTTGTGTGCGTCACGTGCCTTGCTAATAAAATCAAGTATATCTAAAGGCATCTCAGAAGAGTGGGATTGGGGTGGGATAAATGCAGGTTGAACTTCAATTTTTGACTCGTCAATTGAAAGTTTTTGTTTTATATCCTTACTTACCACAACAACCTTATCAGCTACTAAATTTAAAATTTTGCGCCACAAAAAACTATTGACGCATCCTGAGCGCCATGAGTGGATTGTAACAATAATTTTTTTTCTAAATATGAATGAAAATAAAAGGTGTACTAAGCGAAATAGTGAAACAGAAGAATGTATATGAACAATATCACAATTCTTGACAAGCCTTATGTATTTTATAAAGGATAAGCTTCTTATATTAAGAAAATCATATTTTCGTATAGAAGATTCATCACAAATAGCAACATGAAAGCTATTATTAGATAATAAATCAAACAGGCGACTTACATGAACAGAAACACCACCGATAGGTGGCGGCAAAGGCCCACAAATAAGAATTCTTTTCATTTAACCTCTACTAAGAAATAAAAATGAGCAGTTATATAAAACTGAATGCCATAGCTTCATACTTAAATTTCATGAAGAATTTTCATCCACCATTTAAGTTATCGCTACATATATGGTAAAAAACTTTCGGGGTATGCTTCCTAAATATGGAGTTAAATTGGCTGTTCAAAGCGGTTAACTTCGAGATACTGGTTATTAACCGGCGGTAACTTAGGACGTACATGCAGCATAGGTATAACATAGCTACCGGTGCTGTGAAGGAATTCTTTCGAGGTACCCAAAGATGTAAAGAAGAGAGAAAAGCACATTAGACTGATGAAAGACTACGCCGTTAGTGATAAACAACACTGAAAATGATATAGCAAATATTAACTTCCCAGAAATTGATAGCATTCTATAAAAATACCAGTAACACGAAATTATGCTTATTAGTCCAAGCAATCCAAATGAAATGAAAATATTGAGGACATCATTATGTGCAGAGAGAGAAGGACCACCTGGCTGCAACCAAATAGGACCAACCCCAGCGATCCATTCTTTTATTCCAAAATTTTCTTCAATGTATGTCAAATAAAATTTATAAATACTTAGGCGACCGCTTGAAGCGGCATCTATAACGCTACCTGCATGAGCAGCATCTCGCCCCTTAAAAACGACCCTGTCGTAAACTTCAACCCAATCCACATTAACCAATATCAGGATCAATAAAGGTAGTCCCCATATTATCAACTTTCGAAACGTATTCTTCATAAGGAGAAGATTTCTGTGCGTAACGATCAAGCTCATAATGTAAGCAAGCATCACCGACCGTACGTTCAAAGCAAAGATCAAAGTAAAAGGGATTGCTACCCAAAGAAGGCCCGAGGTAATTAATGGGAGGCTGGCTTTTAAGTGTGACTGTGCAATTACATGATTGGGTGTATTTAAATAGTGCTGATAGTAGCTCTCTCCTGGCATCGCCTCTTGAATATAGCTTATGTAGGAAGCAATCATTAGTAAAAAAATGACTCCGAACGAAAGATATTTCTTGTACACTAGACTTGCTTGATACATCAACCCAGGTACATTTGTAACAGAAACCAAAAAAAGGCAAGGAATAAAGACTGTCAGCGCGAATTTAATGTGTACGAATAGAGGAACTTCGCTGTTAATCTGGCTTGCAAACAATGTGCATGGAAACAAAAAAATCACTAATGGGATAAGCTTGGCATTCGTCTTACCTTGCTTTAAAAAGAACACTGATAACAGAAGCCCAAAAACTGTATAGTACCCTACAACTGTAGCTGGTTTACTATCAGACCAAATAACGTCGATGGCGACTCTAGACATCAAAAAAAATAAAGTGATTGCGACTATGAAACTGATTTTAGAAACTTTCAACTCGCCTACCTTTTTTAAAAACGTGAATTCAACTAATAACTGCAACACCCGCTCATGGTGTGTTGCAATTGCTCTTTAAAAATTACATCAGGTTGAATAAACCCTAATATTTTTCTTGGCCGCAGGTTTAACCTTGATTGAAACTGCTCTATCAGCGACTGGCTGAGGCCCCGTAAATCTGTACCCTTGGGTATATACTGACGCAAGAGCCCATTGGCATTTTCGTTTGCACCGCGTTCGTATGACGCATATGGATCTGCGAAGTAAACATCAGTTTCAAGCTCACGGGCAATACGCTCATGATCAGCAAATTCTAAACCGTTATCGGCGGTTATACTGTGAACGAGTTCTTTAAAAGGCTGGAGCATTTCGATTGCTACATCAGCCACTGCACCCGCATGTTTGGTATCTACTTTTCTGACCAAATAAAACCGACTCTTACGCTCTAATAGAGTCACGATAACACCTGTTCCTCGTTTACCAATGACAGTGTCGATCTCCCAGTCACCATAGCGGCCTCGTTGATTAATGATTTCAGGTCTATCATGTATTGAGCGACGACCTAGAATGCGACCACGTTGTTTATGCAACCGTTTTTTATAGCGCTTTAGCTTATGCCTTAGATGTGTAAACAACGAACCACCATGATCGTGATCGTTTAGTATGTGCTGATAGATCCACTCGTGACTCACTGGATAACCGATGCGGCCACAGATAGCAGATATTTGTTCAGGACTCCAATCTAACTTCAGCATGAACTCAACGGCACTCTTTGTGTTCTCACATATTCGCCTAGGTTTTGACTGCAAGCGGCGCATTAATGCACGTTTTTGAGCTGTATTAGGGTCATATTGACCTGCTGTACTTGTATTTCTATGTAACTCCCGACTGACAGTCGATGGAGCAATGTTAAGTTTTTTAGCGATTTCTCTTAGTGAAAATTCCAGTGAGAGCAACGTAGAAATCTGGTATCGTTGGCCCTCGGTCAGCTGCCGATAACTCATGTGGAAAACTCGTTTTTTTTGGTCGAAAAACAAGGCTACCACATTTCGGTAGCTGGCCTCTTTCCGACCAGGTTCATCACATGAGTGTTGCGGTTATTATCTGAATTCAGGAAATCTGGAATAAATACTGCTCAATTACTATTCGAGTTCTATTAACCCAGCGGCAGCACCTGCAGGAAGAGGCACAGCTATGACGGGCTTCTAACTAAGATTTACAGACCTAAACTGCCACCAGTTTAATGGCATCATCCGATGATTATACTAGCTGAACACATTTTTTACGCTATCCCCTTTTTTGGGAGCATCGGGGCTTGCTAATTGAGCGAATTTTCTTGCTACATTAATCTCGTTGTACTGAGATATATTCGGCTCCACAAACGAGGTAAAGTCATTATTGAGAAAGGCAATAAACTCATTCATATCAAAATTTTCCTGACATATTGTTATGAAAGGCCTAGACGAGAGCACATAATCAACAATTTTACTTGGCGCCTGAATACTTGTTGCATTGGAGAAGTTTATCAAGAAATCCATACGGGAGAGAATTTCAAGACATTCATCGCGTGGAATCTTTGCATGTAATTTCATGCGCCCCGCTAGCTCTGATATGTAAGGTTCCAAAATACTTATTGTGTGTGAGTTAGAAAGATCAGTGTAGATATGAAAAACATAATCACGTTCAATTTTTGATAAAAAATCAAGAAAGGCTGAAGGATCGCGTATCTTCTTATATAATGCGCCAGCAAAAGCAAAAGATGGAATGGGGTTTTTTTTATAGTTTTTCGAATAATCGGCTTCTAAATCAAAGCCTTGCGGGATTACTTTTATCTTGCCAGCTGGCACCAGTATATTTTCATAGGCGACTGCTGATGATTCTATAGGCACAGTCACGTAATTAAATTCCTTTAGTATGATCCGCTCCAAACCTCTAGCATAAAACGGTTTTTTACTGACTGGGTTTGTGCTGTAAGGATCGCCATAATCAGCCACAGCATAGGTTGTTTCTAAACGGTTTGATTTAATAGCCAGCCAAGTAGCAAGATGCACGGTAAATGGGAGGCCGATAGATATTGTTAAATCCACATATTTTGATTTAATCTCAAATATTAATTTTATGGCCTCAAAAAAATTTTTCCCATCTGGTAGTGATTTTGATAATACGCCACCTATAGCGGACCGCATTAATCGTCGTATTTTTGATACTGGCTGCTTGAGTTTAACGTTTTTTTCTAATTTACTATTTTTTCGAGCTGAGATAAATTCCACCTCATGACCGAGGTTTCTTAGTGTCTTGTACAGTGATTTTGCCCGAAAAGCTCTTGGCGTTGTTTCTTCAAGATCAAAAAAAGATACTATTAGTATTTTCATATTATTGAATATTTAGTATTTATTAAATTTGAGTTTATTGACGTCAAGATTGATCGTGCTCTACAGTTTCGAGTACGGCTTTAAGTTCGCTTTTAACTTTTGGATGATTTAGTGAATCTTGCAGTTACAAATCCTACGGCTTCACGCACTTCCGCTTTAAAGCTAATCAAAGCTCCAACAAACAACAGGCCCCAAAACGCCAGCATCAATGAATAGATGCGGGCGCCATATAATGTAAAGATGCTAGCTCCTGCTACCACCAAAGCTGAGTATCCGTATAGCAGCAACCTTGGCATCGGTTTCCAAAGATAGATTGAAAACTCTGTGCGTAGTATGAAAAACACCCAAAATGATATGCAAGTACTGACTGCCGCACCCGCAGCACCGAAGCTTGGAATCATCAGCCAGTTTCCTACAAGATTGACTACAAAGGCAATCAAGGCGGCCAGCATGGCAAAAATGCTACGGCGTGATATGCCTATGCCCACTACAGTTGTTTCTGAGAGCGTATATAATAATGGTGCGCCAAGACATGCCACCAGAATCCATTGAACTTCAGAATAACTAGCAGGTAAAAACAATGTTACGACCCATGAAAGTAGACCTGCTAGGCAGAATATCAGTACAACAAGACCCAGTATGTAGCGATTTACTTTGTGTACATTTTCAAGTCCTTCACCTTTACTAGCCCATTTATATACAGTGGGAGCCCAAACAGTGGAGAAGACACTTTGCAGAATGACAGCCGCTGCTGCAAAACTCACGGCAACTGAATATATGCCAAGTTCTTCGAAGCTTGCCAATGTACGTAAAAATACTTTATCAATTGCTGTCAGACCCCAGTAGGCAATGCCTCCTAGTATCAATGGAAGTCCAAAACGCAGCATTTCTTTCAAATGCTTAAGGTCAAGTGAACCTGTTATACCTGCGATCCACTCTCTGCGTGTATTGAACAACAATACTGTACAGACAAATAAAATAGCTGCTGTGTTTGCTATCACTAGGTTGGTCAAATTTTTATCAGCACCTAGCAAAACATAGCCACCAACGATAGCGAGGAATAGCATTTTTGGCATTAACTGACTCATTGAATAGGCTAGTCCCTGCTCGTTCATCCGCAGCACTAATGACAGGAAGCGGGATACAAATGCAGTCAGCAATACAGTCGCAATCAGCAAGCTCAATTGCCATTCGGGGCGATCAAAAAGCCAGTTTGCAAGAGCACCGCCGAATGACAGCAAAATCAGTAGTGTTGCCAGAAGGATTGACAGGCCTGGCAATAGAGAGCGTTTAAGCAGCGCAGGTTTATCGATAACCTCATGAAATTCACGTACATACGCCTGGTCCAGTCCTAGGCTAAAAAGGAGAGTGCTCAAGCCAATAGCAACATTTAGCATCGCCATTCTGCCGATATCTTCCTGTGAAAAGAACCAGGTTATAATCGGGAGCGTGATAAGACCCAGCAGTGCACCACCGATCGGGCCTATTGCAAAGGCTGCTATTTTACGTGGCGTCACATGTAAAACTCTTTAACCGCTGTAATCACATGCGCTTGATCATTCATAGACAGCCCATAATACATAGGCAAACGGATCAAGCGTTCACTTTCCGTGGTGGTGTAACGATCTTCCCCGTGGAAACGTGCGAACTGCATACCAGCGGCAGCCGTGTGCAGTGGAACATAATGAAAAACCGCTAATATATTGTTCGCCTTGAGGTGCTCAAGCAATGCAGTACGCCCTTCCAGATCTGCCACCTTGAGGTAGAACATGTGCGCATTGTGGGTGCACGCTTCGGGAAGTGTCGGCAGTTCGATTTTACCTGCTACTTGCAGGGGTAGCAGTGCATCATAATACGCCTGCCAGCTTGCAAGTCGGTTTGTGTTGATTTCTTCAGCACTTTCCAGTTGACCCCACAGAAACGCGGCCTGAAGCTCACTCGGCAGATAGCTGCTGCCGACATCAACCCATTGGTATTTATCGACCATTCCACGGAAGAACTGGCTACGGTTGGTGCCTTTTTCGCGGATGATTTCAGCTCTTTCCTTGAACTGATCGTCGTTGATGATAAGCAGCCCGCCTTCACCACCGCTGGTGTAGTTTTTAGTTTCGTGAAAGCTGAATGCGCCCATATGGCCGATGGTACCAAGCGCCTGGCCTTTGTAAGTGCTCATCATGCCCTGTGCCGCATCCTCGATCACAAATAACTGATGTCGGTTGGCAATCTCCATGATGGTATCCATTTCACAGGCAACACCTGCGTAGTGGACGGGAACAATGGCACGTGTTTTCTCGGTAATGGCCGCTTCGATCAACCGCTCGTCAATGTTCATGGTGTCGGGGCGAATATCAACAAATACTATTTTCGCGCCACGCAATACAAACGCATTCGCCGTGCTGACAAAGGTATAGCTCGGCATGATCACTTCATCGCCGCGCTGAATATCAATCAGCAAAGCTGCAAGCTCTAATGCCGCCGTGCAAGACGGGTTGAGCAGTGCTTTTTTGCAGGGCAGATTTTCTTCAAACCATGTCTGACATTTTTTGCCGAACGGGCCGTCGCCGGAGAGTTTTCCATTTTTTATGGCTTCCTCAACGAAGACGAGCTCGGTTCCGAGGAATGGGGGGCGATTAAAATCAATCATTGTAGCCAAAGCTCTTCATGTATTGTGTCGCGTTTGGACCTTCATTAAATATGAGATCTAGAATAGTCACACCATGCTCGAAGGGTTCGTGTAACTGGCGATACTCAGGGTATCCGCTGTAATCCATCCATTCGACCTGAATACCCTTTTCTTCTGCAAGTCCCATGTCGAAATAATGTTTTGCAGATGGTCCGCTCAAATAAACATCGGCGCCCGCCTGTTCACATATACTAATCAGCTTCTCAGTTTTCCCATCAAGAATCTCATACTCATGCGACCAGGTTAGCTTTGTATCTATACCAAGAATTTCGTTTGCAATCTTTATTAGACTAAAGTTAATGGTACTCAAATCCAAAAAATCACAGCCAAGATAAAAAACTTCAAAAATCGCTTTATATTCGCCAAAAAACTTAGACTTTGAATAATTTTGAGATAGAGTCTGCCAGTGTTTTCGAGCCCATCTTGGGTCAGTTATTTTTGTCTCAAGAATACTTTGCTCTAGACTTTTTTGGGCGCAAGGTATTGTGAGCCACTTACTACCTTGCTTAGTCTTAATTACGTTTCGATTTCGCCAATCATTCTTTGTATATTGTGCTGTATCAAAAAAAACAAACTCATCGACCATATTAATCAGATCAAAGTATCCCTTCCAAGGAATATAGCTTGATTGGAGAATCGCCAACTTCTTCATGCTACGACTATTCCTTTATCTCTGTGCGATGAAACAAGCTTGGCAGGAATGCCAAGATTCTTAGAAAACGCATCTGTATTTGATAAAACCAATGACTTTGATCCAATCATAGATTCCGTTTTGATAACAGTATTCTGAACACAGGTCGAATTAAAACCAAAAAAACAATTATCTTCAACTTTGCAATTACCACCCAACAACGTTTGACTAGCAAAAAAACAATGACTACCGATATCAACATCGTGCGAAATCGTTACCGAAGACCAGATAATGTTGTTATCACCCAATCTTGAAAACGGCTCTAAAACGCTTCCAATAAGGACTACATTGTTATTCCCAAGAATAACCGTTTCGTCCAGTATGGCGCTGCTATCGATATAATTAACAAACTGATAGCCCTTAAAACAGGCTTTTTCATACATCGATCTTCTATTTCGCATGCTGGAATAACCAACAGCAACAAACATCAAAAATCGGTCTTTTGGATAAAGGCGGTCGATATTCTCAAATGCTACCAAAGGAAGATCGTCAAAGGAGCTCATATCGCGCTTAAACGCTTCATCCACACAAAATGCTACTACCTTTTGACCTTTAACTCGATCTAGATACAGGCGCATCATCCTGGCGAAGCTTCCGGCGCCGTAGATTACAATCTCCTTCATTCCTCTAATACTCCGTTAAGCTGACGAATCAAATTCTCGCGTGAAAAATATGAACGAATTAGACTCGCATTTTCTTCTGCATCCTTAGTCGTGATCCGGCAGAGCTCTAGCTTTTCAACGTCGTTCAGCTTAATTCCCAAGCCTTTCAAAAAACGCCAATGGCTCACACCACTCCGCATAAACACCGTTTTCCCCATACCCAAAAGCATAATAGTGTTGCCCATGGCCTGTTGTCGCTGATGATTAAAAATTGCGATATCGAGGCTTTTCAAAAACTTCAGATACTCATCAAACGCCATAAATGACGTAAGGGGTACAAACTTATCACCAAACCACGCATTGCCTGTTTCAATAACTTTTTTAGCGTGTTCCTGATCACCGTAGGAAAGCGGTACAAAGATTTTTATCTCATCTTCTTTATAGGGCAATAGTTTTTCTAATGATTCTATGTGGTTGTTGCTTGGATCAGCGGAGTTGCCAACCAGTATATTTATACTTGTGTGCCCTTCTGTTTTTTCTTGTGCTGCTTGAACAATGTTTGGGTCAACCACATTACTCAGATACATCAGGCATTCATGATGTTTTCCCTTGGCACCATACCACTGTCTAGCAAGTTCTACATCACCAGGTATGTAGGTTACCAAGTGCCCCATATTTTTGATCACTGGCCGACGAAAGAACTCCCTGAGTTTCCATTTTAAGTTTTTTTCACCTAGCTTGTGAACATAAAGATCACCACCCCACATCACCCAGTAGCATTTTTTGAGCAGCCAAGGCATAAAGAAAAGAATCAATATAATTTTGGAGTTAGATAGCCCATGTAGGATAACTTTCTCTGAAACCTGCATAAGCTGAACCAGCTTCAAAAGTCCTTTAACCTGGCCGGTCTTAGTTCTTTTAACCTTATAATTTGATTTATATTGTTTGACCGGGTATTTATCATGATCACCATTTAGCCAAAAAAAATGATCATCCAAACTGAAATTATCTTCTATGAAATCAGTAAATGGTGGTATGAACTTTTCCAGATTACAGACATGCAATATCTTACTGCTCACTGCTCGCCCACCAGTCTCAGCAAATATTGTCCATAACCATTTTTACTTAGTGCAGCCGCTTGAGTCTTGAGATGTTCTTTAGCTAACCAACCGTTATTGAATGCAATCTCTTCCAGACATGCAACCTTCAACCCCTGCCTGTCCTCTATAATTTGCACAAACTGCGATGCTTCCAACAGGCTTTCATGGGTGCCAGTATCCAGCCAGGCAAAGCCACGGCCCAGCAGTTCCACATTCAGATCACCGCGCTCAAGATAAGCCTGGTTCACGCTGGTAATTTCCAGCTCGCCACGGTGCGAGGGTTTTACCTGCTTGGCGATGTCCACCACGTCGTTGTCGTAGAAATAGAGACCGGTTACGGCGTAGTTGGACTTGGGCTGTTCGGGCTTTTCTTCAATGGAAATTGCTTTGTTATTTTCATCAAAAGCAACCACACCAAAACGTTCTGGATCTTTAACCTGATAGCCAAATACAGTAGCACCAGAGGTGCGGGCAGCGACCAGTTTCAGCTTGGGAGTGAAACCCTGACCATAGAAAATATTGTCACCCAGTACCAGGCATACACTGTCATCACCGATAAAGTCTTCACCAATGATAAAGGCCTGCGCCAGACCGTCTGGGCTTGGCTGTTCGGCGTAGCTGAGTTGAATGCCGAAGTTGCTGCCATTGCCCAGCAGTTTTTCAAAGTTGGGCAGGTCTTCGGGGGTAGAAATGATCAGGATATCACGGATACCCGCCAGCATCAGTACCGAGAGCGGGTAATAGATCATCGGCTTGTCGTAGATGGGCAGCAGTTGCTTGGACACGCCTTTGGTGATCGGATACAAACGGGTGCCGGAACCACCGGCGAGGATAATGCCTTTCATGGTCTGTCCTTGTGACTGAACGAGTTGCTATCAGAGCTGCCCAAGGCGCTCACGCTTGTAGGTGCCATCCTGCACACGGCGGCACCACTCCAGGTTGTCGAGATACCACTGCACGGTTTTACGGATGCCGGACTCGAAGGTTTCTTGCGGTTGCCAACCCAGTTCACGCTGAATCTTGTTTGCATCAATGGCATAGCGGCGGTCGTGGCCGGGACGATCCTGTACGTTCGTAATCAAGTCGCGGTAACTTGTTTCAGCCGGGGCCAACTCCTGTAGGAGATCGCAAATGGTGTGGACCACTTCGATGTTCTGCTTTTCGTTATGGCCGCCGATATTGTAGGTTTCGCCTACTTTGCCTTCGGTGACGGCCTTATAGAGTGCGCGGGCGTGGTCTTCTACATAGAGCCAATCACGGATCTGGTCGCCCTTGCCGTAGACCGGCAGCGGTTTGCCTTCCAGCGCGTTGAGGATCATCAACGGCACCAGCTTTTCCGGGAAGTGATACGGCCCGTAGTTGTTGGAGCAGTTGGTCACCAGTACCGGGAAGCCGTAGGTTCGCATCCAGGCGCGTACCAGGTGGTCTGAGCTGGCTTTGCTGGCGCTGTAAGGGGAGCTTGGGGCATAGCCGGTGGTTTCGGTGAACAAGTACTGGGTCGCATCGTCTGCTTCTGCCGGGTGGGGCAGGTCGCCATAGACTTCGTCGGTGCTGATATGGTGGAAGCGGAACGCCTGCTTGTGTGCTTCATCCAGCCCTTGCCAGTAACTGCGAGCAACTTCCAGCAGTGTGTAAGTGCCCACGATGTTGGTTTCGATAAACGCAGCCGGGCCATCGATGGAGCGGTCTACATGGCTTTCAGCGGCTAGGTGCATGATGGCATCGGGCTGATGCTCGGCAAATACTCGTTCCAGTTCAGTGCGGTTGCAGATATCGACCTGTTCAAAGGTATAGCGATCGGAGCTGTCGACTTCACGCAGGTTTTCCAGGTTGCCTGCATAGGTGAGCTTGTCAACGTTGACGACGCTGTCCTGAGTGTTCTGGATGATGTGGCGGATAACCGCCGAGCCGATAAAGCCGGCACCGCCGGTGACGAGGATTTTCATGTCACCAAACACCTCTAGTATCAATGCAACCGCTACCTAGCCCAGTTACATTGTCCTTTGTCTTGAACTTTTTATGATCAACCAACAACACCTTGATATCCGCTTCGGATTCAGCTTTTTCGATATCGACCAGCTGCAGACTATTTTGCAGTTTTTCAGGCAAAGCTTTGATGTTGGGTTCTACTGCAAGCACTTTGCCGGGGTGCAGCTCTGCGATCTGCTGCGTAATCGCCAGCGCAGGGCTTTCGCGCAGGTCATCGATATCGGCTTTAAAGGCCAGCCCGTAGCAAGCGATGGTGACATCTTTAGCGGTTTTGTCCGGGTTGGCCTGCAGGTAGTCGGCCACTGCCAGTTTGACCTTGTTGATTACCCATTCCGGTTTGCTGTCGTTGACTTCACGGGCCGTGCGGATCAGACGTGCTTGTTCCGGCGTTTTGCTGACGATAAACCAGGGGTCTACGGCGATGCAGTGGCCACCCACACCGGGACCGGGCTGAAGGATGTTGACGCGTGGGTGGCGATTGGCCAGGGCGATCAGTTCCCATACGTTGATATCCAGCGTGTCACAGATGATCGACAGCTCGTTGGCGAAGGCGATGTTCACATCGCGGAAGCTGTTTTCAGTCAGCTTGGCCATTTCGGCAGTGCGGGCATGGGTGACTACGCACTCGCCCTGTACGAAGGTCTTGTATAGCGCACAGGCCAGCGCCGAGCATTTGGGGGTCATGCCGCCCACTACACGATCGTTTTTGACCAGTTCGTGCAGTACCTGGCCCGGCAGTACCCGTTCCGGGCAGTGGGCAATGCGGATATCGGAATCTTCGCCGTGGGTTTGCGGGAAGGTCAGGTCCGGACGCGCTTCGGCCAGCCATTCGGCCATCTGTTCGGTGGCGCCGACCGGGCTGGTGGATTCCAGAATGACCAGGTTGCCAGGTTTAAGGACCGGTGCGATCGCTTTGGCGGCGGATTCGATGTAGGAGAGGTCGGGTTCTGGGGTAGTGGATTCCGGCAATGGTCGCGCAGTGAACTGCGCTCCTACAGGTTGGGCAGGGGCGGCAGGTTTGTTTTTGAACGGTGTCGGGACGGCGATCAGAAAGGCATCGGCGGCTTCGGGCGTGGTGGTGGCGCGCAGGTAGCCTTCGGTAACCGCGGCGTGGACCACCATGTCCAGATCGGGCTCGACAATGTGGATTTCACCCCGGTTGATGGTATCGACCGCCTGCTGGTTTACATCAACGCCGATGACCTGGATTTTGCATGATGCGAATACAGCAGCTGTGGGCAGGCCAATGTAGCCCAGCCCGATAACGGAGATGGTGTTGAATTGCATGGGGTGTCCTTGGTGTCTTCTAGATCAAGCCTTGCTGCCGTGCAAGGCGCTTGTTCAGAACAAAAATAGAGTTATATTCAAGGCCCCAAAGGTGCCTTGCATGGGTCATTTTCTTACGGAATGCATCATTGGCCTGTTGCAGAAATTCATCTGGCAGCTCTGGTATGACAAGCAGCAGACTAAGGGGCAGTGCAAATGCACTCTGCTGTGAGAGGTTGCTGCCAAGTAACTCACCATCAGATTCCAGCCTGTTATGAATCAGGCTTACCCAGAGGGTTAGGGAGTCAACAAACTTCTTTTCGATTTCGGCATAAAATTTTTTATGCTCTCTTGGGACCGTACTCTTGGCTTCGACCAGCAAGACTTTTGGCGTCTTCCCGTGACGGTGAAGAATGAATTCCACACTGCTGATGCCTTTCTCATCGAGCTTGCTGTGTTTCACCCAACGCTCAATGTGAAACAGGTCGTCTTCATTGTAAGGCCCAAAGGTCACACCAGACTCAGCAATGGAAACAGGCATCAGGCAGATGCCTCCAGCTCCAGCTCAAACAGCCTGATCGACTCATCAATGATGCCGTTTTCGGGTATGCCGTCTTTCAAGTCAGCTTGTTGCCAGCCGTCATCTGAATCGCCCATCAACACGGGGATACTGATATTGTTCTGTAATGCTAGCAGGTGTAATTTTTTGACGACAAAGTAGGAGTGAGAGGCCATGAACACCTGGATTCCTTTCTCTGCCAACACTGCCAGGATATCTAAAAACTGGCTGATCGCTTTCGGATGTAATGCGGACTCAGGCTCATCAATGAAGATGATCGAGTCCGGGGACAAGTATCGGTTCCCCAGTAGAGTATCCAGTATGGCAATTTTTTTAATGCCTTCAGCAGTACTGTGTATTGAGAAGCGGCTGTTCCCTTTACGATAGACCCAGCTGTCATTGCCGGCATCAAACTCGATGCGGCCCTGAAACATCTTTTCAAGACTGATTCTGGACTGCTTGAATGCATCATAGTTGCGGCCCATCTGCGTCGGCTTTTGCAACGCGAGCACCAGGTCAGTGTATGTTGCATCAAAGCCAAAGGCTTTATCATGCAAGCCACTCTTGATGATGACTTTTGCCAGGCTCAGCACTTCTTTGGGGGGCAGAAAAACCGAGTTTGCTTCCCGAGGGCCAAGGTTGTTATGAACCGGGGTGATACGTTTGGTGGTGTCTTGTCCAAAATCGATAACCAAAGCGCAGTTATCGTCCTGTACCATGCGTGCTTTGAGACGATTTCCAGCCCCTCTGCGGACAAGATCCCCCAGCTTGTCGACTTGAAAAGTCCAGTAACACTTTTCACTCAAGACTTCATCAAAGTCACGCGGATCATCCCCCCTGCCCGTTTCTTCCTGAGATCTGAGCATCATGTAGAGCGCTTTAAGCAGAAAGGTCTTCCCAGTGCTGTTTGCACCTATGATGAGGTTCAGGCTGCCCAGTGACTGGCCGTGTACCTTTTTCAGGGGGCCAAAATTTTCAAGTTCAAATTCTTTGATCGCCACGGGGTGCTCCAAAATTTGCCCAGACAGGTCAGGCTTTTGCCATGAAGTCTAATATGCGCTGACAGGCTTGACCATCGCCGTAAGGGTTGTGAGCCTGGCTCATGCGCTGGTATGCGGCGTTATCGGTCAGCAGGCGCGTAACTTCCATAACAATGGTATCAGTGTCTGTACCAACCAGTTTGACTGTACCTGCAGCAATCGCTTCGGGCCGTTCGGTGGTGTCACGCATGACCAGTACCGGTTTGCCCAATGAAGGGGCTTCTTCCTGAATGCCACCGGAGTCGGTCAGGATCAGTGTCGCTTGGGTCATCAGGTACACAAACGGCAGGTAATCCTGCGGCGCGATCAGGTGGATATTATCCACGCCCTGCAACAGGCGGTTGACCGGCTCTTGCACGTTGGGGTTAAGGTGGACCGGGTACAGAATTTGGCAACCGGGATGTTGTTCGGCAATCTGGCGCAGGGCATCACAGATACGCTCAAAGCCGCCACCAAAGCTTTCGCGGCGGTGGCCGGTGACCAGTACCAATTTTTTATCCGGGCCCAACATGGGATAGGCTGCCGCCAGCTCTGCTTTCAGGGCCGGGTTTTGGTCGATTTTGTCCCGCACCCACAGCAAGGCATCAATGACGGTGTTGCCGGTAACGCTGATCTGCTCTGCCGGGATATTTTCGGCCTGCAGGTTGGCACTTGAGGTATCGGTGGGCGCAAAGTGAAAGCGGGTAATGGCGCCGGTCAGTTTACGGTTAGCCTCTTCCGGCCAGGGGGAGTAGATATCCCCGGTACGCAGGCCGGCCTCAACGTGCCCTACAGGTATTTGCTGGTAGTAGGCCGCCAAAGCGGTGGCAAAGGTGGTAGCGGTATCCCCATGTACCAGCACCACATCTGGCTTGAACGCCTCCAACACCGGCTTGATGCCGGTCAGGATGGCGGTGGTGACATCGTTCAGGCTTTGCCCCGGTTGCATGATGTTGAGGTCGTAATCCGGGGTAATTTCGAACAGGTTGAGTACCTGGTCGAGCATTTCGCGGTGCTGGGCGGTGACGCAGACCTTGGCTTCAAAACGATGATCGGCTGCAAGTGCATGTACCAGCGGCGCCATTTTAATCGCTTCCGGCCGGGTGCCGAATACGGTTAGGATTTTTTTAGTCATTGAGTCACTTCATGCGCTGGGGGCGCGTCCTTTCTTTTGCGGCGATGTTGGGTGATGGCCATTATACAGCGCTGGATAGGCCCACGTAGCCGGTGCCGGCGATGGTGATGTTCATGTGTTGGTCCGTTTTACAGCAGGGTTGGCGACATCTGGCACCAGTGATTTTTTTCACTTGCCGGCGTGTATTTCTGCTGCAGGGGCATCATCACCTTTGAAAACGATACGGCCGTTTTCATCGGTCACATAGTAGTGACCAAGCTTGCGTTTTTTTTCCAACTCTTCTTGTACGGCATGCGCCAAACTAGCTAACAGTGTGGATGACGAGTAGGGCTGTGACTGCTGTGTTGTACTCATTGGGTGGACCTCTCGGTTAGTTGATCCAGCATATCAGGATTGTGTACTACTCTGGTTTGACCAAAGTTTTCGAATACCAATTCTGGTGTATCCCGGTGGTTCATCATGCAGACACAATGATCGGCTTTCTGGCTATATTCCTGAAGCAGGTGTTTCAGGCTCTTGGGGAATCGACGCATCAGGTCTTCCAATGGTATATCGTGACCACCATGTTTGACTCTTTCAGCAACACGCTGACGAGATAATTCAACACTGGGCAATGCCAAATACACCAGCTCTACATGCCAGCCTTCCTGTCGCAGGCGCTGGATAAGCTTCAAATAGCCCCCCTTTCGCCGTTTGATGCCAATACTATCAACATAGTTCCGGCCTGTTATAAGGAGCCCGCAGTGCGGCGTTGCATAGGCCCACGTAGCCGGTGCCTGCGATGGTGATGTTCATGGGGTTGGTCCTTGCCCTAGTAGATATCCTTGGAGATCAGTGTAAACGGTGTTTTCAGCAGGATTTTAATATCCAGCCAGACTGACCAGTTGTTGATGTACTGCAGGTCGAGTTCTACGCGCTTTTGCATTTTATCCAAGGTTTCGGTTTCGCCCCGGTAGCCGCTGATCTGTGCAAGGCCGGTGATGCCGGGTTTGATGCGGTGGCGGGCCATGTAGGCGGTGATTTTGTGCGAGTAGTAGTCGTTGTGGGCAACGGCGTGCGGACGCGGGCCGACCAGTGACATATCGCCTTTCAGTACATTGAACAGTTGCGGTAGTTCGTCGATGGAGGTGCGGCGAATAAAGCGACCCACCGCTGTGATGCGGTCGTCGTTGCGTTGGGCCTGCTTCACTTCTTTGTCGTCATGCACCTTCATGGAGCGGAATTTCAGTACCTGGAAAATTTCACCGTTCATGCCGTGGCGCGGCTGCCGAAACAGCACCGGCCCCGGTGATGACAGTTTGACAGCGATGGCGGTGCCGATCAGCAAGGGGCTGATGGCGATGATGCCCAGCGCGGCGGCGACCCTATCCAGTGTGGCTTTAAGCAGCGCGCTGGTGGGGTAACGGGTCAGGGGGCTTTCATTGAGGTGAATGGCCGGCAGGCCTTCGATCTCGGTGACCGAGTGGTTGAGCATTACCAGGCTGGCAAGGTCGGGTATCCAGACCACATCCACGCTGGCATCGAGCAGGTCGATATAGAGGCCTTCTACCTGGGCCATCTCGGCGGCCGGAAGGGCGATATACAGGCGACGAATCTCATGTTGCGCGATCAAGTCACGCAGTTGGCTGACAGCGCCGATGACGGGATAGAGCGGTCGATCCTTGACCGGCTCATCATTGGGCTGGATCAGCCCTTGCAGTGGCTCCTGTCGATTACGACTCAGTTTTTCCGCCAGCTCCAGCGCCAGCTCACCGGTGCCCACAATGGCGGCGCGACGTTCCTGACGCAGCCGTTCATGGTAGCGGCGTGACAGGTGATGCAGGGGGACAAAGGCGGCAAATTGCAGGCCATAGCCCAGCAACGACCATTGCAGCAGCACTTCACGGGAGTAGAGTTCACTGGTTTTGGTCACAAAGGCGGCGATTGCGAGTATCGCCAGCAGTACCAGCCAGCCACCCAGCAGCCTCACACTGCCGGTGAGATAGCCCGTTTGGCGATCATATACGCGCAGGAGTTGATATACCGGCAAGGACCCCAACAGCGCCAGCACTGCCAATACACGGTAGTGCGGTGCAAAGTCGGTTGTTTTGGCCAGGGTGAGGCCAATCAGCAGCAACAGCGCAGCGGCAATGCCGACCAGCCATTGAATCCAGAAGGTGAGGCTGCGGTTACGGTTGCGGGGGTTGTAACGGGATGGGGTGAGTGTCATGTCGTCCTTGGTAACAGCTGTACGGGTAAATGTGCTTCAGGCACGCTACCGCCCGGAGGTTGTATGTAGGGCAATCCTCAAGGCCCGGTTCCTTCCTGGCGGTTTCAGTGCGTAGCGAATCACAATGTTAATGCAATCACGTGTACTTTATGTGTCCATTAAGCAACATTGCTTCGCACCGATGGGTATATTACCCCGACCGCTTGCAGATGCAACGCCGCTTTCGCACCGGCGGCAATGTTACCTGATTGCCGTGGCCGAGGCACGTTGGTGAGTGTTCAGTTGGTGGATGCGCTTGCTATTCTACAGCTGTTTTTGATGTTGGCGGTTTGCTACCCTTCGTGGTTACCGTGACAGGCCCTGCCAACCTTTGGATAAACCCTCGCGCAAAAATGAAAAAAACCACACAGAATCAAACAGCTGAAAGCCCCCATACTCCCATGATGCAGCAGTACTTACGCATTAAGGCGCAGCACCCGGATCAATTGCTGTTTTACCGTATGGGGGATTTTTACGAGCTGTTCTATGACGACGCCAAGAAGGCGGCGCGACTGCTGGATATCTCGCTGACGGCACGGGGCAAGTCGGCCGGTGAGCCGATTCCGATGGCGGGCATTCCCTACCACTCGGCCGAGGGCTATATCGCCCGGATCGTCAAGGCCGGCGAGTCGGTGGTGATCTGTGAGCAGGTGGGTGACCCGGCGACCAGCAAGGGGCCGGTTGCGCGCGAGGTCGTGCGTATCGTCACACCCGGCACACTGAGTGATGAAGCCCTGCTGGATGAACATCAGGACAATATTCTGATGGCAATCTGTGTGCAGGGTGAACGTTATGGCCTTGCGCTGGTGGATATCAGCTCGGGCCGGTTCAGTCTGTTCGAGGTGGAGGGTACGGATGCCCTGCTGGCCGAGCTGGAGCGCCTGCGCCCGGCTGAGCTGCTTTACCCCGATGACTCCGGTCTGTCCCGGCTGTTGGGCAAACGCCCGGGCAGTCATGGCCGTCCGCCCTGGGAGTTCGAAGCCGATACGGCGCAGCGGCTGTTATGTGATCAGTTCAATACCCGTGACCTGAGCGGATTCGGTTGTGACCACCTGCCACTGGCGATCAGTGCGGCGGGTTGCCTGCTGCAGTATGCGCGGGATACCCAACGCAGCACTCTGCCGCACATACGCCGCCTGCAGGTTGAGCAGCATGACGAAGCGGTGATTCTGGATGCGGCAACACGGCGTAATCTTGAACTGGATCTGAACCTGTCGGGTGGACGCAGCAACACCCTGGCGTCTGTACTGGACAAGTGCCGCACGCCGATGGGCAGTCGTTTGCTACGCCGCTGGCTGCATCGCCCTCTGCGCGACCGCGCAACGCTGGAAAGCCGTCAGGATGCGATCCGCTGGCTGATGCAGCCAGGCCAGAGCGAGGATATTGCCGAGCAGCTGCGCCTGATCGGGGACATGGAGCGTATTCTGTCACGCATCGCACTGCGATCCGCGCGCCCACGTGACCTTGAACGCCTGCGCAATGCATTGACCTCGCTGCCGGACCTGCAACGGTTGATTCAAGCTGCCGATGCACCGCTGGTGGGCACACTGGCACAGTCCATTGCCACCTTTCCCGAGCTGTCCGAGCTGCTGCAAAGCGCCATCATCGATGGCCCTCCGGTGGTGATTCGTGACGGTGGCGTGATTGCAGCTGGCTACGATGCCGAACTGGATGAGCTGAGGGGCTTGAGTGAAAACGCCGGCGATTATCTGCTGCAGCTGGAGCAGCGCGAGCGTGCGCGCACCGATATTGCCAACCTTAAAGTCGGTTACAACCGGGTTCACGGCTACTATATCGAAGTCACCAAGGCGCAGGCGGTCGACATGCCGGCGGACTATATCCGCCGCCAGACGCTGAAAAATGCCGAGCGCTTCATCACGCCCGAACTGAAAGAGTTTGAAGACAAGGCACTGAGTGCCAAAAGCAAGGCACTGGCACGGGAGAAGGCACTCTATGAGGCGCTGATCGAAACCCTGGCAGCCGAACTGGGGCCGCTGCAGGAGTCCGCGGCCGCTCTGGCGCAGCTGGATGTACTGAATACGCTGGCAGACCGGGCCCTGGCACTGGAATATCAATGTCCCCGGCTGGTGGATGAGCCCTGTATCCAAATCGAAGCGGGTCGGCACCCGGTGGTCGAGTCCGTGCTCGAAACCCCGTTTGTAGCCAACGACCTTGAACTGCATCCCGCACGGCGGATGCTGATCATCACCGGTCCCAACATGGGCGGCAAGTCCACCTATATGCGTCAGGCTGCGCTGATTACGCTGCTGGCCCACATCGGCAGCTATGTACCGGCTCAGGCGGCTCGCATCGGCATTGTCGATCGCATTTTCACCCGCATGGGCTCGTCGGACGACCTGGCCGGTGGACGCTCAACCTTTATGGTCGAGATGACCGAAACCGCCAACATTCTGCACAACGCCACCGAACGCAGCCTGGTGCTGATGGATGAGGTCGGGCGCGGTACCAGTACATTCGATGGCCTGTCGCTGGCCTGGTCCTGTGCCGATTATCTGGCACGGGAAATTCGGGCCTTCACCCTGTTTGCCACCCACTACTTTGAATTGACCGCCCTGCCCGAGCAGGCGACGGGAGTCGATAACGTGCACTTGACCGCCGTTGAGCACAACGATCACATCGTGTTCATGCATGAGGTGCAACAGGGCCCGGCCAGTCAAAGCTACGGTCTGCAGGTTGCACAGCTGGCAGGGATTCCGGCCCGGGTGATCACTCAGGCACGTGACAAACTGGTATTGCTGGAGCAGGACAGCCGCAGCAGTGCCGGCCAACCCGTACGCAACCCGATCCCCGACTCGGCACGCCATAACGGCCCGATTCAGAGCGACCTGTTTGTGACCAGCGGCCCCTCTGCCGCCGAGCTGCATCTGCGCGAACTGCAGCCGGATGAGCTGACACCGCGACAGGCACTGGACGCACTGTACAGCCTCAAACAGCTGTTGGATTAAGACAAAATCCGGCCGCGCACTATACTGCAGACAAACCCTTCTACCGGAGCCGAACCATGACCTATATCGTCACTGACAACTGTATTCGCTGCAAGTACACGGACTGTGTCGAGGTCTGCCCTGTGGACTGCTTCTATGAGGGTCCCAACTTTCTGGTGATTCACCCGGACGAGTGCATCGACTGCGGACTGTGTGAGCCGGAGTGCCCAGCAGACGCCATTCTGCACGAGGATGACCTGAGCGATGCGCAGGAGATTTACTTTCAGCTGAACACGGAGCTGTCCGAAATATGGCCCAATATCAATCAGCGCAAGGCGCCACTGACTGATGCGGACAAATGGAATGGTGAGCCGGACAAGCTCCAGTATCTGGAGCGCTAGCGAGGCTTGAAGCGTTCATATTTGAAAAATGTGCCGGTCGCATACCGGCACGTTTTTACTGCAGCAGATCTTCTCCGCTCAGACCGTTCTTCTCCACAATTTCACGCAGCTTGCGCAGAGCTTCAACTTGAATCTGACGTACTCGTTCACGCGTCAGGCCAATTTCCTGCCCGACCTGCTCCAACGTGCTCATTTCATAGCCGCGCAGACCGAAGCGACGCGACAGTACATCGGCATGCTTTTCAGGCAGCATCTCCATCCAGCGATTGAGATTGCCGCTGATGTTATTGTTCTGCAACAGCGTTTCGGGATCAAGCGCATCCAGATCGGGGATCGTATCCAGCAGAGGCTTGTCAGCTCCCTGCCCAGCCGGGATATCTACCGAGCTGACACGCTCGTTCAATCCCAACATCCGTTCTACATTCGCGACAGGCTTGTCAACGAGTGCTGCGATCTCTTCAGCTGTAGGCTCATGATCCAGCTTTTGTGCCAGCTCACGGGAAGCCCGCAAGTACACGTTCAGCTCTTTCACTACATGTATCGGCAGGCGAATCGTGCGTGTCTGGTTCATGATGGCGCGTTCGATAGTCTGTCGAATCCACCAGGTCGCATAGGTCGAAAAACGGAAGCCCCGCTCGGGATCGAATTTTTCCACCGCGCGAATCAGGCCGAGGTTACCCTCTTCGATCAGATCAAGCAGTGTCAGCCCACGGTTGATATAACGCCGTGCGATCTTGACCACCAGACGCAGGTTGCTCTCGATCATCCGTTTCCGGGAGGCCTCGTCTCCCTTGAGTGCACGCCGGGAAAAGTAAACCTCTTCTTCCGCTGTCAGCAATGGCGAAAAGCCGATCTCGTTGAGATAAAGCTGAGTTGCATCCAGCGACTTGGCGTTAACCAGGTCCTGATGCGCCATGGAACCTCTGCCGCGCCCGCTGTTCAGAAACTCTGGCGGTTCAGACTCGCTGCTGTCAGCGTCATCACTGTCTTCATCGGCAACATTGAGCGTTTCTTCTTCATCGTAGCGGTCTTCAGTGTCATCAAACTCAGCATCGTTGCTCTGGGCTGACACGCGGTATTCTGTACCTTTACCTACGGTTTCCATTTTTCACCCCCAGGTAGTCAAGATGATCAGATCATCTCTGCATGGCCATCATTATTGTTTTTATCATTGTTTGGGCAAATATCGTAATGGATCCACCGGATTCCCGTCACGGCGAATCTCGAAGTGAAGCATCGTACGCGTTGCCCCCGTATTGCCTATCTCGGCAATTTTCTCACCCGCTTTAACCTTATCACCCTCACGCACAAAAATGCGACTGTTATGCGCATATGCACTCAGATAGCGTTGGTTATGGTTAAGAATCACAAGATTGCCGTAACCCAACAAGCCATTTCCGGCATAGACCACTTCGCCACCGGCCGCGGCCTTGACGGGTTCACCGGCGTTACCGGCAATATCCAGGCCCTTGTTTGCAGGTTCTCCACCACCGAAACGACTGATGATTCTGCCCTTGTGCGGCCATTGCCAACTGACGGCACCGTTACCTCCGGAGCTGGCGGAAGAAGGCTTGGATGGTGCTGGACTGGAAGAAGGGGTGCGGGCAGTCGCTTCTGAGCGGTTGGTGTTGGTTACGGTTCGCGCCGTTGTTGTTGAGGCAGCCGGAGCTGGACTTGAGGGCTTGGGTGCAGCTGTCGAGCCGGATGCGGCCTTTGAGCCGCCGGGCAACCTCAGCGTGAGCGACTGCCCCGGGTATATAAAGTAGCGAATGTCGATGCCGTTCCAGCGGGCAACTTCGCGGTAATCAAGCCCATAACGAAACGAAATGGAATACAGGGTATCACCGCGCTGGACCCGATAGCTGGCAGGCGCAGGGCCTCTGGCCTCGCTGCGCGCACCCAGAGAGCGCTCGGACACGGGAGCATAGCCGCTCGAACATCCCTGCAGCAGGAGCAATAGCGATATCAGCCAGAGCAGCAGAGGATTCGGCAACAGGGTCTCCCATCTTCAGGTTTTCTGTCGATCCAACAGTATACCCAGTGCAGCACCAACCAGCATCAGCAGCAGCGCGGGCCAGAACCAGTCATTGAGCCCGGTCAGAGCTTCGAAACTGCCCGGCAGCAGATTCTGCTGCAGCACCGGCACCTCTTCTCCCTTGCTGTTGATGGTGTAGGACAGCGTGTATTTCCAGGGCCATACCTTGTTGAGGGAGCCAAGCATAAAACCACCCAGCAGGGCCAGTGTCATCATTCGATGGTGGTGGAACGCCCAGCTCAATACACGGGAGAAGCTCAGCAGCCCGACCACACAACCTGCCATAAACACCAGCAGAATAGCCCACTCCAGAGCCTTGATTGCACCCAGAATGGGCGCATACATCCCCATCAGCAACAGAATGAAACTGCCTGAGATGCCCGGCAAAATCATGGCACAGATAGCAATCATACCCGCAAGGAATATAATCAGGCTTGAGGGTTCTACACTGCCCGGTGCCTGTTCGGTAATGATGTAGGCCAGCAACACCCCTGTGGCGAATGTAGCCATGAGGTTCATATTCCAGCCTCGAATATGCCGGGCGACACTCCAGGTAGACGCCAATATTAAGCCGAAAAAGAATGACCAGAGCAGGATCGGGTACTCGTCCAACAGATAGAGCACAACCCGCGAGATGGTTAACAGGCTCAGTAAAATACCTGACACCAGCGCTAACAGAAAACTGCCGTTGATGTAGCGCCAGCAGGACATCAGTCCTTCGTTGAACAGAATACGCACCGCTTCAGGGTTAAACTGTTTAATACTGTCGATCAGCTCTTCGTATATACCGGTGATGAATGCAATGGTGCCGCCGGAAACACCGGGGACGACATCAGCAGCTCCCATCATCATCCCCTTGCCGGAGAGGACCAGATAATCCTTCTTGCTTCGCATCGAGCCTCCTTGCAACCCGTCAGCGCACAGTACCGCTGAGCAGTGGCACAAAGCGCACGGCTTCCAGCGTTTCGGTTTCGTACTTGTCTTCGGTCACACGTGTAATCCGCTTCAGTATCTGTTCGTCATGACCGACGGGGATCACCAACCGCCCTCCAACTGCGAGCTGCTCCAGCAACTCGTGAGGTATTTCGCGTGGCGCGGCAGTCACCAGAATTCCGTCAAAGGGTGCCTTTTCAGGCCAGCCCATGCCACCGTCGGTATGGCGCAGCATCACATTGTGCAACTTCAGCCGCTGCAAACGTTTGCGCGCCTTTTCCTGCAACGGACGAATGCGCTCAACGCTGAACACCTGATCCACCAACTGTGCCAGTACGGCTGTCTGGTAGCCAGACCCGGTACCCACCTCAAGTACCTTATTGAGCGACTCACCCTCCAGCAAAAGCTCTGTCATGCGGGCTACGATATAAGGCTGCGAAATCGTCTGGTTATAACCGATGGGAAGGGCCGTATCTTCATAGGCCCGATGTGAAAGCGCCTCATCTATGAAGATATGGCGTGGCGTATCTCGAACCACATTCAGCACTTCCTCACTGATCACACCCTGATCACGCAAGCGCTGAGCAAGTCGGTCTCGGGTACGGCGCGAGGTCATGCCTATACCCTGCAGATCCATGTCGATCACAGCAGCCCCTCCAGCCAGTCCCCCAGATTGTCCATGCCCGTATAGTGGGTCATGTCGATCTGCAGCGGTGTGACGGAGACAAAGCCGTTTTCAACGGCAAAAAAATCGGTTCCGGGCTCAGCATCCGCTGCCGCACCGGCACCGGCAATCCAATAGCGGATGCGACCACGCGGGTCTTCTACCTGCACCGGTGGCTCGGCACCGTGGCGATGCCCCAGCCTGGTTACATGAATACCGCGTATCTGGTCCAGCGGCAGGTCTGGTACATTCACATTCAGAACCGTACGTGGCGCAACCACCAGACTATCCAGCCGCTGCACCAGAGAAGCAACGATTTCTGCCGCAGTTTCATAGTGTTTGGGGTGAAAGCTGTGCATGGAAACAGCAATCGGCGGCAAACGGCAGTGACGCCCCTCTGTTGCCGCAGCCACAGTACCTGAGTACAGCACATCATCGCCCAGGTTGGCACCGGCATTAATACCCGACACTACAATGTCCGGACGACGCTGCTCAGTGAACAGCCCAGAGCCCCCCAGATGAACGCAGTCAGTCGGCGTGCCATTGATACCGATATAGCCACTATGGTGTTGATGGGCCTCCAGCGGACGGTCAAGGGTAAGAGAGTTACTGGCACCGCTGCGGTTGCGATCAGGAGCAACGACACAGGTTTCAGCATCCTGCTTCAGTCGCTCGGCCAGCGTCGCCAGTCCCGGGGCGTAGACCCCGTCATCATTTGAAATCAGAATCAACATTATCGGTATGTATCTCAGTTCACTTCCGCTGAGGCCGCTGCATTCTGCCACTGGCAGAGTTCGCGCAGCACACTGGTGGCAAAGGCGCCGGACGGCAGTTCAAATTCAAGTATCCATTGTCCTTCAGACGCCTCCCGTGCCGCAAGCGCCTTTGGTATCAAGCGCAGTGCACGCCGCTCCTGGTTGAGGCCGAGTGACTCCAGCCCTTGGCAGATCGCCTGTGCCGGAGCAAGTGCAGCCTGCTCAAAAACAGCTGCCTCATCCCGTGTCATCAACTGCCCACGCCCCCACATGGGGCCGGTCAGATGCACGTCGCCGCGCTGCAACCGCGCCATCAGGTCAGGCGCATCATCGGCCATAAAGCAACTTTGACTGCCATCAAGCATCAGTACGTCACCAGGCAGAATACGATCCCAGATCTCCTGTCGCAGGCGGGTATTGATCACCTGATTGAACAGCCAGGAACGCAGGGCAGAGATATACAGCCCCTTCTTGTGGCGCTGGCGTTCACGCAACCTGCCTTCGAGCAGAGCCAACCCCTTGTCGAGGTTGCCACCGGCATTACCGAAACGCTGCTCACCAAAGAAGTTGGGGACACCCTGGCGGATCTTCTCCACCCGCTCGACAAAGGCTTCCGGCTCAGTCAGGTCACGCAGACGGATTACGAACCGGTTGCCCGACAGAGCCCCCAGTCGCAGCTTGCGACTGTGGCGACAGCTGTGCAGCACGTCGATACTGTCGCCGCCAAACAGGGACCAGTTCAGGGTACGGCCGATGGGCAGGCGTACACTGAACCATTGCTCGGTAACGGCATGGCGATCCTTTTTACCGGCATACCCCACGTCACGCGGACTGATCTGACAGAAGTTGGCCAGCTGACGTGCTACCCAGTCGGTATTCTCGCCCCGTTTGCGAATATGGAGAAACAGGTGTTCTCCTTCGCCATCAGGCTCAAAAGGCAACTGCTCAAATACTTGAAAGTCTTCAGGACAACTGCGGATGATTGCAGTGGAAGGTGGCTCGCCCAACAGCCATTCGCAGGCGGAATCAAACATCACGGCCTTGGTTGCTCCGGCTCGGGTTCTATCAGTTGGAAAAAGGTTTCGCCCTTGCGCACCATGCCCATTTCACTGCGAGCACGTTCTTCCAAGGCGCCCAAGCCACGCTTGAGGTCCTGTACTTCAGCCTCAAGGCGCTGGTTGCGTTCGGCCAGTTGCTGGTTTTCGACCTGCTGTTGCAGTATCTGCTCTTCCAGTTGCCACACCTGACGCAGGTTGGCCTCGCCGAACCAGAGTCGGTACTGAAGCCCTGCCAGTAACAGCAGTAATATCAACAGTAGCCAGCGATACACTGTTCTTCCCCGGGGTCAAAAAAGGGGGCCGGAGCCCCCTCGGATCACACGTCAGTCTATCAGGCCTGACCCTTGATCTCTTTCAGTCCGTTGTAAACTGCCTTGTCGCCCAGCTCTTCGGCAATGCGCAGCAGGCGGTTGTACTTGGCCACACGGTCGGAACGACACAGGGAACCGGTCTTGATCTGACCCGCAGCGGTACCCACGGCCAGATCAGCGATGGTGGTATCTTCAGTCTCACCGGAACGGTGAGAGATTACCGCCGTGTAGCCGGCATCCTTGGCCATCTTGATCGCATCCAAGGTTTCGGACAGGGAGCCGATCTGGTTGAACTTGATCAGGATGGAGTTGGCGATGGCGTTGTCGATGCCACGCTTGAGGATTTTGGTGTTGGTCACGAACAGGTCGTCGCCCACCAGCTGTACCTTGTCACCGATCTTGCGGGTCAGGCTGGCCCAGCCGTCCCAGTCGGATTCATCCATTCCGTCTTCGATGGAGACGATCGGATAGTTTTCGCACAGCTGCGCCAGGTAGTCGCCGAAGCCTTCAGCATCGAACACCTTGCCTTCACCAGCCAGATCGTACTTGCCGTCCTTGTAGAATTCGGAAGAGGCGCAGTCCAGAGCCAGGGTCACGTCGGTGCCCAGCTTGTAACCGGCCTTGTCGATCGCTTCCTTGATCACCACGAGCGCTTCTTCGTTGGAACCCAGGTTCGGCGCAAAGCCGCCTTCGTCACCAACGGCTGTATTCAGGCCACGAGTTTTCAACACCGCTTTCAGGGCATGGAAAATTTCGGCACCACAGCGCAGGGCATCACCAAAGTTGTCGAAGTTCACCGGCTGAACCATGAACTCCTGAATGTCGACGTTGTTGTCGGCATGCTCGCCACCGTTGAGAATGTTCATCATCGGCACCGGCATGGAGAACTGACCGGCGGTGCCGTTAATTTCGGCAATGTGCGCGTACAGCGGGATGCCCTTCTCGGTTGCAGCAGCCTTGGCCGCCGCCAGAGACACGGCCAGAATGGCGTTGGCGCCCAGATTAGCCTTGTTTTCGGTACCATCCAGCGCCAGCATTTTGTCATCCAGCGCACGCTGGTCGGTCACATCCATACCGATCAGTGCTTCACGGATAGTACCGTTAACGGCGGCTACCGCCTTTTTTACACCCTTGCCCAGATAGCGGGATTTATCGCCGTCACGCAGTTCCAGTGCTTCACGCGAACCGGTGGAAGCACCTGAAGGTGCACAGGCTGTTCCCATCACGCCGGAGGTCAGGATGACATCGGCTTCTACGGTCGGGTTACCACGGGAATCCAGTACTTCACGTGCCTTGATATTCGCAATCTGAGCCATTGTGCTTGTGTCTCCAGTTAACGCTTGAAAGATTACTGCTGCGCCTGACGTGTCAGCGCGGCCTTGATAAATCCGGTGAACAGGCCATGTCCATCACGCGGCGTCGAGGTAAACTCCGGGTGGAACTGACAGGCCACAAACCAGGGATGATCAGGTGCTTCAACCACTTCAACCAGCTCGCCATCCACTGAGCGACCGGTAATTTTAAGACCGGCCTCTTCCAGCAGAGGTACGTAATTGTTGTTCACTTCATAACGGTGGCGGTGACGCTCGCGGATCTCGGTGCTGCCGTAGGCCTCGGCTACGTTGGAGCCTGCGGCCAAATGACAGGTTTGAGCCCCCAGACGCATGGTGCCGCCCAGGTCGGAGTTCTCGCCACGCACTTCGATTTCACCGGTATGGTCGGTCCACTCGGTGATCAGGGCAATCACCGGATGCGGTGACTGACGATCAAACTCGGTAGAGTTGGCACCGTCCAGCCCTGCCACATGGCGGGCGTATTCGATCACAGCCACCTGCATGCCAAGACAGATTCCCAGGTAGGGCACTTTGTTCTCGCGTGCGAAGCGCACCGCTTCAATTTTGCCTTCTACACCACGCTCACCAAAGCCGCCCGGTACCAGGATGGCGCTGAAACCTTCCAGAATGCCGCAGCCCTCGCGCTCGACCCGTTCGGAGTCGATATACTCAATACGTACTTTTTGACGCAAGGCGATGCCGGCATGCGAGATCGCTTCGATCAGTGACTTGTAGGCATCCAGCAGCTCCATGTACTTGCCAACCATGGCGATGGTCACTTCGCCATCCGGGCGCAGGAATGCATCCGCTACCCGGTTCCATTCAGCCAGATCCGCAGCCTTGCAGTTGATGCGGAAACGTTCGGTGACGATCTCGTCCAAATGCTGTTCCCACAGCATGGCCGGGATGTTGTAGATGGTGTTGGCGTCGGGCAGAGAAATAACGGCACGCTCTTCCACATTGGTGAACATGGCCACCTTGCGACGGGAAGACTCGTCCAGCGGCTTCTCGGAACGACAGACCAGAATATCCGGCTGTATACCGATTGAGCGCAGCTCTTTAACAGAGTGCTGGGTCGGCTTGGTCTTGGTCTCGCCAGCCGTTGCGATGTACGGCACCAGTGTCAGGTGCATGAACAGTGCGCGGGAGGCGCCCACTTCAGCCTTGAGCTGACGTACTGCCTCCAGGAACGGCAGCGACTCAATATCGCCCACAGTGCCACCGATCTCGACCAATGCCACATCCGCATCGCCGGCCCCCTCGATCACCCGGCGCTTGATCTCGTCGGTGATGTGCGGAATCACCTGTACGGTTCCGCCCAGGTAATCGCCACGACGCTCCTTGCGCAGCACATGTTGATACACACGGCCGGTGGTAAAGTTGTTGCGCTTGCTCATGGTGGTGCGAATAAAGCGCTCGTAGTGACCGAGGTCAAGGTCGGTCTCGGCGCCATCCTCGGTTACAAATACTTCACCATGCTGGAAGGGGCTCATTGTGCCCGGGTCCACGTTGATATATGGGTCCAGCTTGAGCATTGTAACTTTGAGGCCACGAGCCTCGAGAATAGCCGCCAGAGAAGCTGATGCGATGCCTTTGCCCAATGAGGACACAACACCGCCTGTGACGAAAATATAACGCGTCATGCGGAACCTGTCAGATCAAGATATTGAGGGGAGAAAACGTACTCAAGATGGGACTGCAGGATAGCAAAAGGTACGCCTCAGGACAAACCAAAACCACTCCAGATCGGCAAGAGTCCCTCCTCGCTGCCCGCCGCCTCACACAGAGTGATGCCCGGAACCGCAACAATCTCGCCATCTTTCAACAGTAATGGCTGACAGGCGCGCAGCCAGGGCGGTAGTCCCGCCTCCTGCAGCAACTGTTTCAGACTGACCGAACCGCCACGCCCGAGCGGGCGCAGACGCTCCCCGCCCCGACGGAGCTGCAGTGTCAGGCGCTGACCGACCGGCAGGCCTCGTCTGGCCGGTTGCCACTGCAAACACCCCAGTGGCAATTGGATCGACTCACCCACGACCAGATTCCGTTCGCCCTCTTCGACAAGCGGCAGGGGATCGGGCAACAGATAAAGTACACCCTGATGGCGCCTCAACTGATGATCGGGCAGGCGAAAAACCGGCTGGGCATCCGCTCGGGCATGCAAAAGATCCTTCTCCAGCTGCAGCAACTGAGCCCGCCCCAGCCGATGCCCGCTCTGCTCACTGACCCAGACATGCAGCAGATTGCGCTGCCGCGCCTGACTCAGGAGATTCAACCGTGCAAGGCTGAGGCCGCCCCGCTCTGCACACCGGGAAATATCTTCCTGCGCGCGCTCGGTCAGCAACTCACTGGCCTCACGCATCACTGCAGCAGTTTCACTGCAACGGGACAAAAAGCCCGGCCAGCGTTGCTTGAGAACTGGCAACACATTGAGCCGCAGGAGGTTGCGATCATAGCGCGGGTTGGCATTGCTGGGGTCTTCAACCGGCTCAAGCCCGAGCTCAAACGCGGCCCGCTCCAGACACTCACGTGACTGCTGCAGCAGGGGACGCAGCAGCATCCCCTGCCCTAAAGGGCGTGAGCGTGGCATGGCCGCAAGACCCATCACCCCAGAACCTCGCAACAGCCGCAACAGCAGGGTTTCGGCCTGATCATCCGCATGCTGCGCCAACAGCAGGCAGTCACCGGGCTGCAGAAAGGACTCAAAGGCATGGTAACGCGCTGCGCGGGCGGATGCTTCCGAATCGGAGTCAGGTGTCACCCGGATCAGATTGAAAGGGATATTCAGCCGGCCACACTGCTCACGACAGTGTTCGGCCCAAAGCGCCGAACCGGCCTGCAGCTGATGATCGATATGCAGAGCTATAACCGATTGCGACGGTGCAAGCCGTTGCAGCAGGAAAAGTAACAGGGAGGAGTCCAGCCCACCGCTGAGTGCAACCACCCAGCGGCGGACTTTTGGGCAGGTATCAAGCTGCTGCCTGAGCCCAACAAGCAGGTCAGACACAACGCCCGACCCGGTGCTATCAATCTTCGAACACACCGTAGGACATCAGACGCTGATAGCGGCGCTCCAGCAGTTCTTCAGCGGGCAGGTCCGCCAGACGATCCAGAGTTTCCAGCAGGTGTTTTTTCAAATTTGCCGCCATCAACTCGGGGTTGCGATGCGCACCTCCCAGTGGCTCGCTGATGACTTGATCCACCAGACCCAGCTCGTGCAGGCGCCCGGAGGTGATGCCCATCGCCTTGGCGGCATCAGAGGCACGCTCTGCACTTTTCCAAAGGATGGACGCGCAGCCCTCCGGTGAAATCACGGAGTAGGTACCATATTGCAGCATCAGCAGTTCGTCACAGACACCGATTGCCAGTGCACCGCCAGACCCCCCCTCACCGATTACGGTGGAGATGATCGGGGTGTTCAACTGTGACATCTTCGCCAGGTTGAATGCGATCGCTTCCGACTGACCACGTTCTTCGGCGTCGATCCCCGGATAGGCGCCCGGGGTGTCGATGAAGGTCAGTACCGGCAGTTTGAAGCGCTCTGCCATCTCCATCATGCGCAGCGCCTTGCGGTAACCTTCGGGGCGCGGCATGCCGAAGTTGCGGCGTACCTTTTCCTTCACTTCGCGGCCTTTCTGATGACCAATCACCATCACCGGGCGACCATCAAGACGGGCCAAACCACCGACAATCGCCTGATCATCGGCAAAGTGACGATCGCCATGGATTTCGTCAAAGTCGTCGAAGACATGTTGGACATAGTCCAGCGTATAGGGGCGCTGCGGGTGGCGCGCCAGCTGGGAGATCTGCCAGGCCGAGAGATCCTTGAAGATCGATTCGGTCAGACTGCGGCTCTTGTCCTGCAGTTTTTCCAGCTCATCACCCAGATTCAGACCGTCAGTACCTTCGTTGACGTGACGCAATTCACTGATCTTGGCTTCAAGTTCTGCGATCGGCTGTTCGAAATCCAGATAATTGGGGTTCATGCGGGTCTGCTTCTGTTCTGTAACATGGGGCCCGGGGGCACTGAATAATTGCACGATTTTAACGGTTGCGCGGGTGGATCACCACCCCATCAGTCATAACACAGGCGCACAGCCTTGTTACCGAACTGTTCCTTCAACTGCAACAGCAGCTCATCAGTCGGCGAGACGGACCACTCACTGCCCAGCCAGACCCGTGCCTCGGCGTCTTCACGACGGTACCTCAGCGCCACGGACAGGCTGATCAGCGGGCTACGCCCCTTCGCCAGAGTATCAGCCAGCTGTCGTAACTGGCGCGGCCCAAGCTGGCGGGTATCGCACTGCACTTCAACACAGCGCGCCTGTGCCGCACGTATCTGAGCCATGCTTTGCACTCGATTACAGCGTACCTTGAGCCCACCATTGTAGTCATCCTGTACCACTTCGCCTTCTACTACCAGAACCGCGTCCTTGTTGATGACGGTGCGGGCTTCTTCATAGGTATCACCAAACAGAGTGACTTCAAGCCGCGCACTGCGATCGTCCAGGGTCAGGAAACAGAGGTTATCGCCCTTTTTGGTCTTCTTCAGCCGCATGTCGACAACAAGACCGGCCATCTTCTGGCTGCGACCACGATCTGGCTGAATCTCCACCAGCTTACGACTGACCAGATGTTTCAGCTCCGCTTCATACTCATCGATCGGATGACCAGTAACGTAGAGCCCCAGCGTATCCTTTTCGCCCTGCAGGCGCTCCTTGTCGGTCCAGTCACGCGCCTTGTGAAACTCGGCATAGGGGTCCGAGGGCGCTTCAGCCTCCACCGCGCCGAACAGGTCCATCATGCCGGCATCTTCGTTGCGCGCACTCTGATCGGCCGCCTTCAATGCGGCCGGAATCGCATCCCAGAGAACTGCACGCGAAGGGCCCACACTGTCCAGTGCGCCGCACCTCACCAGCGCCTCCAGCACTCGCTTGTTGAGTTTGCCTGCCCCCACCCGCTCACAGAAGTCAAACAGGTCACGGAAGGCACCCCCTTCCTGACGGGCACGCACGATAGCTTCCACCGGGCCTTCACCCACCCCCTTAACGGCTCCGAGGCCATACACCACTTCATCGGCGTCGTTGACGGTGAACATGTATTCACTGTCATTCACGTCCGGCAGACGTACCGTCAGTTTCATCTGACGACACTCTTCGATGAAGATCACCACCTTGTCGGTGTTCTGCATATCGGACGAGAGCACGGCGGCCATGAAGGCAGCAGGGTAGTGCTGCTTCAGCCAGGCAGTCTGATAGGACACCAGCGCATAGGCCGCCGAGTGGGACTTGTTGAAGCCGTAACCGGCGAATTTTTCCACCAGATCGAAGATATTGCCCGCCAGGTCCTTGTCGATTCCCTGATTGGCACACCCTTCCAGGAAGATGCTGCGCTGTTTGGCCATCTCTTCGGGCTTTTTCTTGCCCATTGCACGTCGCAGCATGTCGGCGCCGCCAAGGGTGTAACCCGCCATCACCTGGGCGATCTGCATCACCTGCTCCTGATACAGGATGATGCCGTAGGTAGGCTCCAGTACAGGCTGCAAGCTGTCGAGCTGGTAATCAGGGTGCGGCCAGGCCAGTGGAGCACGGCCATGCTTTCGGTTGATGAAGTCGTCCACCATCCCCGATTGCAGCGGCCCCGGACGGAACAGGGCCACCAACGCGATGATATCCTCAAACCGGTTTGGCAAAAGACGGCGAATCAGATCCTTCATGCCGCTGGATTCCAGCTGGAACACCGCAGTGGTCTGGGCACTCTGCAGCAGCTTAAACGTATCAGGATCTTCCAGATCGATGGTTTCGATCTCAAGCGCGGCTTCGCCGGTTTTCCTGCGCTTACGATTGATGGTGTCTAACGCCCAGTCGATGATGGTCAGTGTACGCAGGCCCAGAAAGTCGAACTTCACCAGACCCGCTTCTTCCACATCGTTCTTGTCAAACTGGGTCACCAAACCCTGACCGTATTCGTCACAGTAGGTGGCGGAGAAGTCGGTCAGTTTGGTGGGCGCAATCACGACACCGCCGGCATGTTTGCCGACGTTGCGGGTGACGCCTTCCAGCTTGTAGGCCATCTCCATGATTTCCTGCGCTTCTTCGCTGCCATTCACGAAGTCGCGCAGAGTTTCCTCCTGCTCCCAGGCCTTGTTCAGAGTCATCCCCACTTCAAACGGGATCAGCTTGGAGAGGCGGTCAGCCAGACCGAAGGGTTTGCCCTGTACACGTGCGACGTCACGTACCACCGCCTTGGCGGCCATGGTGCCATAGGTGATGATCTGCGATACCGCGTCGCGACCATAGGTGCGCGCCACGTAGTCAATCACTTTGTCACGGTTATCCATGCAGAAATCGATATCGAAGTCAGGCATGGACACACGTTCCGGGTTCAGGAAGCGTTCGAACAGCAGGTCATATTCCAGCGGGTCCAGATCGGTAATCTTCTGCACATAGGCCACCAGAGAACCGGCACCGGAGCCGCGCCCCGGCCCTACCGGAATGCCGTTTTCCTTGGCCCACTTGATGAAGTCCATCACTATGAGGAAGTAGCCGGGAAAACCCATCTGAATGATGATATCCAGCTCAAACTCCAACCGCTCTTCGTAGGGCCTGCGCCGCTCCTGATAGTCCGGCGCATCCTTGTCGAGCAGAAATGCCAGTCGTTCCTCCAAACCTTCCCAAGACACCTGACGGAAGTAGTCATCCATCAACATCCCTTCCGGCACGGGGTAGCGCGGCAGGTAGTACGTTCCCAGTTCCAGCTCGATGTTGCAGCGCCGAGCGATCTCGACCGTGTTTTCCAGTGCACTGGGAATGTCACTGAACAACTCGGCCATCTCATCAGCGGAACGGAAGTATTGTTGATCGGAGTAATTGTGCGGTCGTTGCGGATCATCCAAAGTGCGACCCAGGTTGATACACACCCGAGCCTCATGGGCCTCAAAGTCATCCTGCTTAAGGAACATCACTTCATTGGTGGCCACCAGCGGGCAGCCCGTTCTTGCCGCCAGTTCAACACTGGCATGCACCAGCGCCTCATCACCTGAGCGTCCGGTACGCTGAACTTCAAGGTAAAAACTGTCCGGAAAGACCTTACGCCAGCTGTCGAGGATTGCTTCGGCATTGCCGCTTTCGGATAGCAGCGCCCGGCCTATCTCGCCCTGACGCGCACCGGACAGGGCAATCAGGCCTTCAGCCTTTTCCCGTATCCACTCCACCTTGACCAGCGCACGCTCAGGGTCAATATTCTGCCCTTCGGCATAGGCGCGGGATACCAGCTCCATCAAGTTGCGATAACCCTTGCCTGTACGTACCAGCAGGGTCAGCCGAAAGGGCTCACCCTCGGGCTCAATCGGGTTTTGTACCCATAGATCAACACCGCAGATCGGTTTGACGCCAGCGCCCAATGCCGCCTTGTAGAATTTGATTAAGGCAAACAGGTTGGTCTGATCAGTGACAGCAACGGCCGGCATTTTCTGCGCCGCTGCGGCGGCCACTAACGGTTTGATTCTGACCAGACCGTCGAACAGTGAATATTCGGTATGTACCCGAAGATGGACAAAGCGTGGATCAGACATGGGGCTCTCGGTTCAATTGTTCTCGCACCGGGCGAAAACTGCGTCGATGCTCAGGCAGCGCACCCAGCCGGGACAGCGCTTCAAGGTGTTCGGGCGTCGGGTACCCCTTGTGTCGTGCAAAGCCGTATTCAGGGAATTGCAGATGCAGCTGTTGCATCTGACGATCCCGTTCAACCTTCGCCAGAATCGAGGCTGCGCTGATTTCGGCCACACGGGCATCACCTTTTACAACAGGCTCCGCCGGGCAAGACAGCACCGGGCAGCGGTTACCGTCAATCAGTGCATAATCGGGTGCGACCTTGAGTCCGGCCACGGCGCGTTGCATCGCCAACAGGGTGGCATGCAGAATATTCAATTCATCGATTTCAGCTGGGCTGGCTTTGGCAACACACCAGGCCAGGGCACGCTCGCGGATCAATTCGTACAGATGCTCCCGACGTTTTTCGCTGAGTTTCTTGGAGTCGGCCAGCCCTTCAATGGGACGTTCCGGATCCAGAATTACGGCCGCCGCCACCACATCCCCCACCAGCGGGCCGCGACCGACCTCATCCACACCCGCGATCAAACCGCTGGGGCGAAATATAATCTCAGTGTTGTGCATGGCGGGTCTCCAACAGTTCCAGCACGGCATCAGCGGCACGCTCACTGGCATTGCAGCGCAGCTCAGTGCCAATAGCGGCAAAAGTTTGCTCAACGCGGTTTCGATAGGCCTGATCTTCCAGCGCACGCAGCAGCAGCGGTCCAAGCACCTCAGGCGTCACCCTGCCCTGCAACACCTCCGGTACCATCTCCTCCTGTGCCAGCACATTGGGCAGCGAGATCCAGCGGCTCTTGATCATGCGCGAATAGATTGAGTAGGTCAGGCCAGCCATTTTGTACGCCACCACCATTGGCTTCTGTAGCAGACAGGCTTCAAGCGTGGCCGTACCTGAAGCGATCAGAATCGCATCGGCCAGCGCCATCACTTCACGAGAGCCTTGCAGTACCAGTTTCAGATTCAGCTCGGGATATTGCTGTACCTGCTGCGCCAATTGTTCATAGCGGCGCTGATTGGCCGCCGGCAGAATAAACTCCACCTCCGGACGCTGCTGTACCAGCCAACGCGCCGTTTCAAGGAAGGGTTCGGCCAGATATTTCAATTCCGAGCCGCGACTGCCGGGCAGCAGAGCGATCAATGGCCCCTGATCGGCACGGTCACGGCCATAGCGCTGACGGGCACGTTCAAGATCCAGGTCAGCCGGTATTTGATCAGCCAACGGATGGCCGACAAAGCGCAGATTCTGTCCGGTGGGTGCGTACACCTCTGCCTCAAACGGGAACAGGGTCAGCAACAGGTCCGTGCTCTGCTTGATCTTGAAGATCCGCTTGCGCTTCCAGGCCCAGACTGACGGGCTGACATAATGCACCGTTGGAATCCCCGCCTGCTTCAATGCCTTTTCCATACCAAAGGTGAAATCGGGTGCATCGATACCAATGAACAGATCGGGCGGGTTATCGATAAAATGACGAATCAGACGCTTGCGCGCACGCAAAAGCTCCGGCAGCCGACCTAATACCTCAACCAGACCCATCACCGAAAGGCGTTCAAGCGGAAACAGCTCGGCGCAGCCCTGCTGCTGCATCAATTCGCCGGGGATACCTTCAAACTGGATGTCGGGATTACGCTGATGCAGGGCCGAGATCAAGGCAGCACCCAGAATATCCCCGGATGCTTCACCTGCAACGATGCCGATCCGCAAGGGGTGCATCGATAACCTCAGCGGATAATGCCGCGACTGGACGTCTGCAGCGAATCGATCAGAGCACGTACTGAAGGTTCTTCAGATGCCATGGCTTCAAGCGTCTCAAGCGCCTGATCAACAGTCAGCCCCTGACGATAGATTGCCTTGTAGGCGCGCCGCAAAATGGCCAGCGCCTCGGTTGAGAAACCACGCCTGCGCAGTCCTTCAAGGTTGATTCCGTGGGGACGCGCACTGTTGCCACTGGCCATTACATAGGCCGGTATATCCTTAAGCACTACCGTCCCGGCACCGCACATTACATGCGGACCTATATGACAAAACTGATGCACAGCCGTGAAGCCGCCCAAAATGGCATGGTCACCCACGTGCACATGCCCGGCCAATGCCGCATTATTGGCCAGAATCACGTGATCACCCACGATGCAGTCATGGGCTACATGGGCATAGGCCATCAACAGGTTGTGGCTGCCGATGCGGGTAATACCCGCATCCTGAATTGTACCTCGGTGGATCGTGACACCTTCACGTATCACGTTGTGATCACCAATCTCCAGCCGAGTTGGCTCACCCCGGTACTTTTTGTCCTGGCAGTCCTCACCCACAGTCGAGAACTGGAAAATCCGGTTGCCTTCACCAATACGGGTTGGCCCCTTGATCACCACATGTGAGGCGATGCGCGTGCCGGCACCAATCTCCACATCCGGACCAATCAACGTCCAGGGGCCGACTTCAACATCACTGGCCAGACGGGCCGATGGGTCGACAATGGCTTGCGGGTGAATCAATGTCACACCTTTCTGTCTGCACAAAGAATGGTGGCGCTGCTGACGGTTTCGCCATCGACGCTGGCGCGCACATCGAACTTCCAGATACCGCGACGCTCGGAAACCACCTTCGCTTCCAGCTGCAGCTGGTCCCCTGGCACCACCGGGCGCTTAAAGCGCAGGTTATCGGCACCGACGAAGTAATAGATCGACCCGTCTTCCGGTCCCTTGTTCATGGTCTTGAAACCCAGGATACCGGCGGCCTGCGCCATCGCTTCCACAATCAGTACACCTGGCATCACCGGATGATCGGGAAAGTGGCCGTTAAAGAAGGGCTCGTTTACTGTTACATTCTTGATAGCGGTGATTGACTCACCTGGCTCAAGAGCCAAGACCCGGTCCACCAGCAGAAAGGGGTAACGGTGGGGCAGGTATTTCCGGATCTCTTTAACGTCCATCATTATTTTGACCTTCAGTAGAAATTTGTTCGACAGCCTGTTCGATTCTGCGCACACGTCGTGCCAGATCATCCAGCTGACGGAAACGGACCACATTGCGCTTCCATTGCTGATGCGGTTCAAGCCCTGTACCAGAGGAGTAGGCCCCCGGCCGGGTAATGGACTTGCTGACCAGTGACATGGCAGTCACATGGGTGTCATCAGCAATTTCAAGATGACCGGTGATACCGGTCATTCCGGCGATGGTACAGCGCTCGCCAATTTTAGTGCTTCCGGCTACGGCGGTACAGCCTGCAATGGCGCTATCCCGACCAACGATCACGTTGTGGGCTATCTGGATCTGATTATCGAGCTTCACACCCGCTTCGATCCGAGTGTCATCCAACGCACCACGATCAATCGTGACACCTGCACCGATTTCGACCCTGTCACCAATCACCACTCCGCCAAGCTGGCAAATTTTCTCCCAGCCCTGCTGGTTGCGCGCAAAACCGAAACCATCACTGCCCAGAACGGCTCCACTGTGAATCAGAACCTGCTCACCCAGGGTCACGTTGGGATAAAGCGTGACATGCGCCTCAAGCCGACAACCCGTCCCAATCTGACAGTCGCGTCCGATCACTGTACCGGCACCCACACTGACGCCGGATGCAATCTCCACATTCTCGCCAATCACCACGTAGGGACCAATTTCCACACCGGAAGCCAGTCGGGCCGAGTCGGCAATAACGGCAGTACTGTCAACACCCGGGGATACTGGAGAGCGCCAGTCAAACAACTGACTGGCCTTGGCAAAGGTAAAATAGGGATCATCAACGATCAGCGCGGCTACCGGGCAGTGGCCGACCTGCTCGGGCCGCACCAGCACAGCCTCGGCGGAAGTGTGCTGTAATTGCCTCAGGTAGCGGGGATTGGCAAAGAACGACAGCTCACCTGGGCCAGCCGAATTCAGGGTTGCCAGAGTCACAATGCCCGCTTTGGGGTCCCCACCCTGCAGCGTTGCGCCCAATCGCTGCGCAAGATCTCCCAGAGTATAGCGGGCAGTCGATACCATAGGTGCGTATTACTTGTTCAGCAATTCGATAACTCTTGGCGTGAGATCTACACTATTGGCACTGTAAACAGTCGCCTGCTTGGAGATCACCACTTCAAAATTCTCACCTTCTATCAGTTCTCGAATCGCTTTATCCAAGCGCGGGCGCATCTCGGCAATAAATGCCTGCTCGCGCTCTCCACGCTTCTGCTGCAATTCCTGGCCACGACGCTGGTACTCGGCAAATGCCTTTTGGAACTGCATCCGCATCTGTTTGATATCGTCTTCAGAGGCAAGACCTGCGTTTTTCTGCAGTTTTTCTCTTAGTTCGCGGGCCTGTTTCTCGAGTGCGACAAGCTGCTTTTCGTCATCCGCGAATTCCTTTTTCAGCTCTTCGCGGAAGTTTTTTGCGGCATTGGAGTTAAGCAAGGCTTCTTCCACACCCAGTACAGCCACTTTCTCGGCCATGGCATGGCTACTGAACGCCAATAAGACAGCAGTAAACAGTTGTGCAGCAAACTTCATGATATCTCCTTAGAAAGTCTGACCGAGTGCAAACTGGAACACTTCGGTATCGTCATTTTCCTTGTCATTCAGTGGCATGCCCAGTGACACGGACAGAGGACCAATAGGCGTCAGCCAGCTGACGCCCACACCGACCGAATAACGCAGATCACCCAAGTCCACATCCGCACCACTGCCGGTAGAGTAGACGTTACCGGCATCCATGAATACCAGACTGCGCCAGGCACTCTTATCGTCCAGGAATGGCATCGGGAAAATAAACTCGGCACTGCCGGCTAGCATCAGGTTGCCGCCAAAGGGATCTTCATTGGAATCCTGTGGACCCAGCGAGTTGTTGGAATAGCCTCGCACGCTTTTAAGACCGCCGGCATAGAAATTTTTGAAGAACGGATACTGGTTATCTCCCCAACTGTCGCCATAGCCAGCACGCCCGCGCAGAGCGAAGATCCAGGTCTCATCCTCATCCAGCGGTTTGTAAAAACGGTTGTTGTAGTTGGCACGAAAATAGGTCAAATCGCTGCCCGGCACGGCCACCTCGAAGCTGGCACCCTGAGAATAGCCGCGGCTTGGGAAAAAGCCACGGTTAAGACGGTTATCACTCCAGCCAGCGGTCAGCTTCCAGTTAAAGAAGGAGTCACCCTCATCGTCAATGAAGTCCTTAACCTCAGTTGCGGTCTGGGGGTAAGTGTTGAGCTGGATGAATTCGAGATCACCGCTGAAGCTCAAACGCTGGAAATCATCGATGGGATAGCCAAAGGTAATACCACCTCCCGCTTCATCCGCCGTATAGGAGCTGATATCGTCTTCTTCGTAGTCGCGCTCACGGTAGTAAACGTTAAAGCCGCGGCTCACCCCATCCAACGTATAATAGGGATCCAGGTAGTTGAAGCTGTACTCGGTACGAGTCGAACTGTTGGAAACGTTGAAGCCGATTTTCTTGCCACTGCCCAGGAAATTGTCCTGCTGCACGCCGAGATCAATAATGATGCCGTCATTCTGAGAGAAGCCGATACTGGCCGAGAACTGACCCGACTGCTGCTCTTCGACACTGTACTCAATATCAACCTGGTCATCCGTACCGGGCACCGGACGCGTTTCAACATTGACGGTCTTGAAGTAACCGGTCTTGTCCAAACGGGTACGAGAGCGCTCGATATCCCGAGTAGATGCGATACCGGCTTCCATCTGCTCCAGCTCCCGCCGGATAACCTCATCCGCAGTGCGGGTATTGCCCTTGATCGCGATACGACGAACATAGGTACGCTTGCCGGGCTCAATAAAGTAACGAATGGATACGGTGTTGTCTTCATGCAGCTCCGGCACGGGGCTTACATTGGCAAACATGTAGCCCTCATCACCAAGCAGGCGAACCAGACGCTCCTGGCTTTGAGTCATATCCTTGCGAGAAAAAACCTCTCCCGACTTAACACTCAGCTCACCCAGCATCACATCCTGAGGTACCACCATTTCGCCGGCCACACTCACATTACGCACTGAGTACTGCTCACCTTCGGTGATGGCAACACTGATATAGACGTGCTTCTTGTCCGGTGTAATGGAAACCTGTGTCGAATCGATCTCAAAGTTGATATAGCCGCGATCCAGATACCAGGAACGCAAACGCTCAAGGTCGCCGGTCAGTTTTTCCCGGGCATAGCGATCATCTTTTTTGTAGAAGGACCAGAAGTTGGGCAACTTTAATGAGAACAGGTCAGTCAGTTCTTCATCACTGAAAACTGTATTACCCACTATGTTGATATGCTGAATCGAGGCAACCTGGCCTTCGCGAATATTGATATTCAACTGTACCCGGTTGCCTGAAAGAGGCTCAACCTCGGTTTGAATATCGGCACCGTAGCGCCCCTGAGAAGTATACACACGCAACAGATCCTGGCTGATCTGATCCAGCGCAGCGCGACGGAACACGTCGCCCTCCTGCAGCCCTGATTGCTTAAGGCCGTTCAGGAGATCCTCTTTTTTAATGACCTTATTGCCATCAATATTAATCAGCGCAACAGATGGCCGCTCCTGCAGGCGTACAACCAGCACACCACCATCACGCTCGACCTGCACATCTGCAAAATAGCCCGACCGAAACAATGCCTTGACCGCATCCGACAACTGGGAGCGTGTCAGCTCATCACCGGCTGTAACAGGAAAATTACGGAATACGATGCCGGGCTCAACCCTTTGCAACCCTTCCAGACGAATATCGTTCACTTCGAAGGGGAATGCAGCCGCCTGCGCCTGCACCATCCATAGCATCGATACGAAAAACAGACCCAGTTTGCGTTTCATGCACTACTTCTTACGTTAGGTTATCGACTGATAGGAAAAACTGGCGCAGATCAGAACAGCCGTGCCAGATCATTGAGTATCGCCAGTGCCATCAAGCTGAACAGCAACACCATGCCGATCCTCAGACCCAGCATCTGAACCCGCTCACTGACTGGTCGCCCTCGAATCAGCTCGACCGCGTAATAGAGCAGGTGTCCACCATCAAGCATAGGTATCGGCAACAAATTGAGCACGCCGAGACTGATACTCAGATAGGCCAGAAAACTGACAAACGACTCCAGACCTGACGCAGCCGAAGTCCCCGCCACTTTAGCAATGGTTATCGGACCACTCAAGTTTTTTACCGAGATCACCCCAGCAATCATCTTGCCGATGGCATCCAGAGTCAGACCGATCATTTGGCCCGTTTTTTCGACACCCGCCACAAGTGCCTCAATTGGACCATAACTCAGGGTGCGCTGCATTGACTCGGGATATTCAACAGGAGACACTCCAGCACCGATATAGCCTTGCGATCGTCCATCAGGCAGTGCCCTGGTGGCAGGTACCACAGTCAACGTGACGATACGCCCTTCGCGCTCAAGCATGAGTTCAAGCGGCTGCTCAGGCGCTGCCTGAACCTTGTGCACAAGCTCGATCCAGTCCGCCACCGGCTCACCGTCAACTTTCAGCACACGGTCCCCGACCTGAATGCCGGCAGCCCCGGCACGACCGTCTTCAGTCAGCAAGCCGATCACGGCCGGTATTTCCGGTTGCCACGGCATAAGCCCAAGAGCGGTGACCGGCGACTCGCGCTCAAGATCAACATCCCAGCGCTCTATTGGCACCGAATAGCTTCGAGCATAGCCACGTGCAGGCTCGCCCAGCATCAACTCAACACGACCGGTTTCACCCACCCGCGCCGCCAGCCTGAGGTTCACCTCACTCCATGAGCGAACGCTATTGCCATCAACCTCCAGCACCTCATAACCGGACTCCACATTTGCGGAAGCGGCTGGTGAGTCTGGACGTACATCACCTACCACCGGTACGACCGATGAAACTCCGTAAATAAACAAAAACCAGTAGGCAAGGACCGCAAACAACAAATTAACCAGCGGCCCGGCTGCGACAATGGCGATGCGCTGTAGTACAGGTTTGTTATTGAAGGCCTGAGCACGCAATGACTCTGGAACATCCCCTTCGCGCTCATCCAGCATGCGGACATATCCGCCCAGAGGAATGGCTGCAATGGTGTACTCAGTGCCGTCACGCCCCACACGCATCCAGAGGGGCTTGCCGAAGCCGACCGAGAATCTCAGCACCTTGACACCACAGCGGCGCGCCACCCAGAAATGCCCCCATTCATGTATGGTGACCAACAACCCAAGTGTCACAAGAGTAGCCAGAATCGTCTGCAGCAAGCTCATGATGTCGTTTTCAGACCCCTGTCACAAAATAAAGACCCGCAAAAAATACGGGTGCCGCGGCCGTCAGGCTGTCGATACGATCAAGCACACCGCCATGCCCCGGCAGAAGCTGACCGCTGTCCTTGATGCCGCGCTCACGCTTGAGCATGCTTTCCAGTAGATCACCCAGCACTGACACCATACCCGTCAACAATGACAGCAACATCAGAGTGACCGATGCAATCAGGCTTAGTTCCAGCCAAACGGCAAAGCCAAAACCCGTCAGGACACAAGCCACAAGACCTCCAGCAGCTCCCTCAAGGGTTTTGCCTGGACTGACTGCGGGCAGCAATTTGCGACGCCCCCAGGTCTTGCCAGCCACGTAGGCTCCAATATCAGCCCCCCACACCAGAACAAGAAGCATCAGCAGCAGCGTCAGGCCGTTTTCACCCGCACGCAGAGCAGAAATGGCGTACCAGGCCGGCACCAGCACCAGCAATCCCATCATCAACCTGAACGGTACTCGGCTGTAGCCTGCCGTTGCCGGATATCCTTTCACCAACAGCAGCGCTACCGACCAAAACAGCAGGGCAAGCACGACAGCCACCGACTGACTGCCCGGAACGAATGCCACAACAGTCAGTACCACGGCATGCAAGGCAAGATAAACAAACCGAGAAAACAGAGACAGCCGACACAGGTTGCCCCATTCCCAGCTGCCATACAGGAAAACCACAGCCAGCACGATTTCAAAGGCCGCCTGCGGTAACAGAAAAACAGCCGCCAATGCCAGAGGAGCCAGCACCAGCGCCGTCAAAACACGCTGTTTCAACACTGATTATCAGCCCCCACCTGCTCACTGGTTCTACCAAAACGACGCTCACGAGTGAGATAGGACTGCAGCGCCGCCAGCATCTCCCGCTTATCAAAGTCAGGCCAGAAGCAGTCGGTAAAATAGAGTTCAGTGTAGGACAGCTGCCAGATCAGGAAATTACTGATGCGCTGCTCTCCACCGGTGCGTATGCACAGGTCCGGCGGCGGCAACTCTGCCAATGAAAGCTGACGAGTAAACAATTCCTCATCGATCTGCTCAGGTGACAACGCCCCCTCAAGACAGCGCTGTGCCAGAGAACGGGCGGCCGATACAATATCCCAACGACCACCGTAATTGGCGGCAATATTGAGCGCAAGCCCAGTATTGGAAGCGGTTTCGGCTTCAGCCTTGCGAATCAGGGCCTGCAGTTCCGGACTGAAGCGCGAAAGATCACCGATAACCCGCAGTCGGATATTGTGACGGGCCAGCTTGCGCACCTCATTTTTGAGCGCAAGCATGAAGAGCTGCATCAACCCACTGACCTCAACGGCAGGCCGCTTCCAGTTCTCGCTACTGAACGCAAACAGCGTCAGCGCTTCCACACCCTGTTCGGCACAGCACTCAATGACAGCACGCACACTGTCCACACCAGCCTTGTGCCCTGCCAATCCCGGCAGTCGCCGCTCTTTGGCCCAACGGTTATTGCCATCCATAATGATGGCGATGTGACGGGGCAGTGAGCGCCCCGGAGGTATCGTCAATTGGTGCTCAACAGCCATGCAGATCCGCGGCGGGGCGTACCCCGCTCCGTTGGTTCAGATTTCCATCAGGTCCGATTCTTTTTGTGCCAGCAGGCTATCCACCTCGGCCACATACTTGTCGGTCAGCTTCTGCACCTGATCTTCGCCACGACGGCTGTCATCTTCAGTGATCTCTTTTTCTTTCAGCAGATCTTTCAGATCACCGTTGGCATCGCGACGGATATTACGGATGGCAACGCGGGCGTTTTCCGCTTCGGTGCGTGCTTGGCGAATATAGCCCTTACGGGTCTCTTCGGTCAGTGCGGGCATGGGCACGCGAATCACATCTCCGTTGGTGCTCGGATTCAAGCCCAGATCAGACTTGTGAATCGCTCTTTCGATATCGCTGACGACCTTTTTTTCCCAGGGAATAATGGTCAGGGTACGGGCATCTTCTACCGAAACGTTGGCAACCTGCTGAATCGGCACATCCGAGCCGTAGTAGGACACCGTAATGCTGTCGAGAATGCTCGGATGGGCACGCCCGGTACGGATTTTCTTGAAGTTTTCAACCAGCGCCTCAGCGCTTTTTTTCATGCGCGCTTCAGCATCTTGAACAATTTCATTAATCATCGTTTTCTCCAGCAACAGAGCCGCTATCAATCAGGGTACCTTCATCGCCACCGAACACCAGATTCACCAGCGCACCGGGCTTGTTCATATTAAACACCCGCACCGGCATATCATGGTCCCGCGTCAGGCAGATGGCGGTCATATCCATCACCCCAAGCTGTTTTTCCAGCACTTCATCGAAACTCAAACGGGTGTACCTGCGCGCATCCGGATCTTTCATCGGATCTGCCGTGTATACACCATCAACCTTGGTCGCTTTCAGGACCACGTCCGCTTCAATTTCGATGCCGCGCAGGCAGGCAGCAGAATCGGTTGTAAAGAAGGGATTGCCGGTACCGGCTGCAAAGATTACCACATCGCCCTGATTCAGGTAGCGCATTGCGTTACGGCGATCATACTGATCAACCACACCGCTCATTGGAATGGCGGACATAACACGGGTCGCAATATTGCAGCGCTCAAGCGCATCACGCATAGCCAGCGCATTCATCACTGTTGCCAACATACCCATGTGATCACCGGTAACCCGATCCAGGCCTGCCGCACTCAGCGCAGCGCCACGGAACAGGTTGCCACCACCAATTACCATTCCAACCTGAACACCTATACCTACCAGCTGACCGATTTCCAGCGCCATGCGGTTGAGCACCTTGGGATCGATCCCGAAGTTCTCCTCTCCCATCAGCGCTTCGCCGCTGAGCTTCAGCAGCAATCGTTTGTATCTGGATTGTTTATCTTTGGCAGGCATGATCTGTCTCCGCGCGGACGAAATGGCGTAAAGTGTAGCAGGAAAGCATGCGGCTGGGCATAAGAGCTACACCCAGCCGGAAAGCGCAGCAGCTGTTTACTTTTTCAGCTGTTCTGCAACCTCAGCAGCGAAGTCCTTGTGCTCGACCTCGATACCTTCGCCAACGGCAACGCGAACGAAGGATACAACTTCAGCACCGGCAGCCTTGGCTACCTGACCTACGGTCTGCTCAGGATTCTTGACGAACGGCTGCTCAACCAAGCTGTTTTCAGCCAGGAATTTCTTGATACGACCACCAGCCATCTTTTCCTTGATTTCCTGCGGCTTACCTTCCATATCCGGCTGTGCCATGATGATCTCTTTCTCACGAACCAGCTCTTCTTCCGGCATATCTTCCGGACGTGCAACACGCGGGTTGACTGCGGTTACGTGCATCGCAATATCGCGTGCCACATCAGCGTTACCGCCATTCAGTGCCACGATGGCAGCCAGACGGTTAGTGCTGTGCACGTAGGCATCAACCTTGTCGCCTTCAACCAGCATCAGACGGCGCACGCTGATGTTTTCACCGATTTTCTGTACCAGCGCTTCACGTGCAGACTCCAGCTCACCTGACATCAGCGCAGCCACGTCTGTTTCCTTGGCAGTAAAGGCCTTTTCCAGCACGGTGTTAACAAAGCCCAGGAAATTGTCGTCACGCGCAACAAAGTCGGTTTCAGAGTTGACTTCAACCGCAATCGCATAGCTGTTGTCATCAGCAACCTTGACCGCTACTACACCATCAGCTGCAGTACGACCGGCCTTTTTAGCCGCTTTCATACCGGAGGACTTGCGCAGATCGTCGATCGCTTTTTCGATGTCGCCTTCCGATTCAACCAGTGCCTTTTTGCATTCCATCATGCCCAGGCCGGTACGTTCGCGCAGTTCCTTGACCATCGCTGCAGAGATATTCGCCATGTCGCGTTCCTCTTTATTAATCACTTCAATTCAAATTCAAAAAAGGGGAGCCAGGCCCCCCTTTGCACATCCAGACACGTTTACACGCGTCAGTTGTCAACTCTATTACTGAGCAGCTTCTTCAGCGTCGACTTCAACGAACTCGCCTTTACCGGCATTGGCAGCAGCGCCTTCGATGCAGGCATCGGCAACTGACTTGACGTAAATCTGGATGGCACGCAGAGCATCGTCGTTACCCGGGATAACATGATCGATGCCATCCGGGTTGCTGTTGGTATCAACCACACCAATAACCGGGATACCCAGCTTGTTGGCTTCGTTGATGGCAATACGCTCGTGGTCAACGTCGATCACGAACAGCGCATCAGGCAGACCGCCCATTTCCTTGATACCACCGATGGAAAGCTCAAGCTTATCCATTTCACGGCTACGCATCAGCGCTTCTTTCTTGGTCAGCTTGTCAAAGGTACCGTCCTGAGACTGGGCTTCCAGCTCACGCAGGCGACGGATTGACTGACGGATGGTCTTGTAGTTAGTCAGCATTCCACCGAGCCAGCGGTGGTTAACGTAAGGCATACCGGCACGCGCGGCTTCCTCTTTGATCACCTTAGCCGCTGCACGCTTGGTGCCGACAAACATGATCTTGTTCTTGTTGCTGGCCATATTCTGAACCACATCCAGGGCGTTGTTCAGCGCCGGCAGGGTGTGCTCCAGGTTAATGATATGGATCTTGTTACGCGCACCAAAGATGAACTTGGACATCTTCGGGTTCCAGTAACGGGTCTGGTGACCGAAGTGAACACCTGCCTTCAGCAGATCGCGCATTGAAACTTTAGCCATTGTGGTATTTCCTCTAACGGGTTATAACCTCCACATATCCCATCGCCCAACCGCTTGGCGGCACCCTGAACGCATGTGACGATATGTGTGTGTTTTCAGTTGATGTATTTAAAAGCCCCGACCGATGCCTGAGCATCCCTTTCGGGAGCGCGATTTATACCATAGCCGATACACTTTTTGAAGCGCCCTTTGGCTGAACGCGTCTTGTTCGCTACAATAGACGCCAGTTCACGCCCGGCTTCTCGCCCTACAGCCACGGGCATCCCTTCAAGCGCCAAGACCGAGTATTTATGACTATCAAAATCAAGACCCCGGAAGAGATTGAAAAGATGCGTACCGCCTGCCGACTGGCAGCGGAGGTTCTCGAAATGATTGAGCCATATGTCAAGCCGGGCGTGACAACCGATGAACTGAACCAAATCTGCCACGAACACATCGTTAACAAGCAGCAGGCCATTCCTGCCCCGCTCAACTACCACGGCTTCCCCAAGTCGATCTGCACCTCTGTAAATCAGGTGGTTTGTCACGGCATCCCCAATGATAAAAAACTCAAGAACGGCGACATCATCAATATTGATATCACCGTGATCAAGGATGGATACCATGGCGACACCAGCAAGATGTTCTACGTGGGCGATGTTGCCCCACATGCCCAACGTCTCTGTGAAATCACGCGCGAATGCATGCAGAAAGGCATCGAACTGGTTCGTCCTGGCGCACACCTGGGTGATATTGGCGAAGTGATCCAGAAGCACGCCGAGAGCAATCATTACTCAGTGGTCCGTGAGTACTGCGGCCACGGCATCGGCGCTGAGTTCCATGAAGACCCACAGGTACTTCACTACGGCAAAGCGGGCACCGGCGACGAACTCAAGGAAGGCATGATTTTCACCATCGAACCGATGATCAACGCCGGCAAGCGCCACGTAAAACTTAACAAGCGCGACGGCTGGACCGTTGAAACCACTGACCGACGCCTATCCGCACAATGGGAACATACAGTTCTGGTAACCGCTGACGGTTACGAGATTCTGACCCTGCGCAAGGAAGAGATGGTCGCCTGATTTCACTCTGAACGAGCCCTTTCCATGACCCGTACCGCTCAGCCACTAGAAGCCGCACCGGAGCTGCTGGACCCCAGCCAGCTCCACACCAGCCTGTCCAATCGTGACAGACCGGTCATGAAAGTGCTCAAGGAATCGTTGCGTGAAGCACAACAACGCATGGATGATGCGTTCCGGCAGGGTGAAGACATTCGCCGCCTGATCTATGGCCGCGCCTGGGTACTGGACCAGATCCTTGATGCTGCCTGGTCCCAGTTTGCCTGGCCACCGGCACATCAGGCCGCCCTCATAGCCGTGGGCGGTTATGGCCGCGGAGAACTACACCCCTTCTCTGATATCGACATCCTGCTGCTGTTCGACCAGATCGATCCCAACGAGTGCCAGGACAGCATCAGTGGCTTCCTGACTCTACTGTGGGATATAGGCCTGGACCTGGGGTCCAGTGTGCGCACCATTGACCAGTGTTATGACGAAGCGCGCAACGACATCACCATCGCCACCAACCTGATCGAGTCGCGCACGCTCTGCGGCGATCCTGCCCTGCAGAACGAGATGTATGATCGAGTGACCTCTGAGGGCGCCTGGACCGACAAGGAGTTTTTCAAGGCCAAGCTGGCCGAACAGAAAGAGCGCCACGAAAAAACCAACAACACCGAATACAATCTTGAGCCCAACCTGAAAAACTCGCCCGGAGGCCTGCGAGACCTTCAGACCGTAGGCTGGGTAGCCAAGCGCCACTTTGGCGCCACCTACATCCGCGATCTGGTGGACCACGGCTTCCTGACCGAACCCGAGCTGGACACCCTGAACAAGGGCGAACTCTATCTTTGGACCGTCCGCTACGCCCTGCATATGCTATGCAAGCGCCGCGAGGATCGACTGCTGTTCGATCATCAGCGTGCACTCGCCACATACTTCGGCTACGAAGACCAGGAAGGCGCTCTGGCGGTTGAGCAGTTCATGAGCAAGTATTACCGCGTCGCCATGGCCATGTCGGAATTCAACGACATGCTGCTGCAACACTTCGACGAGGCGATCCTACGCATTGACGATGAGCAGAGCATCCAGCCACTGAACAATCGCTTTCAGATTCGCAACAACTACCTGGAAGCAGTCTATGACAAGGTATTCGAGCATCACCCCTTTGCCATCATGGAGCTGTTCGTACTGATGGCCCAGCACCCTGACATTCAGGGGGTTCGCGCCTCAACCATTCGACTGGTGCGCAACCATCGCCATCTGATCGACAACGACTTTCGCAAGGATATTCGCAACACCTCCCTGTTTATGGAGCTGCTGCGCTCACCGGAACGCGTGTCGACTGAACTTAAGCGCATGAACCGCTACGGCATTCTGGGGCTTTACCTTCCCGAGTTCGGCAAAATCGTGGGCCAGATGCAGCATGACCTGTTCCATATCTACACCGTGGATGCGCATACCCTGAAAGTGATTCAGAAGATGCGTCAGTTCCGTCATCGCGAATACCGCGAACAGTTTTCCATTGCCCACCGTATCGTCAACCAGCTGCCCAAAATTGAGCTGCTGTACATTGCGGGCCTTTATCACGACATTGCCAAGGGCCGTGGCGGTGACCACTCGGAGCTGGGTTCTGACGATGTAATAGCCTTCTGTCGACGCCATCATCTTGGCAAATGGGACACCCACCTGGTGGCTTGGCTGGTGCGCAATCATCTGAAGATGTCCATGACTGCTCAGCGACGTGACATTTCCGATCCGGAAGTCATCCATGCCTTCGCCATGGAGGTACGCGATCTGGTGCACCTGGATTATCTTTACGTCCTGACCGTCGCGGATATCAATGCAACCAACCACTCGCTCTGGAACAGTTGGCGAGCAACCCTGCTGCGCCAGCTCTACATGGATACGAAGCGCTCGCTGCGCCGCGGCCTGGAAAACCCGATCAACAAGGAAGACCGCATCGAGCAGGTACAGCATGAAGCGATGCTGCTGCTGGCCCGCCAGGGTATTCGAGAACAGGACATATACGATCACTGGGCATTGCTGGGGGATGACTACTTCCTGCGAGAAGATGCGCACAACATCGCCTGGCATACACAGGCGATTCTGGAACACGGTGACAGCCCGCTACCGCTGGTCCTGATTCGCAAGACTTCTTACCGCGTCTTTGAAGGTGCTACCGAGATCTTCATCTACAGTGAAGATCTGCCTACCCTGTTCCCGGCGACGGTTGCCGCCATGGACCAGCTACACCTTAACATTCAGGATGCCCGTATCATCCTCACCGACCATGGCCGCACTCTCAACACCTACACGGTACTGACGGATGACAACCAGCCACTGTCGGAAAACCCTGAATATCTGGCCAACATCCAGCGCCACCTGACCGAAGAGCTGGACGACCCGGAAGACTACCCCGAGATCATTCAGCGCCGAGTGCCGCGCCAGCTCAAGCTGTTTGCTACACCCACGCGCCTGACTCTGAGCAACGACCCCTCATCTCAGCAAACCATCCTGGAGGTGATCACTCCGGATCGCCCCGGCCTGTTGGCACGCATCGGCCGCATTTTTGTGGAGTTCGGCATTTCAGTGCGCAAGGCAAAGATTTCGAGCATTGGCGAGCGGGTTGAAGACTTTTTCTTCATCACCGACAGCAACAATCAGCCGATCAGTGATCCCGAGCTGTGCCGCCAGCTGCAGCAGGCGATCTGCCAGCAGCTGGATGAGCATGTGCAGAAACAGTAGCAGATCTCGACTCAGCGTGCCGCCTCATGCACCCAGGCGCGCTGAACATGATTCAGGTCCACCTCCAGCACTGTTGCATAGGTATCGTCCTGTACCGGGTAGCTTTTGACCACCCGTGCGCCACGCACGATACCGGCAACGGCCGTTTTGAAGCTATCGTTCTGCACCACCATGTCCTCGACCCGTGTAGTGCCATACAGATACTGTCCATGTATGATACCGGCCAGCTCCTGATAGGCTCGCAGCTTGGACGCACGCATCGCCATCAACATCCTCTGCTGTTCGGTCTGCCCCGGCTGCAAACTGATCGGCGCATAGCCGGTCGCACTGACCCAGTTCGGCTCTACAGGCGCCTCAATTCGAGGGCTCGCGTGCACGTCCGGCAACGCTTCCGCTACCGTCTTGGCGGAATGCACCACAGTTTCACAACCGGTCAGCACCAACGCCAGAATCATCAGAACCACTGATCTCATCACTGAGAACCTCCAGCCGGACCTTGCCGGTTTTCGATGATCATGCCACGCTCTCGCGCTTCCAGCAGATCGTAGCCGGGCCAGCGTTGCTCCAGGCGGGACAGAGGAATGTGGCTCTGGCCGGAGGCGAGCACCTGACGTGTTGTGGTATCGAGCAATCGAGCGTTAATCACAACACCATCAGGGTGCAGCGCATAGGTACCGGTAAGCACAAAGTAGATTCGATGACGGGTACGCAGGGCCGACATGTTATAGGGCTCGATATCCGGCTTTACACTGGTCACCAGGCTCTGTGCGCGGTAATCAACCAGATTGTAACCCCGCTGCTCCAGCTGAAAAACAAAACTGTCACCCAGCCGTTCGCCCAGTTCGCCCACCTGGCCCGGTTGCAGCAGGTTGCGAAAAGCCAGCACAGCCAGCGGCAGCCGACTGATATTGCTTTTGTCCATGCCTGTTTCCAGCTGATGTGCCATCTGCACAACCGCCTCACTGACAGGGTCCAGTCCATTGCGATCACCCCCTGTCTGTTTCAGCTCGGTTCTGCCGTACGACCGCTCTGACCGGGCATCTTCTATTTGCGCAAGCACTTGAGGATGCATGCTGACTACATGAGCCTGGACCGGGCCGGGCCCCTGCTGGGCGCAGCCGGCCAACAGCATCAGCAGACTGCAGGCTGTAAGCACTGCCACTCTCATCAGTTTTGCTCTCTGTCAGGTGTGATTTTTCTGAATGTACCACAAAATGGAGCGATGACAGGAGAGTACCGCCGTCAGCGTTTGCATCGCACTCGCAAATTGCATACCTTTTGGCCAATACCTGAGGACACTGATCATCATGCTGACCCGACTTTGCCGTCTGCTACTGCTCTGCCTGACACTGGCCATCCCCCATGTTGCAGCCATCACCATCGAGGCCGAGGGCTCGGCACCGATTATAAATAATGACCTTGATCAGGCCCGAGAGCTGGCCGTCAGTCGTGCCCGAGAACAGGCTTCCCTTCAGGGCAGCGCCTGGATTTCCACCACACAGGAAGTACGTGACGGCATACTTGAAATTGACAATATGCGCATTAACAGCCTGACCCAGCTCAACAACATCCGCATCATCGATGAATACATCCGTGGCAGCCTGCTGACTGTGCGTATCCTAGCCGAGGTAGAAGCTGAGGCCGGCTGCGCCAACGGCCAGCCTCCCCTGGCCTATCGCAAAACGATTGCCATCGGCGGATTCAGCCTCGCCCGTCCCGCTGACGCCAGCCATGGCAATCTGCAGGGCATTCAACAGGGACTGGCCACGATAATCAGTCAGTCTTTGCAACAGAGCACACTTAATGTCATTGACCGTGGCAATCTGCAGTTGATGGACAACCAGGATCAGCCCCCCCAGCAACTGTCCGAGGGCGCTCTTTCCCGCCACTTGAATCACGCACAACAGCAACAAACCCAGTTCCTGGTAACCGGCATTATCCGGGACCTGAGCCTGCACAACCCGGCGGGCCCTCGTCCACCCAACATCCTGCTCGACACCTACCGCAGGCTGGACTTCGCCAGCTCAAAACATCTGCGCAACTTTGTATTGGACCTCTATATTTTTGACACTTTCACAGGCCAGATGATGTGGCAACAATCCTTCGCCACAGCAGGTCGCTGGAACCGCCCGGTACATGAAAAAACAGGCTTCGGGAGCCCCCTGTTCTGGCAGCAGGACTTTGGCCAGAAGGTGGAGGCCACCCTGCAGGATATCAGTCGCTATATTGATGAAACACTGATGTGTGAACCGTTCCGCAGCAGCATCACACATACGGAAGGCAATGAGGCATGGATCGGCGCTGGCTCGCTGGCAGGCCTGAAACCGGGTGATCGGCTGAGCGTGTATAGACTCTACACCCATTATGGTGCCAATCAGATGCCGATGAGCGAGCTGCGCAACACTCGCCAGACGCTGACTCTGGAAGACGTACAACCCACCATGTCACGGGGCCGACTGCCCGCTGACAGCAACACCCTCAACATCCAGCAGGATGATATTGTAATCGCCCATTGAGCAGCTTAGTCTTGCGACCTTGAATCATCCACACCCATACAGGAGCACCACCAAAATGCAGAGCGGACTCTTTACCGAACTGGAAAAAAAGATTGAGGGATTAATCGAAGAGGTCGAACTGCTGCGACTGGAAGTCAGCGAGCTGCGTGAGAGCAAGACAACACTGGAAGCCGAACGCGAAAGTACTGAGCAGAGTCTGCAGCGACTGCTGGGCAAGTTTGACCGACTTCGGGAAAGCGAAAACCTTTGACAGATATTTGCAGCCGTGCGGAACCAGCGCCCGCACGGCCAGCAGACTCAGCGCTGAGTGCCGCGAATCTTGATCTCGACGCGACGGTTCATAGCCCGCCCCGCTTCAGTGTCATTATTGGCAATCGGGTAACGCTCACCCAGACCGCGCGCATCCAGTCTCAAGTGGCTGACCCCAACCGAATTCAGGTAGCGTGCAACACTGGTGGCGCGACGCTCCGACAACTGCTGATTGTATTCAAATGAACCGGTTGAATCGGTATAGCCTTCCACTGCAACCTGACTCTTCTCGAACTTGATCAACACACGAGCAACCGAGTCGAGCACCGAGTAAAAAGACGGATCAACCCGATCACTGTCGGTGGCAAAGGTAATATTGCCCGGCATAATCAGCCGGATGTCATCCCCGACACGCTCCACTCGAACACCGGTACCTTCAAGCTGCTGGCGCAGCTGCATTTCCTGCTGATCCATGTAATAACCGATACCACCACCAACAGCACCGCCAATAACAGCCCCTGCCAGTGCGCCCTCATTTCGATCGCCCTTGCCAGCCACGGCTGCACCCAGTACGGCGCCACCCAGAGCACCCAGACCTGCGCCCTTGGTTGCCTGCGACGTTTTAGACTCCTGAGTGTAGGGGTCCAGCGTTGTACACCCACCCAGCAACAATACTGACGCAAGTGAGGTGATCATCAGCTTTTTCATGGTTTCCTCCTGAATACGGTCTCCCGCTCCTCCATATGAAAGAGCAGGCCTGATACCTTTTAGCTCAGAATAGCTTAATAAGAAATGAAAACCAGTATCGCTTTTACACGGGAGTGCATATGGGTGCTGGCCAGCGCCAGGATCAGACGATAAAATGCGCTGTTATCCTTCTTTGTCATCCGCGTCACCACTCCGAGGAGTATCTTTTGTCTCAGCTGCCTGTCATTGTCGGTTTTGGTGGTATCAGCCCCGCTGGTCGCTCTTCCTTTCACCAGGGCTATCGTCGCCTGATACTGGATCAGCTGGATGCATCCAGTCGACAGGATACGCTGGTTGATCTGGCAACACTGACCGGGCTTGCGCAGTATGATGCCGGCAGCTACCAGCTGCAGGGTGACACCAGCCAGCACTTCACGGCTGCAGAGCTGGCCAGCCGCATTGAACAGCAGGTACGAGACAACACCCTGATTCGCCGCATCCACCCCGATTGGTTCGATGTTAATGCCGTCATGTTCAACCGCCCGGCCAGCATCAAAGGCAGCGATCAAGGCCTGAGTTTCCGCCTGCGCAGCCGCCAGCTGCCGCAGCAAATCCCGACAAACTGGCAGGTAGAAGAGATAGGTGGCGGTCAGGTTGAGGTACGGATCGACGGCAGTTGCGAACTGATTTTCCCGGATTCCAAACCAGCCCTGGTACAAAGTGCCGGCATGCTGCCGACCGGGTTCGAGCCCGGCAAACTGTACCAGTCACGCAACCATCCCCGCGGCCTGCAGATGGCGGTTTATGCTGCCTCCGATGCACTGCGCTCGATGGGGATCGAATATCAGACCATTCTGGATCTGCTCTCTCCGGATCAGATCGCAGTGTTCGCCAGCAACTCAATTGGCCAGCTGGATGATCTTGGCTTCGGCGGCCTGACCAAGTTCCCGGCGCTGGGCAAACGCACCACCTCCAAACAGATGCCACTGGGTTATGCCCAGATGCCGGCTGACTTCATCAACGCCTACCTGCTCGGCAACGTCGGCACGACCGGCGGCGCGCTAGGCGCCTGCGCCACCTTTCTGTACAACCTGAAAAGCGGTGTCGAGGCGATACGTACCGGCCGCAGCAAGCTGGTACTGGTCGGTGGCAGCGATGCCCCGGTAACGCAGGAGATCATTGAAGGCTTCCGTGCCATGGGCGCCCTGGCCGAAGACAAACAGCTGATGGCGCTGGACGGTCTTGCCGAGATGGCTGAGGAGCACTACCGCAAAGCCTGTCGTCCATTCGGCAACAACTGTGGCTTTACCATGGGTGAGTCCAGCCAGTTCCTGGTGCTGATGAGTGACGATCTCGCACTGGAGCTTGGCGCTGACATCCACGGTGCGGTGGCCGATGTTTTTGTCCATGCCGACGGGCACAAAAAGTCGATTTCGGCACCGGGCATCGGCAACTACATGACCCTTGGCAAGGCGGCATCGCTGATCGGCACACTGTTGGGTGAAGATTCACTCAAGCAGCGCAGCTTTGTACAGGCACACGGCACCAGCACCCCGCAAAACCGCGTAACCGAATCTCATGTCATCAACGAGACCGCCAAGGCGTTTGATATCCCTGACTGGACCGTCAGTGCCATAAAAGCCTATCTTGGACACTCACAGGGCACTGCAGGAGGGGATCAGCTATTTGCGTCACTGGGCGTCTGGAAACACGGCATCGTGCCGGGTCTGACCACCACAACCGAAATTGCAGAAGATGTGCACAGCTCCAACCTGCATTTCCCGCTGACCCATAAGGAAACCGGCGCTACAGGGATGGACTCGGTATTGATCAACGCCAAGGGGTTTGGCGGCAACAACGCCAGCGCCGCAGTAATGGCACCCCATGTGGTCGAGCAGCTGCTGACAAGGCGCCACGGCGAAACCGCCATGAATGCCTGGCGCAAGCGACGCGAGCAGGTACGCGAACAGGCCGAAAGCTATAACCAGTCTGCTATCATGGGTCAGGCAAAACCCATCTATCTGTACGACCACAACGTGCTGACGGGGGATGACCTGCAGATCAGTGCCGATGAAATTCGCCTGCCCGGTTATGCCAACCCGATCTCACTGCAGGTCGAAAACCCGTACAAAGATCTGTGCTGAAACGACCATAACAAGGAGGAATCGGGATGAAACAACTGCTGTTACCGGCCGCTGCAGCCCTGCTGCTCGGTGGCTGCGTCAACCTGTCAGGGGCTCTGAAGGAAGACCCGACCGCTGATCAGTTCTATGTCCTGGACACCCGTTACTTCCAGTTTTGCAAGGGCGAAACACGGCGCTGCCAGGAGCTGACGTCCATCGTATCGGTACGTTACAAACTGGGGCCGATTGAAGAAACCTATGGTGAACGGATCAAGGGCCCGAACTACCCCGCCAGCCTGGCAAAGCTGATCCTCACCCCGCCGGATGGCAGCTACAGCAGTGAAGCGGTTGATGCAGAGAGGCGTTACTATCGTGTTCCCGTGAACAGCAAGACCGACACTGTCTGGAACACGCTGGAAGCCGCCTACGGCAGCATTTATCAATAAGGCAGCCGCAACAGACCGGAAGCCGTAGCAGTGGTTACGGCTGAAACTTCTGCAGCATCCATCTCTCGCAGTTGGGCAATGAACGCGGCCACTTCCGCCACACGGCAGGGCTCATTTCGCTTAGCCCTGTGCCCCTGCAGCGGCATATCCGGCGCATCGGTTTCCAGCACCAACCACTCCAGCGGCAGCTCAGCAGCCAGTCTTCTCAGTTTACGCGCCCGTTCGTAGGTAACAGCCCCACCAAAACCCAGCTTGAAACCCAGTTTTGCATACTCCCGCGCCTGCTGCTCGCTGCCGGAGAACGCATGCACGATACCCGCCCGGGGCAGGTGCTGACGACGCAGCAACTTCAAAACCCGGTCGTGTGCTTTGACCGCATGCAGCAATACCGGCAGGTCGTGAGCCTTTGCCAGTTTCAGCTGCGCTTCCAGCAGCTGCTCCTGCTGTGCTGCCCCCTCTTGTCCGGAACGCAACTGTGCAGGGCGAAAGTCCAGGCCGATCTCGCCCACCGCCACTACGGTTCCTGCCGCCAGCGAAAGCATCTCATCCAGCCGTGCCAGATCGTACTCAATATCATGACTGAAACAGGGATGCAGACCCAAAGCAGGATACAGGCTTGGATCTGAAGCACACAGATCCAGAACCCGCTCAAAGTTATCCACCGTGATCGACGGCACCACAATCTGCTCAACACCCGCAACGTGCGCGCACTCAATTACCGCTGCTCGGTCAGGATCAAAATCAGCAAAATCAAGGTGGCAGATGGTGTCGATCAGCAATCAGTGCTCCCGCGTTGCGCGGAACTGGATATCCGGCCAGCGCTCTTCGGTCAGTGACAGATTCACCCGGGTTGGCGCCAGGTAGGTCAGCAGGCCGGAGCCATCCACCGCCAGATTGTCGTAGCCCTTGCGGCGGAAATCTTCCAGCATCTTGTTATCACTGCACTCCACCCAGCGTGCAGTCTGTACGCTGATCGGTTCGTACACGCACTCGACCTTGTACTCGTCCTTGAGACGGAACACCACCACTTCAAACTGCAGCTGTCCGACAGCACCAAGGATCAGGTCGTTGTTCTTCAAAGGCTGGAATAGCTGAACCGCGCCTTCTTCCGACAGTTGCTGCAAACCCTTCTGCAGCTGTTTCATTTTCAGCGGATCGATCGGGCGTACACGGCGAAACATTTCCGGTGCGAAGTGCGGAATACCGGTGAACTTGAGGCTCTCGCCAGCGGTAAAGGTATCACCGATCTGGATGGTGCCGTGGTTGTGCAGACCGATGATGTCACCAGACCAGGCTTCTTCCACGTTCTCACGATCGCCGGCGATAAAGGTTACGGCATCAGCAATGCGGATATCCTTGCCGATACGCACATGTTTCATCTTCATGCCCCGAGTATAGGAGCCAGAGCAGATGCGCATGAAAGCGATACGGTCACGGTGCTTCGGATCCATATTAGCCTGGATCTTGAAAACAAAACCGCTGAATGCTTCCTCACTGGCCGCTACTTCACGGCTTTCGGTCGGACGCGCCGGCGGTGCGGGTGACCACTCGACAAAATCATCCAGCATCTCTTTCACGCCGAAATTGCCCAGTGCCGTACCGAAAAACACCGGCGTCATTTTACCTTCCAGATAGGCCTGTTGATCCCACTCATGACAGGCGCCCTTGACCAGTTCGAGCTCGTCAACCAGCTCGTCATAGTCATCTTCCAGCAGCGCGCGGGCCTCTTCCGAATCGAGCCCCTGAATGCGTTTGTCTTCCGGCAGCTTGTGGCCCTGACCCGGAGTGAACAGGTGGATGGTATCGGTGTAGAGGTTATACACACCCTTGAACCACTTGCCGGAGCCAATTGGCCAGTTGATCGGGGCCGCCTGAATCTTCAGCACCTCCTCAATCTCGTCAAGCAACTCGATCGGGTCACGAATATCACGGTCCATCTTGTTAACGAAGGAGAAGATCGGCGTATCGCGCAAGCGACACACATCCATCAGCTTGATGGTGCGCTCCTCAACGCCCTTGGCACCGTCCACCACCATCAGTGCCGAGTCCACAGCGGTAAGAGTACGGTAGGTATCCTCGGAAAAGTCTTCGTGCCCCGGTGTATCCAGCAGGTTGACGGTACGGCCGTTGTACGGAAACTGCATCACGGAGGAGGTGATGGAAATACCGCGCTCCTGCTCCATGCTCATCCAGTCAGATGTGGCATGCCGGTCGCTGCCACGCCCCTTGACGGTACCCGCCACCTGAATCAGCTGCCCAAGCAGCAGCAGTTTTTCGGTGATGGTGGTCTTACCGGCATCCGGATGCGAGATAATGGCAAAGGTGCGGCGTTTGGAAACTTCCTGAGCGATGGACATGAATTCGGGTCTTCTGTTCTGGACAGGGACAGGGCGTTGCGCCCCGTGTGTGCGGTTGATCGTCAATGGCGGGTATTTTCGCTGATCACACCGGGTTAAACAATGTCCGTTTTCACTCAGCCCAGGCAACAGCATCGTGTGGGTGAAGGCTTTCAAGATGCTTGACCTGAGTACGTGGCGCCCTGAAGTGGGCTTGCAGGGCATCCTGTATACGCCGGGCCGCATCCTCCACAAACATCAAATTGGCGCCATTAAGCGCCGCAAACGCCTGCTCATCCGCCCGTTTCACTGCGGTTTGCACCGGTGTCGCAACGGCAGCCTCAATAGTATCAATCAATGCAAGCAGCGCCAGCGAAGGGTCGGTTGCCTTCAGGCCCACGCTGACACGCGCTTCACTGCGCTGGCTGTGTGGCGTTGCCAGTGTAGCGTTGCGGCGAAGCCAACTGGCCATTTCTTCACGATTAAGGGGCTGATCTCCGGGAAAATCGTCAAGAAAGCGACGTTCCACAAGCTGTCGTGCCAGCGCCGCCGAACAGGGACAGGTTGAGGAGTACTCCACAACCACTTCGGCACGCAGGCTGAAGCGGCCCTGTACCAGTTGGGCATTCAGCCTGACAGGGTATGATTTCCAGCCCGCCAGAGCCTCAGATACCAGCGCCGCCCGGCGCACCAACAGATTAAACGAAAGACCGATACGCGCACTGCTGCTGTTGCAGTCCCGGTGACTGTCGATCATCGCCTGCAGTACCTGCTGTATGCGCTCAGGTGTCAGCGCATCCTCACCCAGGCCATCCAGCAAACGGTAAAGACGCGACATGTGAATACCCTTGATATGCGCAGCCGGCAGATCCACCTGAGCATCGGCACACGCATGCAGACTCCGCCGGTAACCCGGCTCTGTCAGCGTAACGGGCAGATCAATGCCCTGCATCCCAACCCACTGCAAAGGGGTCATAAATGGGGCGTCGTCGGTCAAGGACACATCGGGCAGTACTGCGTTCATAGGCATGTCGCTCTCAAAAAACTGCGAGTATTCAGCCAGCCCACGGGTGTTCTGCCCACGGGCGACCATCGAATTAATGTTATGATATAACATATAATAAGACTTTGAATACCGTTACGCCCCCCGTGTATCAACCCTGATTGGACTCGCGCTTGAAGCGGGCAAACATCCGCTCTCCCAGCACCAACATGCAAGGGGTTAGCAAAAGAGTCAGCAGGGTGGCAAAGGTCAACCCACCGGCAATGGCGCTGGAGAGTTGCGTCCACCACTGGGTCGAGGGCGCACCAAAGCCCAGGCTGGGTTCCAGCAGGTTGACGTTAACGCCGACCACCAACGGCATCAATCCCAGCACCGTGGTGATGGCGGTGAGCAGTACCGGACGCATGCGCAGACAACCGGTTTCCAATGCTGCATCTACCGGCGACATGCCCTCACTGCGTAACTGGTTGTAAGTGTCGATCAGGACGATATTGTTGTTCACCACAATACCGGCCAGCGCAATGATGCCCATACCCACCATGACAATGCCAAACGACTGGCCATTGACCAGCAGCCCGATCAGAACACCTGCCGTCGAAAATACGATGGCCGACAGCACCAGCAGAGTCTGGTAAAAGCTGTTGAACTGGATCACAAGAATCAACATCATCAACAGGATTGCAGTGATGAAGGCACTGATCAGGAAGCTGGCCGACTGCTGCTGATCCTCACCTTCGCCCCCAACACTGAGGCTTACACCCTCAGGCAAATTACTGTCACTGGCCTCCAGCAGCGCTTGCAGCCGCTCTGCCACTTGATAGCCTGGCGCCACATCGGCCTGCAGTGTAATGGTCCGCTGACCGTCCACGCGGCGCAGGGTGCCAGTCTTATGAGACGGCTGCAGCGTCACGAAATGACTCAGTGGCATTTGTCCACCATTGCCAGTCAATGTCATGCGCTGCAGCTGATCCAGGCTGCGCCACGACTCGGGCAGGCGCACACGAATATCAACTTCATCCAGCGCGTCTTCAGGCCGCCAGGTAGCCAGCAACAAACCATTACTGACCATTTGCACGGCATTACCGACGGATAGCACATCCGCACCGAAGCGAGCGGCCTCCTCCCTGTCCACCTGCAGCTGCCACTCGATGCCCGGCAGGGCACGGTCATCCTCGATATCCACCAGGCCGCCCAGCTCAACCATGGCACTGCGCACCCGGCTTACCGCCTGATCCAGTGCTGTGCTGTCCTGTGAACTGAGTTTCAACACCACCGGCTTACCGGCGCTGGGGCCCTCCTCCTGTTTGCGAAATTCAAGCTTCAACCCGGGAAGATCAGCGGTTCTATCACGCATGTCATCCAGGATGGTGGCCGCCGGACGGCGCTGATACCAGTCGATCAGCTGAAACTGCAGTATTCCAATCACGTCTTCAGCCATTTGCCCGTCGGCCATGGCAAAACTGCGCGCGTACAGCACCTCGACCTCAGGCATGCCAAGCAAACGCTGCTCTACCCCCTTGACCAGCGTGTCCCGCTCATACACGGACAGATCACCACGGGCGTGAATCAAAACCTGGGCGGACTCCGGCTCCACATCCGGAAAAAACTCAACGCCATGGTTAAAACGACCATAAAAAGCGTAAACCAGAAGCATGGCCAACAGCATCGCCGTCAACGTTTGTCCGGGCCTTGCCAGCAAAAATGCCAGCGTGCGGCGATAGCCATGGCCCAGCCTGCTGTTGCGGCTTTTCTGTGGCGACAGGCGCCCACCTCCGCTGACCTGTCCCATAACCGGCAGAAACACCAGTGCCATCGCCAGTGACGCCAGCAGGCAAAGGATCACGGTAGCTGGCAGGTATTTCATGAACTCACCCACGATACCCGGCCAGAACAGCAAGGGCAGGAACACCATAACAGTTGTGGCAACGGAGGCGATCACCGGCCAGGCCATGCGACTGGCAGCACCAGCCCAGGCCTCAGCCGGGGTCATCCCCTGCTGGCGGTTACGATCAGCCAGTTCAGATACCACGATTGCACCGTCCACCAGCATTCCGGCCACCAGTATCAGCGAGAACAGCACAATGATGTTCAGCGTGAATCCCAGCATGTAGATCAGCAGAATACCGGTCAAAAAGGCGCCGGGGATGGTCAGCCCCACCAGTAACGATGAGCGCAGCCCAAGCGCCGCCAGCATTACGATCAACACCAGCACTACCGCCGTCAACACGTTATTGAGCAGATCGGTAAGCAGTTCCTGCACCTCTTCCGACTGATCCATCACGTAGTGCACCTGCACCCCCTCGGGCAGCAGTGGGCGCGCCTGCTCGATCAACTCCTTGATCTGATCAATGGTGTCGATGATGTTGGAGCCGGCACGCTTGGACACTTCCAGCACCACACCCGGTTGACCATTGATACGCGCAAAGCCGGTGGGGTCCTTGAAGGTTCGGCGCAACACTGCCACATCGGAGAAAGTGACGACCCGATCATCTTCCACCTTGACCGGCATGTTGAGCAGATCTTCGATATTTTCGATCACGCCGGGCACTTTCAGCGGCAACCGCCCCGAACCGGTATCAAGGCTGCCGGCGGCGACCAGCCGGTTATTGTTGCTGACCAGCTGGTAGAGGGCGGCATAGTCCACGTTGTAGCTGTCCAGTACCTGAGGGTCGACAATGATCTCAAGCAGGTCTTCACGATCACCGCCGATATCCACTTCAAGCACATCGGCAATACCTTCTATTTCCTGCTTGAGCCGACGCGCGGTTCCAACCAGTTCAGCTTCACTCACCGGGCCGGAAAGGGCTATGGACAGCACCGGAAAGAGGGCGATATTGATCTCGTTCACGCTGGGTTCGTCGGCCTCAGCCGGCAGTTCGGTGCGGGCGGTATCAACCTTCTCACGCACATCCGCCAACGCGGTTTTGGGGTCAAAACCGGCATCGAACTCCAGCATCACCGACGCGTGTCCTTCCGCGGCGATGGAAGTCATCTCCTTCACTCCTTCGAGCGATCGCAACTCCTGCTCCATCGGCCGCACCAACAGCCGCTCTGCATCCTCGGGGCTGATCCCTTCAAGGCGCATGGAAACATAGATATAGGGAATGGTGACATCCGGGTTGGCCTCCTTGGGAATTGTCACCCATGAAGCAAACCCAGCCGCAAGCAGGATCAGCAACAACAGCAGAGTGGCTCTGCTGCGGTTCATTGCGGCCCGAATCAGCGCATCCATCAACGCGACTCCGACGCTTGATCAACCTTGACCTGCTGACCCGGCGAGACAAAGCCCCCGCCCAGCGTGATCAACCGAATTTCTTCCGGCAACCCACTCACCCAACTGCCTTCGGTTCCGGTACTGATCAACTGCACCGGGGCAAACTGTACCCGGTCGTCCGGCTCCAGATACAACACACCCAACTGACCGCCTTCACCCAGCGTCAGCAGGGCTGTGGAGATCCGGTGAGCATCCACGCTACCGATATCGATCCGAACCGTGGCGCTGGCGCCGGCGATTCTGAGACCTTCGGGGTTTTCCAGCCGAATCTCCACTGTAAAACTTCGGGTGGCGCTATCCGCCTCCCTTGAGATGTGACTGACAACACCGCTGAAAGTACGTTGATCCAGCAAAACCACTTCTGCTCGTTGCCCCAGCTCGAGCCCGGCCACCTGTTGCTGCGGCACCTGCGCTCGCACTCGCAGCACTGCCGTATCGAGCAACCGCCCCCACACTTGACCGGCAACCAGATAGTCCCCCAGGTCCACATCGAGACTGTCAAGTACGCCTGCGAAAGGTGCGACCGGACGTGTGTGTTCAAGTTCAAGTTCTGCACTGCGTACTGCCTGCTCAGCAGCGGCCAGCTCACTTTGTAATCGCAACAGGTCGGTTTGTGCATTCAGTCCCTGCCGACGCAAACTCTGTCCGGCTTCCAGCTGACTGCGGCTATAGGCTAGCTGGGCACGCGCCTGCGACAGTCGGCTGCGGCGGTCGTCTTCCGACAGTTGCAACAGAAGATCGCCCTTAACAACCTGAGCACCCCGCCCTACCGGCAGAACATCGACTGTAGCACTGATCTGTGCACGCAAATCCACACTTTGCCAGGGCTCTACCTGCCCCTGCAGCACAATTTGTCGACGATAGGGCTGAGCCGCACTCAGCCTGGCAGCGACCGTAATCGGCTGTGCTACGGGAGCAGCCGCTTCAGGTGCATTGTCACGACTGCTGAGCAGTTCTCCGCTGAACAGCCACACCAGCAACGCCAGCGTGAGCAGCAAGGCTAGATGACCAAAACCGGGGTTGAATTTCATGGCCTGACAAGACTCCGTTTCGGGCCTGAATCGGGGGATAAAAGCTGGCTTAAGACTACCATTGCCATGGTGCAGGGTCATCCGGTTTCAGCTTTAACCCTGCCGTTTCTACTGCTACTCTTTGAGCAAACTTCAGGAAGGAAACCACCTCCCATGACCGCAAAAACCGGATTTCGTACCCGCATCGCGCTCCCCTTTGTTATTACAGCCGCAGCACTGGTCTTTGTCGGGCTGTTCAGCGTCAACACCAGTCGCAATTTGGTCTCAGACACCGATGACCTGGCCAGCAACTACCTCCCGGCAATCAGCGAAATTCTTAACGGGGATCGTGACCTCTATCAGGCACTGGTAGCACAAATGGCGGCCGTCGATGCGGGCACCAACCTGCAGGAAGCCGACGCACAAGTCGCAAGCTTTGACGAAAATACTCAGCAGGCGCATGACCGTTTCAATCAGGCTGTTGCGCGCCTTCGCGGTACCGGTATCTCGAGTTCGTCCGAGGGATTTGAGCAGGCTTTCCGGCAGTGGGAAAGCTCGGCTCGTCAAGTGATGGAACTGGCGCGAAGCGGTAACCCTGAACGTGCACGTGCCTTGTCACATCAGGTCACACAGCCGCTGTTCAGCCAGCTGCGCGACTATTTCGACCGGGTAGGCTCCCATACCGAGCAGCTGGCTCAGGAGAAAGCCGCCGAGGCATCCTCGGAAGGCGTCAGCAGTTCGGTCACCACGTTGATCATTACCTTGCTGGCGCTTTTGCTCAGCCTGGCCCTGTTCTTTATTTTCATGCGTCTGATTCTGCGCTCCATCACCGCTCTGCGTGAGCAGCTTGACAACATTGCCAAGGGCGAAGGCGACCTCACCCAGCGTATTCCGGTTGAAAGCAACGACGACCTGGGTCGACTGGCCAGCAGCTTCAACCTGGTATTGAGTAATCTGCAGCAGATGATTGGCAGTATTCAGAGCCTGAGCCGTGACTTGGGACAGGAGTCAGGTCGCCTGGCCTCGGCAGCTCAGGATAACGATGCAGGTGTCAGCCGCCAGACTGATGCCATCTCCATGGTGGCAACGGCCATCAATGAGATGCAAAGCGCCATCGAAGAGGTGGCAGGCAACGCTTCACGAGCCGCGGACATAACCCGTGAAGCGGATCAGACCGGCCAGCGCAGCGCCGAGATCATTCACCAGTCTTCGGCGCAGGTGCGACGACTGGCCGAACAGACCGAGAAGGCGGTGACCTCAATCCGAACGCTCGCCGACAATTCCAACGAGATCAGCAGTGTGCTGGATGTGATCCGTGATGTGGCTGAGCAGACCAACCTGCTGGCGCTCAACGCGGCCATCGAAGCCGCCCGCGCAGGCGAACAGGGACGCGGTTTTGCAGTGGTGGCCGACGAAGTGCGTACCCTCGCCAGACGTACTCAGGAGTCCACTGAAAACATACAGAACATGATCAGTCGACTGCAGGGTGGCGTTTCTGAAGTCGTCACCGTAATGGAAACCGGCAGCAAAGAAGCCAGTGCCACCGAATCTCTCTCCAGCAGCGCCGAAGCCGAGTTACAGACCATCTTGCAGGCGATCTCTCATATTACCGACGTCAATACCAGCGTAGCCTCCGCTACCGAACAGCAGACTCAGGTCGTGGATGAGATCAACCGCAGCATCACCGAAATCAATGATTTGGCCACACAGGGGGCCGACCGCTCACGAGACATCGGCAGCATCAGCCGCTCACTGGATGGGTATGCCCAGCAATTGCAGCAGCAGACCGGTCGTTTCAAGGTGTAATGCCGCACCGCAACTGAGCAGGCCTGCACCAGTGTACAGCACAGCGGCGGTACCCATTACCGCCGCATCACCCCACTTAACATAACAACTCCTTTAAAAACATAAAGTTGATAAAACTGGCCCCTCTTTTGCTGTAACCATATCAACCTTCGGGCCCCGGCGGCCCTGACAAACTGACTGTATTCGGATAATGGCGTCCGTCACCTCTCTGCCCCACCGGCAGAGCCGGTGCGGGCGCTTTTTTTATGTCCCGTCGCCAGTTTTTCTCGACCGCCAGATAACACAGACCGGCATACAACTGACCTATCTCTGAGGTGACACCATGGCTTATCTGATCCCATCCGAATTCGTGACCAAAATGGTCGACGCAGGCGAATCCAAAATTCACATGTCCACCCGCGATACCCTGATCCGCGCCTATATGGCCGGCGCAATACTGGCGCTGGCCGCTGTATTTGCCGTGACCGTGGCGGTACAGACCGGTGTTTTCCTGATCGGGGCACTGCTGTTTCCGGTCGGCTTCATCATGCTCTACCTGATGGGGTTTGACCTGCTGACCGGCGTATTCATGCTGACCCCATTGGCCTGGCTCGACCGACGCCCTGGCGTAACCTGGCCGCAGATTCTGCGCAACTGGGGACTGGTTTTTGTGGGCAACTTTGCTGGTGCACTGACCGTCGCATTCATGATGTCCTACATCTTCACCATGGGTTACAACACCGATGGCGGCGCCATTGCCGAGAAGGTAGCCCATATTGGTGAGTCACGCACCCTGGGCTATGCCGCCTACGGTTTCGATGGCTGGATGACAATCTTCATCCGCGGCATGCTGTGCAACTGGATGGTATCAATGGGCGTTGTCGGCGCCATGATCTCCACCCATGTCAGCGGCAAGGTTCTGGCAATGTGGATGCCGATCATGCTGTTCTTCTTTATGGGCTTCGAGCATTCGGTAGTGAACATGTTCCTGTTCCCGTTTGGCCTGATCATGGGCGGCGACTTTTCGGTGATGGACTACATGATCTGGAATGAGATCCCCACAGCACTGGGCAACCTGGTCGGTGGTCTGGCCTTCACCGGACTCACCCTGTACACCACCCATGTGCGTACTGCGGCCAAACGCAAACTGGCGGCCAACACTTCTGCTGTCAAACCGGCATCCGCGTCGGCCTGATTACAGCCATCCATCCGCGCAGCGCTTTTCCGGGAGCGCTGCGCTGTTGTATTCAGGGGAGAGAAACCATGCCGCCAGGACTACAGCTCAGTCTGGGCCAGTATTCAGACGCAGGACGTAAGGACTGCAATCAGGACTTTTACGGTGCGCTTATCCCCACCGAACCTCAGCTCAGCCTCAAAGGCGCCGCTTTTGCCATCGCCGATGGCATCAGTTCCAGTGATGTCAGCCAGATCGCCAGTTCAGCGGCGGTCAGAGGCTTTCTTGATGACTACTTCTGTACCAGCGACACTTGGAGCGTTAAGACTGCCGCGGAAAAGGTGCTGTTCGCCACCAACTCATGGCTTTGCAGCCAGACCCGTCACAGCGAGCACCGTTTTGACAGGAACCGGGGGTATGTTTGCACCTTCAGCGGGTTGATTATCAAGGGCCACAGCGCACACCTTCTGCATGCCGGCGACAGCCGCATCTACCGGGTTCGCAACCGCTCGCTGGAACAGCTCACCAAGGATCATCGCTTGTGGATATCACGTGAAGAAAGCTATCTGAGCCGTGCACTGGGCATTGAAGACTGTCTTGAATTGGACTACGACTGCCTGACGCTGCAGTGCGGCGATCTGTTTCTGCTTGCCACCGACGGGGTCTACGAGCATCTGGATGCACAGTATCTGCTCGATCTTCTGGAACAACATGCCGAGGATCTGAACCAGGCTGCCCGATCAATTGTGGAGGCGGCGTTCGCACAGGGCAGCCCTGACAACTTGACCCTGCAGATTCTGCGTATTAACCGCCTGCCTTCTGCAGAGCATCAGGTGGTGCAGCAACAGGTTGAACAGCTTCCCCTGCCACCAACACTGGAGCCCGGCATGGCGTTTGATGGCTACCGGATCCTGCGTGTGCTGCACGCTACCAGTCGCAGCCATGTGTTTCTTGCCCAGGACCTGACCTCAGACGAACAGGTTGTCATCAAGACCCCCTCTATCGACCTGGGCGAAGACCCGGCCTACCTGGAGCGCTTCATGATGGAGGAGTGGATCGCCAGACGCATCGACAGCCCACATGTACTGAAGGCGATAACGCCCGGGCGACCTCGCCGGTTTCTCTATACCGTCACCGAATATATCGACGGCCAGACATTGGCTCAGTGGATCAATGACCACCCCTGCCCTGAGCTGGAAAACGTGCGCAACATCATCGATCAGCTCGCTCGTGGTTTACAGGCATTTCATCGCCGCGAAATGGTGCATCAGGACCTCAAGCCCGACAACATCATGATCGACACCAGCGGAATAGTCCGCATCATCGACTTCGGTGCTACCCGCGTGGCCGGCATCGTTGAGTCGTCCCATGCACTGGAGCAGCCCCATCTGCAGGGTACTGCACTCTATTCGGCCCCTGAATATTTTTTGGGCGAATACGGTGACTGGCGTGCCGACCTCTACTCACTGGGCGTGATCACGTATCAGATGCTGTCCGGTCGGTTTCCTTATGGTAACAGGGTCGCACGCACCCGTACCCGCGCCGCTCAGCAACGCCTGAGTTATGACTCGGTGCTGGAGCGGGAACGCGAGATTCCCACCTGGATCGATGACACCCTGGAACGGGCGCTAAAGCCTGACCCGACCAAGCGTTACGAGAGTCTTTCAGAGTTCGTCTACGATCTGCGCCATCCCAACCAGCGCTTTCTCAACCGTACACGCGCGCCACTGCTGGAGCGCAATCCGGTATTGTTCTGGCAAGGTGTTTCTCTGGTGCTGGTGCTGTTGGTGATCCATTTGCTGCTGCGCCCCAACTGAAAGGACGCCGGCTGCTTGACAGGGTATCGGTGCATCAACACTCGATACCCCATGAAGCCAACAACGGTGATGCCGTCGATGGCGGCCATTCACTCAATGCCGACTTCAACCCTGTCACCGTTGAATCTGGCCGGCCAGCGAGGCAGAACGACATCCGGTTGTTCCAGGCAAACGCCGTCATGCAACCGGAAATGCTGCTTGTAAAGCGGCGCAGCCACTGACCATTCACCCTCCAATTCACACAATATCCCCCAGGCCAACACCTCCGCCTGAGAGAAGGGGTCACGATGGCACAGCGCATAAAGTTGCTCTTTAGCAGGATCTGGCCAGTACAATGCGGCGGCCTGATCACCAATTTTGACCGCCACACCCGACCTGGGTACCAGGTCATCACGGCTACACAGATCCTGCCATTGCAAGCTGTTCATTATACCTCCTCCACGGCCAGTTCGCGGGCCGGAATCAACTGTTCTCGCTCAACGACTTGTACAATCCGTGCTCGGCCCGGTTCATCCGAATTGACGAAGCTGCGGAAGCGCTTGCGCCGGTTGGGGTCATCTACTGCCTCTTTCCACTCACAGCGATAACTGTCGACGACATGCTGCATGCGGGATTCCAGCTCTGCCGCCAACCCCAGACTGTCGTCGATCACAACCTGCCGCAGGTAATCCAGACCACCTTCAAGGTTTTCCATCCACACTGAAGTACGCTGCAGGCGGTCCGCGGTGTAGATGTAGAACATCAAAATACGGTCGATATAACGTACCAGGGTTTCATCATCCAGGTCGGTCGCAAACAGGTCGGCATGACGTGGCTTCATGCCGCCATTACCACAGACATAAAGATTCCAGCCGTTTTCAGTGGCAATCACGCCAATATCCTTGCTCTGGGCCTCGGCACATTCGCGGGTGCAGCCTGATACGGCCATCTTGATCTTGTGCGGCGCGCGCAGGCCCTTGTAGCGGTTCTCGATCTCGATCGCCATGCCAACGCTGTCCTGCACGCCAAAACGACACCAGGTACTGCCAACACAGGATTTCACCGTTCGCAGCGACTTGCCATAGGCGTGACCGGTCTCAAAACCGGCCGCAATCAGCTCTTCCCAAATCAGTGGCAGTTCATCCAGCGCCGCACCGAAGAGGTCAATCCGCTGGCCACCGGTGATCTTGGTATAGAGTTGGTATTTCTGCCCTATTTCACCCAGCACGATCAACATCTTCGGTGTAATCTCGCCGCCCGGAATGCGCGGCACCACCGAGTAGGTACCGTTTTTCTGCATATTGGCCATGAAGGTGTCGTTGGTGTCCTGCAAAGGCACCAGTTCGGGGCTGTGGATAGGTTCATTCCAGCAGCTGGCCAGCATGGAGCCGACGGCCGGTTTACAGATTTCACAACCGCCGCCATGTCCGTGACGCTGAATCAGCTCGTCAAAAGTCTTGATCCCATCTACACGGATCAGGTGGAACAGTTCCTGACGAGTATGGCTGAAATGCGCACAGAGCGAACGATCGACCTGTACGCCGCGCTTTTCCAGCTCCGCATCCAGCACGGTCTTGAGCATGGCGGCACAACCACCACAGCCGGTGGCGGCTCGGGTGCTGGCTTTGAGATCGGCCACCGACACGGCACCATCATTCATCGCCTCGCAGATATCACCCTTGCTGACGTTGTGACAGGAGCAGATGGTGGCCGTCAGTGGCAGCTCGGCACTGCCCGCACTCGGCAGTCCGCCCTCAGAGGCCGGCAGAATCAATGCTTCCGGCTGCTCCGGCAGCGGCATGTCATTCAGTGCCAGCTGCAGCAGTTGATCGTAGCCGCTGTTGTCTCCAATCAGGATGGCACCCAGCAGGCGCTTGCCATCCTCCGAGACCACCAACCGACGATAGACGCCGCTGCGCTCATCGCTGTAGCGGTAGTTCTGACACCCCGGTGTATGGCCGTGAGCATCACCGATCGAGCCCACATCCACACCCAGCAGTTTCAGTTTCGTCGACATGTCGGCACCCTGAAAATATGCCTGGCCATCACCAACAAGATGCGACAGGGCCGCTCGTGCCATGGCATAACCCGGTGCAACCAGACCGAAATGACGCCCGTTCCACACCGCACACTCGCCAATGGCATAGATGTCAGGATCGCTGCTGCGGCAGTACTGGTCCACCTCAATACCGCCACGCTCACCCAGCTGCAGGCCAGCCTCACGGCCCAGCATGTCCTGCGGCCGGATACCGGCGGAATACACGATCAGGTCGGTCTCCAGCTCGGTAGCGTCGGCAAAGCTCATCTTCATCCTTGCACTGTCACCCCGAATGATCTGCTGCGTCGCCTTGTCGGTATGTACCGCAACCCCCAGCGTCTCAATTTTGTGGCGCAGCAGGGCTCCCGCTTCGTCATCCAGCTGTACCGGCATCAGCCGGGGTGCAAACTCGACCACATGTACCTCCAGCCCCAGCCGCTTGAGGGCGTTGGCGGCTTCCAGGCCAAGCAGTCCACCGCCGATCACCACGCCGACATTGGCACCCTCGGCACTGGCGCGAATCGCATCCAGGTCATCCAGTGTTCGGTAGACCAGGCAGTGTGGCTGAGCCCCGCCGGGGATGGGTGGAACGAAGGGCCATGAGCCTGTCGCAAGCACCAGTTTGTCGTAGCTGTATTCCCCCCCCTGGGTGTGCAGTGTTTTGCATTGGGGATCAATGGACAGAACCGACTCACCCAGTTTGAGGCTCACGGCGGGGTGTTGATACAACCCCGGTGACCCCAGCCTCAACGCGTCGGCACTGCCCGAATCAAAATAGTCTGACAGGTGTACCCGATCATAGGCGGGATACCGTTCGGCCCCGAAAACCATCAGTTCACTCTGCTCAGCAGCTTCACTGGCCAACCACTGTTCCACAAAGTGATGTCCGACCATGCCGTTGCCAATCACGGCCACACGCCGGGGGCGGCGGGTACCGGTGCAGTCTGTCTGTTTCATACGGCACTCTCTTAATTTCAGATAAAAAAAAACGGTGTCACTCTGTCACTGCATATGCAGCAAGGAGTGGACACCGTTGTCCAAAAAACCACTTGATGAGCGTCTGACCTCAGGTCTGACCCACAACAGTTGCTGCAGGGTTTATGCCAACCGGTCAATAACAGGCGGGAACGGGACTTTTACCCGAACAACACCCGCAAGGGCGGTTCAAAAAGGTGCAAGCCGGGTCGAAATGACCCTTAACAGGGCACGGAAAAACATGATTACGATTGTCCCAGCCCGTCACAGGCGGCTATCAGACGAGCCGCCAGATCGGCCAGCCGGATGTTGGCCTGCATCGCCTGTTGCCGCATCTGACGATAGGCCTGCTCTTCACTGAGGCCGTGAAACTGCATCAGCAATCCCTTCGCCCGCTCTATCTGCTTGCGTTCATCCAGAGCCGAACGCGCTAGCTCCAGCTCTTTCTGAACCTGTTCCAGATGACGCGCCTGAGTCAGTAACAGGTCATATACCGTATCGTTCAACCCCCCGCCTTCATGTCCGGGACTGCGCAGCAGCTCAGCCATGGGTGTCAGGTTGACCGGAGCCGTACGCTGCGCAGCGGCTTCAATCAGGGTGTTAAGCTGTTGCCGGTGATGCCTCAGCTCCGCTTCAGCCGCTGCGGTCTTGTCACGGCTCTTTTGCAGCAGGCGCTGCTCCAGATGGGCTTCAAGCTGTTGCATGCGATCAATGCGGCAGGTGGCCAGCTCATACCAAAGCTCACTCAATGGCATCGGTACTTCGTCTTTAGGCTGCAGCCGGCTGAACATGCCCCGCAGGCGTAACAGCTCGGCTTGCTCCGGCATCGCCTGCAGCTCGTGCCAGAGTGCCAGCGGCTCTGCCTCTGCATAACAGGTGAAGGTATCAAAACTGCGTTGCTGGGCATCCTGCAGGTTTATCAACCGCTCCAGCTGCTCGGCCTCGAACCGACCTGCCGCGAAGCCGATTGCTCCCCAGGCACGCTCCTGCCCCGCGTACTCCTTGCCCTGTATGAAGTTGAATGTCGCGACCAGAGCCCGCGTCAATTCCGGATCGCCACAGCTGTCCGCCAGTTCAAAAATGACCGCCAGCAAACGGGCAATCAGCTCACTGAGCCAACAGGTGAGCGTTGCAGCCTCCAGTTGTTGCTGCTGCACCTGAGCACGCAGCAGATCCAGCTCTTCCAGCTGCAGCAGTACCGCCGCGATGCAGTTGCACAGGCGCATTCCCGCCGGTGCACTGCCTGTGCCGGGCACCAGGTCTGCAACCCCCTGGCGAAAGGCCTGCTCGGCCACACGGCTACGCGCGACCTGCTCCGGGTGTTGACGGGCAAAGCACTCGCCGCCGGAGGCCAGAAAAACATTTGAAATACCGCGTTCACGCTGCAGCTCATGGATTAACCGTCCGGTCAGAATCGCTTGTTGGCATCCCACGGCCAATTGCCTCAGTGCCTCAATCTCGGCCTCACGGGCAGCCAGCAGAAAGCGGTGGGTCAACGGTGAACTTGGGGCTTGCATCGGCGGCCTCACAGCGTAGAAGTTGCAGAGATACCGTCTGCACAAGCAATTTACGTTCCAGCTCTTGTGACTGGCACCGGTTTTGCTTGTCTATTTCTGCTTAACATTTGAATCAAGGCAACGACGCCTGCTCCGTGATCGCCAAACCGGTCACGGGCAGGCGTTTTTTTATGAGGGACGGAGCATGTTTACGCTTTTGGCACGTTCATTTGCCGGAATACGGTTAGCCTTACCGAGCCGACAGACACTGTTCGGCAGCCGTTTAACCCGCATCGACAACACTTCCCCCGGGCGCGTGGATCTGGTGGGTGCCGGCCCCGGAGATCCGGAGCTGATCACTCGCAAGGGCTGGCGTCTGATTGAGCAGTCCGAGGTGCTGCTGTATGACGCACTGGTCAGCCCTGAGCTGATGGCGCAGATACCGCTGCATGTGCAGCGCATATATGTCGGCAAGCTGAAGGGGCGACATTCACACTCTCAACGCGAAATTTGTGAGCTGCTGGTCAAGCTGGCTCGGCAAGGGCACCGAGTGGTAAGGCTCAAGGGAGGCGACCCGCTGATATTTGGTCGATTGGGAGAAGAGTTGAATGCACTGAGGGCCGCCGATATTCCGTTCAGTATTGTACCCGGCATCAGCGCTGCAGCCGGCTGTGCCGCCAGTTGCGGATTTCCGCTGACCGAGCGAGGACAATCTGCACGACTGAGGCTGATCACGGCCCATTCCTGTGATGACAGTGAAATCAATTGGCAGGATCTGGCGCGGGCGGATGAAACATTGGTTTTTTACATGGGGCTGTCGATGGCCGCTGCCATCAGTCACGGCCTGCAGACTGCCGGTCTGCCTCCGGACTGGCCTGCGCTGCTGGTCGAAAAGGGTACCCGAGAGGACCAGCGCACCCTGGCCTGCACGCTGGCGGATCTGCCACAAACGGTGCAACAGCACCGATTACAGTCACCGACGTTGATTTATATTGGATCAGTGGTCAGTCAACACCACAGTTCCCCCACTGGGGTATCGACCGAAAACCGGTCCGCAACCTGAGCCTGCAGCAGCTCGGCACAGGCCAGCGCGTCGGTCAGAGCATGATGAGGGCGATAGTGAGGCAGATGATAGCGCTCGCGGCTCTGAGCCAGGCGGATTGAAACCGGCCTGCGTCCGCGCAGACGATCCCAGAGGCTCAGAGGTCTGCGACGGTGCAGACGGGCTTCAAGCTCCATGGTATCAATCACCGGAAACTCGATTCCTTCGCCAATTCGTGCCTGCAGGGCCGCATTGAGAAAGCTGCGTTCGATGCCGCGATGGTGCACGACCCCAACTCTGCCACGCAACTGTTCCAGCAACTGATCCAGGATCTGGGACAGATCAGGTGCTGCCGCTATCTCTGAATGGGTGATGCCATGAACCACCACCGACTCAGTGCTGAGCCGAGCACGGGGCTTGACCACCCAATGACGCGCACCGGCACAGTGAATACGGCTCAGACTCATCGGCATCAGCCCGATACTGACAATGCCGCCCTTCCGGGGGTCCAGCCCAGTGGTTTCGAAGTCGATCGCCACCAGCGGCACGTCCTTCAGCGGCGTATCCGGCATCACGGCACCCGCCTGATAAAAGTCCTTCAGCGCCGGGTAGCGTGCCTGCCGAGCCAGTTCGGCAAACCGGGCCGACCAGTCGCTCACCTGCAGGTCTTGGGCATCCTTAGCCGGCTCTTCCTGCAGGGCATTCCGATCCAGATAGAACATCAGTTCGGGCGTCCGGGCTGATAACGATATTTCAGAAACTTCTGCGCGTGGCTCAAAATCTGGAACGCGTCCTTGAGATTCTTGCGCTCGAAGTCGGACAGGTTTTCCGGCTCCACGTTATTGTCCGGTTCCTGTCCCGCTTCAAGGTCCAGCGCCTGATGCCGTATCCGTACCATGGAGATCAACTCCAGCGCATCGCGCAGGTCCGGCCCACGTCCTGGGGGCATCACCGACGCATCGATCACATCACGCAGACGCTCGAAAGAGTTGCTCGCCCGAGACCCGACAGCCAGTGCATGCACGCGAATCAGGTCTGCCACCGGTGCCGTCCCGCGCCGCTTCATGTTAATCGAGTTAGTGTGCCGGCCATCGGTCTCCATCACGAAGTCCTTGAAGAACCCCAGCGGTGGCGTACGCAAAAGTGCATTGCGTGCCATACAGGCCAGGAAGCGAGGATTACGTTGCGCTTTGCGCCTGATCAGGTCATTCAGCATCTCGGCCCAACGGGTCCTGCCCCACACACCCTCCAGATCGAAGAATATGGCACTGTTGAGCAAAAACTCCGGTGTCGGTTTGTCTATCCACTCAGTGAAGTACTGCTCCCATACCCGCAGCGGCTGACGCCATTTCGGGTTGGTGGCCATGATTTTGCCGCTGCAATAACTGTAGCCACAGGCATCCAGCCCATCACAGACAAACTCCGCCAGCGCCTTGAAGTAGGCTTCATGCTGTTGCGGATCATAGCGGTTATCGAGGATCATGGCATTGTCCTGATCAGTCACGATCAGCTGCTCCTCCCGCGCCATGGAACCCAGTGCCAGAAAACAATAAGGCACCGGAGGCGGCCCCAGTTCGGCCTCGCCCAACTCCAGCAGACGCTGTTTGAAGCTGCGACCGATCACCGCCATGGCACCGCCGATCATGCGCGAGTTGGCGTCCTCGTTCACCATGCGGGTGAAACAGGCGCGTACATCCTGCTTCAGTGCCACCAGCTCCTCCACACTCTGTGCCCGGAAGATGCTGCTGACCACAAACAGGCTGTTCTGCGACTCGTAGCGGATGATGTCGGAGAGGGCGATCACCCCGATCGGCTGCCGGTGTTTCAGAACCGGAAGATGGTGCACATTGAAACGCAGCATCAGCAGCATCGCTTCAAACACGAACTGGGAGTGCTCAACGTACCGAAGCTCGGAAGTCATGATCTCGGTAACCGGCGTATCGTAGCCGAGTCCCGGAGAGACCAAACGATTGCGAATATCCCTGTCGGTGATAATACCCGCCATGCGGCTGTCACGCTCGGGATCATCGTTCGCATCCAGAATCAGCAGAGACGACACACCCTCTTCCGTCATCCGAATGGCCGCCTCGCGCGCCGTGGCCGTAACCGGCAGACACACAGGCTCACGACTCACCAGGGTTTCAACCCTGGATGTCATCAACTCATTGGCATCCTCACGCCGCGCCACCGCTTGGCGCAGACGGGTGCGGTCTTCCACCTCAACAATATCAGCAAAGCCTTCGTTATTGTCGAACAGGTCGTTGAACAGGGGCTCGGCAATCAGATACACCAGCGTGTCTTCCAGCGCCACTACAGGAAATCGCACCCGCTTGTTGCGCAGCAGGCCGAACTCACCGAAGAAACCTCCTTCACTCAAACGGTTGTAAAGATCACCGTTACGTCGGAACACCTCAACGGCACCGCTGCGGATGATGTACCAGTCACTGATATCTTCACCAAAGTTCAGTATCTGGCTACCCGCCTTGAAATAGGCGACTTCAACCTGTCCCGCAACCTGCCCCAGGGTTTCCTCGGACAGCTCCGTAAAGGGAGCAGTACGGCGCAGGAAATCGAGTATTTCGATATGTTCAGCCTGCTGCGTCTCAACCATGGGTGATCAAACCCTCGGCTCGGAGGCTAGCCCTTTCACCATCGAGAAGGCTGCGACCAGCAACACGATGGTAAACGGCAAACCGGTCGACACTGCCATCGCCTGAAGCGCGACCAGCCCCCCGCCAAGGATCAACGCAATGGCCACCAGCCCTTCAAACGTACACCAGAACACGCGCTGTGGCGTCGGCGCATCCACCTTGCCACCGGCTGCGATTACGTCGATGACCAGCGAGCCAGAGTCGGATGAGGTGATAAAGAACACCACCACCAGAATGATCGCGATGAACGAGGTGATCTGCGCCAGCGGCAATACGTCCAGCATGGTGAACAACTGCAGCGGCAGCTCCGCGTCGGCCACGGCGTCGTAGCCCGCATTCACCACCTGGTCGATGGCGGTGGTACCAAACACGGTCATCCACAACACGCAGGCCAGCGAGGGCACCAACAGTACCGAGATGATGAATTCGCGTACGGTACGCCCCCTGGACACGCGCGCGATAAACATGCCTACAAACGGACACCAAGAGATCCACCAGGCCCAGTAAAACGCGGTCCAGCCAGATGCAAAGTTGCTGTCCTCACGCCCAACGGGGTTAGCCAGCTCCGGCAGATAGGTCAGATACGCCATCAGGTTATCGAAGAAGCCGGTTGCAATGGCCAGCGTCGGCCCAACGATGATCACGAACGCCAGTAACAAGACCGCCAGCACCATGTTTATTTCAGACAGTCGCTTCACCCCGGCATCCAGACCGGCCAGTACTGAAACCAGCGCTATGGCGGTGATCCCGATCACCAGAACAATCTGTGTCGTGTTGCCCAGCGGAATACCGAACAGATAGTTCAAACCTGATGCAGCTTGAGAGGCACCGAAGCCCAGAGAAGTAGCCAGGCCGAACAGGGTCGCCAGCACGGCCAGAATATCAATGACATGTCCCGGCCAACCCCAGACTCGCTCACCCAGAATCGGATAGAACACCGAACGGATTGTCAGCGGCAGACCCTTGTTGAAGGAGAACAACGCCAGCCCCAGTGCCATGACGGCATAGATTGCCCAAGGGTGAAGCGCCCAGTGGTAGATGGTGGCGGCCATGCCCAAGCGCGCAGCCAATTCGGCATCCCCCCCAGCAGCCCCCAGTGGCGCCCAGTCGGTTCGAACGCCGTTCTCGATGCTAATGCCACCAAAGGCCGAGCTGAAGTGGGACAGTGGCTCCGAAACGCCGAAGAACATCAAGCCGATACCCATACCAGCAGCAAACAGCATGGAAAACCAGCCGGCGTAGCTGTAATCCGGTGTGGCTTCAGTCCCGCCGAGGCGTACCCGGCCAAGTGGGGTGAAAATCAGCACCAGACAGATAATCACGAAAATGTTGGCTGCACTGATGAAAAACCAGTCCAGATTGGTAGTCAGCCAGCCACGAAGGCTGCTGAACAGCGGTTCCACCTGGCTTTGAAAAACCAGGGTAAGCAGTACGAACGCGATCACGGCAAGGCCGGAGATCGCAAAGACGCGGTTGTGGATATCCAGGCCGAAAGGGCCTACGTTGACAACGATGTTATCCTGACCGATCTGGTAGTCGGTATCGATCGGATTCACATCACCATCGGGGATCATGGGGTCTTTATTGGCCGCCATTTGGTTTGTCTCCCTCAGGTCAGATTTGAAACGTTTACCTTTTTAGTATGTTGGATCGGGTTATACTTTCGCAAGTCGTAGCCTGCCGGCCGTCACCGTTTGTGCGACGCTTTGTCGCACAAAGGCTGGACCACATACGTGCCGTTGGCAGGTATACTGCCCCATTAACCTTAGCGTAATTCCTCCGGGGCTGCTGTGCTGAGCGGATTTCATCACCACCTGCTGCAACTGACCTATATCCGTACTCTGGTGCTTTTTGCCCAGAGTGGCGCTCTGCTGTTCGCTCTGTTTGTACTGCATCTGACACTGGATGTATGGCTGCTTGGGTCCACTCTTGCAGCTCTGGCACTGCTGAATGTGATGACGTTTGCACGCCTGCACTCGCGCTGGCCGGTGACCGAACTGGAGTTCTTCAGCCAGCTCTGTGCCGATGTCGTGCTTTATGGCTGCCTGCTGTACCAGAGCGGTGGCGCCACCAATCCGTTCATCTTCATGCTGCTGATTCCGTTGCTTGTCAGTGCCGCCACCCTTGGCGCTCGATACACCCTGTTGATGGCCACCATGCTGGTAGTGCTCTATACCTCACTGCTGCGCCACTACATACCGGTACTGAAGTTGGAACAGGGTCACCAACACCGGATTTTCGATTTGTATGACCTTCACATCACCGGCATGTGGATCAATTTTCTGTTTACCGTCCTGCTGATCAGCTGGTTTATCGTGCGCATGCATCAGACCCTGCAGCGCGGTGAACAGCGCTTGCAGGCCGAACGTGAACAACATATTCGTGATCAGCAGCTGCTTGCGCTGGCCACACTGGCCGCCGGTACTGCGCACGAGCTGGGTACCCCGCTGTCCACCATGCAGGTTACCCTGCGTGAAATGGAGCTGGACCATCCTGGTGACGCGTTACTGCAGGATGATATCGCTCTGCTGCGCCAGCAGGTGGCCACCTGCTCGGCACGGCTGCAGCAGATGAGTCGCAGCGTGCAGGAAGAACAGCAACGCAGCCATGGCCGTATCGCCGTTACCGAACTGCTTGAGCGCGTGATTGAAGAATGGACCCTGATGCGCCCCGAAGTCAGCTACCGCATACCCCCGTTTCCTTCTGGCCCGGCACCAAGGGTGAGCGCTTCTATAACACTGCAACAGGCATTGCTTAACCTGCTCAACAATGCGGCCGATGCCCACCCCGAGGATATCGAGATTGCGCTGAGCTGGGACAGTGAGCGTATCCTCCTGCAAGTGCATGACCAGGGTCCCGGGCTACCGCTGGAACAGGCCGATCAACTGGGCAAACCGTTTGTAACGACCAAGGGGCGAGGGCTGGGTATTGGCCTGTTTCTCACCTCTTCCACGCTGGCTCGACACCAGGGTGAAGTGCGCCTTTACAGCCACCCGAACGGGGGCACCCTGACTGAAGTTGAACTGCCGATCATACCCGAGCCATTCAAGGGAGCTGACGTATGACCCGACATTTTCTGATTGTGGACGATGACCCGGCCTTTACCCGTGTACTGGCCCGTGCCATGACCCGGAGAGGCTTCGAGGTTCAGGTCGCACGCGACGTAGCAACAGCCGTTGCGCTGGCCCATCAACAGGCGCCAGACCTGGCCACTGTGGATCTGAAAATGGAGGGCCCATCCGGCCTGTGCCTGATTCCTCAGCTCAAACAGCTGAATTCAGAGGTACGCATTCTTGTGCTGACCGGCTATGCCAGCATTGCCACTGCTGTCGAAGCAATCAAGTCGGGGGCACATAACTACCTGCCCAAGCCGGCTGATGCCGATCAGATCCTGCGGGCACTTGAAGGTGAAGCAGAGGCTTCAGAGCTGAACAGCGACATTCCAGACACACCGATGTCGGTCAACCGGCTGGAATGGGAACATATCCAGAAAGTTTTGCATGAGCACGAAGGCAATATCTCAGCCACGGCACGGGCACTGGGGATGCATCGCCGCACTCTGCAGCGCAAGCTTGCCAAGCATCCGGTGCGGCGCTGACGTCGGTAGAGCTATTGCTCATCAATGTAATGGCGGGCGTCGAATGTACGGATCCAGTCAGGATGAAACACCATCATGCCGGTCATGATAATGCCGTTCAGCAGTCCTTCGGGGAACATGATAAGCGGCAGAAAGCGCACATACTCCAGATAGATTTTGGCCCAGGGATACACACCATCGGCCCACAGCAGAAGTGCCATCGCCATGCCGCCAACAGCGGTTGCCACACCGGCACCAAAGAAGGCACACAGAAACAGATAGACAAAGAAGTTGCGCGGCAGTTTTGCTTCAACCAGGCGCAGTACCGCCATACTGGCAAGCGCCGGCAACACAACTGAACAGAGCACATTGACACTCAACGTGTCCCAGCTTTCCCGCCCGATCAGGGTCATGCCCAACAATGCCAACGTGCCAGACAGGATGGCCAGGTCCCAGCCAAACATCAGCGTCAGCGTGGTCATACCGAGAAAGTGAATGCCCAGCCCGGGCGAGATGCCGGCCCGCATGGTCCACATCAGCATCAGTACAACGGTTGCGCCAAACAGAAGATGCTGCAGCCGGCGCTGCTGCATCAGCACTGACCAGGGAGCAGTCTTCAGCGCCAGCAACAGCACCAGCAGCGCTGCCAGGCTTGCCGCCCAGAGCCAGCCCCCACTGATCAGTCCCTGTGTCAGACTCATTTCGGCTCACTCCCGCTTCAAGGTTCCCGGCTGAACAACAGCGCGTCTTCAAGCGCATCACCCAGAGGATAGTAGTTTTTACGGCGACCGCAGGGTTGCCAACCACAACGATGATAAAGGGCCTGTGCAGCACGGTTGGATGCACGCACCTCAAGGAAAAAGCGGGTTATCCCTCGCTCAATCAGTGCATCCTGTACCTTGTGCAGCAGGTCGGTAGCCAAGCCCTTGCCACGTTGTTGCGGATCAACCGCTATACGTAGCAGCTCAGCTTCATCCATTATCTCGCTGAACAAACAATAGGCCACCGGTCGGTCCTTCCAGGACAAAATCCAGCTGCTGGCCCCGGCGCTGGTCAATGCCTTCTGCCACCAGACAGCAGCAAAAGGCTCGCTCTCGAAACAGATCTCATCAAGCTTGAGCACCGCATCCAGCTGAGCCTTCTCAAGCTGTTGCAGCTGCAGATCAGTCACTTGAACGGACCAGGCGCAGCGGCTGAATATCACACCAGGCTTCAGCTTTACGCTCGGGCAGCCGCAGCAGTTCACTCAGACTCAAGGTTACCACCACCGGCAGCCCTGAAGGCAGTTTGAAGCTGCGCCCCTGCAGCGTATCCAACTGTGCCGTTTCACCAAGTATCCAATGGGCAGCGGCCTCTCCCATCAGCAGCACCTGAGTGATACGGCGATGTGACTCCAGCGTACGCCGGAGCTTGTGCTGCACGGCGCGGCGCGCCTCCTCGGCGCCCTGATCCAGCGTGCGGCTGGCCAGCATCGGCCAGGGCAGCATCATGGCATCGCTCAGTTCAGTATCAGCTTCAGCCCCCAGCGCGGTGGTGATTCCGGTCAGCAGGGCACGATGATGTCGGCTGAACCCCTGCGGCTGGTGCGGCGGCAGTGAATCGACAATCAGCAGATCCTGCCGCAGCACAAAGGCCAGCTTGAAACGCGGCGCTTCAACCACTGTTGAGGTTGGCGTCGTGCGAACCGGTCGCTCAACCGGTGTCGCTTTCGGCACAGCGGCAGGCCGCTGATCCAGCAGGGTATCGGTGTCAATTCTGGCACGTGCAGTGACAGGTTTTGGAGCAGGGGTAGAAACAGGGATCGCCTGCTCCTCAACGCTTTCGGCAACATCTTCCAGCCAGGCATCGGCCTGAGCATCATCAGGATAGCAAAATGATTCCACCCAGGGCGCTATCTCGGCTGCACCGGGCAAATTTCCACGCGGCAGCCAGCTGTCGACACCCAGTGCCTCCAGCCAGCGGTGACGATTCTGTTCTTGTGCCGCCAGCGTCATACCGGCCTCACACCTGCGGATGAGCTTTCTGGATATTGGCATCCAGCAGATTCAGTGCGTGCAGATAGGCCTTGGCCGAGGCAATAATGATATCGGTATCGGCACCCAGACCGTTGACGATGCGACCAGCCTTTTCCAGCCTCACGGTGACTTCACCCTGAGAGTCGGTGCCGCTGGTGATAGCATTGACCGAGTACAGCTGCAGATTGGCACCAGAGGCCGCCACCTGCTCGATCGCCTTGAAAGCCGCATCCACGGGACCGCTGCCGGAGGCTTCAGCGCTGTGTTCCTGCGTATCCACGGACACCACCAAGTTAGCCACCGGCACTTCACCGGTCTGGGAAGTGACATTCAGACTGCTCAGTTTGTACTTTTCATGACCGGCAGAGGCACGGGCATCGCTGACCAAAGCAACCAGATCATCATCAAAGATTTCGCTCTTCTTGTCCGCCAGTTCCTTGAAGCGGGCAAAAGCCGTATTCAGCTCGGCGTCGGTGGCAAACACGGTGCCCAGCTCTTCCATGCGGGCGCGGAAGGCGGCACGACCGGACAGCTTGCCCAGAACCATGCGGTTGGTATTCCAGCCCACATCTTCTGCCGTCATGATTTCATAGGTTTCACGGTGCTTGAGTACGCCATCCTGATGAATGCCTGATTCATGGGCAAAGGCATTGGCACCGACAATCGCCTTGTTGGGCTGTACCGGGAAACCGGTGATGCTGGAGACCAGACGCGACGCCGGCACAATCTGAGTGGTGTCGATGCGGGTTTCCAGACCGAATGTATCCTTGCGAGTACGCAGCGCCATGACGATCTCTTCCAGCGCAGCATTACCGGCACGCTCGCCCAGGCCGTTGATGGTACATTCCACCTGACGCGCACCGGCATTGACGGCTGCCAGCGAGTTGGCCACTGCCAGCCCCAGGTCATTGTGGCAATGAACCGAGAAGATCGCCTTGTCGGAGTTGGGAATACGCTCGATCAGCTGACGAATGGTGTTGCCGTATTCGTGCGGCACCGCGTAGCCCACGGTATCGGGGATATTGATGGTGCGGGCACCGGCTTCGATCACCTGCTCAATGATGCGGCACATGAAGTCCAGCTCGGAGCGACTGGCGTCTTCCAGCGAGAACTCCACGTCACCGACCAGATTACGCGCCCGCTTGACTGCACGCACGGCGTTTTCCACCACCTGATCCGGCTCCATCTGCAACTTGTACTGCATATGGATCGGAGAGGTCGCAATAAAGGTATGAATGCGACCGGAGGCGGCATTTTTCAGCGCTTCACCGGCCCGATCGATATCCGCGTCCAGCGCACGGGACAAAGAGCAGACGGTGCTCTCCTTGATGGTATCGGCGATCGATTTCACCGACTCGAAGTCACCGGGGCTGGCGATGGCAAAACCTGCTTCGATCACATCCACGCGCAGCTTTTCCATCTGCTTGGCGATGCGCAGCTTTTCATCACGGGTCATGGAGGCACCGGGACTCTGCTCACCGTCACGCAAGGTGGTATCAAAAATAATGACGCGATCGTTGCTGCTCATGCTGGCTACTCCCTTCTATACAGGCTGACAACCGTCGCCTGCATGTAGATACTGAAGCTCTGATTGTAAGATCGGGCATTAACCCGAGTGAAAAACAGGATCAGGGCTGTGTTATGGCTATTATTGTATCACCAGATTGTCGTTGACCGCAGACCCGATGAAGGAGTACCGATGAGCCCAACCCGTTTCGACCAGCTGATTGACCGCCGCGCCACCTCCAGCGAGAAGTGGGAAAAATATGCCGACACGGAAATTCTGCCGATGTGGGTGGCTGATACCGACTTCATGGCGCCGGAAGCCGTGATTCAGGCGCTGCATCAACGCATTGATCACGGCGTGTTCGGTTACACCAGCACTCCGGCCGAGCTGAATCAACTGGTGATCGAGCGGATGCAGCGTCTGTATGACTGGTCGATTGAGGTCAACGATCTGGTCTGGTTGCCTGGATTGGTGTGCGGCCTTAACCTTGCCTGCCGCTCGGTGGGCGAATCAGGCTCTGCCGTACTCACTCCGGCACCGGTCTACCCACCGTTCATGTCGGCCCCGCGTCTGTCCGATCGCAGCCTGATCAAGGTACCACTGATCCGTGAGGAGGATGGGCGCAGCGTCATCGATCTGGACGCACTCGAAGCTGCCATTACACCGGATGCCAGACTGCTGCTGTTCTGTAACCCGCACAACCCCGGCGGTACCCTGTATCGCCGTGAAGAACTGGAAGCCCTGTCCGAAATCATCATCCGCCACGACCTGATCATCTGCTCTGACGAAATCCACTGCGACCTGATTCTGCAACCGGGCCTGACACATACCCCGATCGCGTCGCTGAACGACGAGATCGCGGCCCGCACCATCACCCTGATGGCACCGAGCAAGACCTACAACATCGCGGGCCTTGGCTGCTCCTTTGCCATCATCCAGAACCCGGAACTTCGCCAGCGCTTTCAGCGTGTACGCAAAGGGATCGTGCCTGACGTCAACCTGCTTGGCTATACCGCCGCACTGGCGGCCTACCGCGACGGCGATGAGTGGAACCGTGCCCAGCTGGATTACCTGCGCGGCAACAGGGACTATCTGGTTGAAGCGATCAACGCCCTGCCCGGCCTCAGGCTTGATCCAATTGAAGCCACCTACCTGGCCTGGATCGATGTCTCCGCCGCCAGCCTGGATAACCCACCCCACTTTTTCGAGCAGGCCGGCGTTGGCCTGTCACCGGGACGGGACTTTGGCGATGAGCGTTTTATGCGACTGAATTTCGGCTGCCCAAGGGCACTGTTGGAAGAGGCTGTCGACAGAATGAGACGGGCGTTGTTGAAGGAACTGCCGGCATGAGCAGGCTTATGCCCGCTCGTGCATGAAGGATACCACCTGATCCAACCCTTCGGCGCCCAGCGCCAACATCACCAGCCGGTCGACGCCGAGGGCGACACCGGCACAGTCCGGCAGTCCGGTTTCCAGCGCCTGTACCAGTCGCAGCTCCAGTGGTCGCTGTGGTAGCCCCAGCGCCGCACGCTGCTGCCGGTCAGCCTGCAGGCGTCGCGCCTGTTCAGCCGCATCGGTCAACTCATGGTAGCCGTTGGCCAGTTCGATGCCGTTGACGAACAGCTCAAAGCGGGCGGCCACCCGGCGCCCCTGCTCATCCTCGCGCACCTGCGCCAGCGCCGCCATGGAGGCCGGATAGCTGTGGATAAACACGGCACCCTGCAATCGCGGCTCCAGCACGTGGGACATCAGCAAGTTCAGCCAGGTGTCGCGATCATCGTCCTCGAAAGGCGCATCCACGTGCTCACGGCAGATCCGCTGCAACTGTTCCAGACTGGCCGTATGTGGATCCAGCCCCAGCTCGGACTCGAACAGCCGGGCATAGCTTAGATAGCTCACTTCAAGATCGGGTATCACCGAGCGCAGCAGAGCGTCCACTTCCGCCATCAACTGGCGATCATCAAACCCCAGACGATACCATTCCAGCATGGTGAACTCGGGGTTGTGGCGCCGCCCAGACTCTCCGTTACGAAACACTTTGGCCATCGAATAGATATCACCACTGCCCGCGGCGAGCAGCCGCTTCATGGCGTATTCAGGCGAAGTTTGCAAATAAAGCCGTTCATCCTCGATTCCCGGCTGAAAGCCGAAACTGACCTCAAGACTGTCGATAAAAGGGTCACTGACCGCACAATGAGACAGTACCGGAGTTTCAACTTCCAGTACGTTGCGCTCGGCAAAGAAATGACGAATCCGTTCCAGCACTTTGGCTCGGGCACGCAGATTGTGAATCGGGGCGCTGGGACGCCAGAATGACTCTTGCATCGGAATTTTGCTCAAAAACAAGAACGGCAGCCGAAGCTGCCATTTCATAAGCGAGCGGATGCCGGTGAAGGTTTACGGACACGCCATGAATACATCCCTGTAGGCTTGACTGCGGCCATCCTTGGCCGCAGACAGTCCGTAAACCTCCTCCGGCTCCACTTCAGCAGAATCAGTTGGCGCGGCTGACGTACTCGCCGGTACGGGTATCGATGCGCAGCACTTCACCACGTTCGATAAACAGCGGTACACGTACCACGGCGCCGGTGCTCAGAGTAGCAGGCTTGGAGCCACCCTGGGCGGTGTCGCCTTTCAGGCCCGGATCAGTCTCAACCACTTCCAGTTCAACAAAGTTCGGTGGTGTTACGCTGATCGGGTTGTTGTTCCACAGCGTGATGATGCTCTTGTCCTGTTCCTTCAGCCACTTGGCCGCATCGCCAACCGCATTCTGATCAGCCGCGAACTGCTCAAAAGAGCTTGGATCCATGAAATGCCACATTTCGCCATCGTTGTAGAGGTACTCCATATCCAGATCCATCACATCAGCACTTTCAACCGATTCGTTGGACTTGAAGGTACGCTCCCAGATACGGCCGGTCAGCAGGTTACGCAGACGCACGCGAGTAAACGCCTGCCCCTTGCCCGGCTTTACGAATTCGACATCGACCATGCTGCAGGGGTCGCCGTCGATCATCACTTTCATGCCGTTTTTGAACTGGTTGCTGGAGTAATTAGCCATAAATTGAAGGTTCCGCGTCTTGGATTCCAGAGCAGGCTACATTCTTCTGAAAGGCAGCCCGATAAATTGACAGCCATTCTACTGCAAAGGAGAATGCAGGCCAATTTATCCTGCTCACCCTGCACCGGCACTTTTGATGAACCTGCTCTACCCCACTGCCTCTGACTGGCAGACCGAACTGCGCCAGTGTATTGAAGACCCGGCTGAACTGCTGGAGTTGCTGGAACTGCCCGCAATCCTGCTTGAGGGTGCCCTGTCTGCCAACCGCGAGTTTGCACTGCGCGTGCCTCGTCCGTGGCTAAGCCGCATCCGCAAGGGCGACCCGAACGATCCGTTATTGCGTCAGATTTTGCCGCTGGCGGATGAGCTGTTACAGGTGCCCGGCTTCAACACCGACCCGCTGGCCGAGGCCGATGCCAACCACACCAGCGGTCTGATCCATAAATATACCGACCGGGTACTGCTGATCCTGTCCGGTGCCTGTGCCATTAATTGTCGTTACTGCTTCCGACGCCACTTCCCTTACGCCGACAACCAGCTGGGGCCGCGCCAGTGGCAGGCAGTGCTGGACTACCTGCATCAACACACCCAGGTCAGTGAAGTGATTTTTTCCGGTGGCGACCCGCTTGCCACACCGGACAATCGACTGCAGCGGATGCTAAGCGATTTGGGTGAAGTGCCCCATCTTCAGCGTGTACGCATCCACTCTCGCCTTCCGGTGGTCATCCCGCAGCGAGTGACAGACACCTTGATCAGCGCATTGACCTCCTCACGTCTGCAGCCGGTACTGGTACTACACGTCAATCATCCTCAGGAGATTGACGCAGATGTGATCAAGGCATGCGTGCGCCTGAAGCAGGCCGGCATCACGTTGCTTAATCAGGCGGTACTGCTGCGTGATATCAATGACAACAAATCTGTACAAAAAACACTCAGCGAGACATTGTTCTCCTGTGGGGTCCTGCCCTATTATCTGTTCGTACTGGACGCGGTCGCGGGTGCTGCACATTTTGACGTTGATGACCGACAGGCCCAGCGACTGGTAGGGGAATTGCAGTCGGAGCTGCCTGGTTACCTCGTGCCTCGGCTGGCGCGCGAGATTCCCGGGCGTCCATCCAAGACACTGCTGTTGCCATTACAGCCAGGGCAGGTTGACTGAACGCGTTGCTCAGCCGATGTTCAGATGTAAAGCTGCACTTTTGCCCACAGAATTAAAAATGAGGATCATCAACTCCATGGAGACCTGCATGACCATACCTTCAGCCCGTCAGGTGATTCGACTGGGCAGCCTGGCACTGACGGCAGCACTGCTCAGTGCCTGCGCCCAAAAGAAGCCTGAACCGGTTGCACAGCCCAAACAAGCCCCTGTGCTCAAGCCGGTATTGATGATCAGCGACCACCGTGCCGGTGGCAGCAGTGATGCACATATCAGCTTTATCAACGGTACGGACAAGACACTGCAGTACGTGATGTTCAAAACCACCGCCTTTACCCACAGCGGTCAACGTGTGAACTCGAAAAAAAGTGGTCGTCCCGACACATGGCTTCGTGTTGCCGGCCCCTTTGCGCCGGGCGAGCACAGTGGTGACAAAGTCTGGAAACAGGTCTGGCAGCATCGTGACCTGGGCTGTTTTCGGATTGAAGGTGCCGAGCTGATCTATGCCGAAGACCAGAGCGTGGAATACCATGCCACTGACCGTTTTGCCCTGCTCAACGGCAGCGAGCTGCGCAACAGCAACTGCGGCAACAACCTCACGGCCGAACGCACTGTACGCTAGGCACACTGACGCTACGATTATTTGTCACGTTTGGGAGGAGCCAAAGGGAAAGCCGCCACATTCCCTTTGGCCTCACTGATGCGCGCAACGCCTTCGCTGCGAACCTCATCAATACGAATGATGGCCTGCATCGGCACATAGCAGGTATTTACATCAGCAAACTCCTGCTTCAGTTTTTCTTCACTGGGATCGACCAGCAACTCTGAACGATTGCCGAAAACAAACTCTTCCAACTGAATGAACCCCCACATGTCGCTTTGATAGACATGTCGGACGTAAACCTCGTACACCTTGTCCTGATTGACGAAACTGACACGATAAAGACGTTCTTCATTGGCCATGGCCCGACTCACTCCGACATAAACTTCGTTGCTGCGGCGATTATGGGGGCAGCCCAAAGAAAAACAAGGCTGAGCATTTTTTGATCAGTTTGTAGCCGACAACGCCCCCCTTGGGTATAATTCGCGGTCCTCTTTCGAGGCCCTTTTTATTTTCACGACGCAACACAGGTGATTCATGGCCAAAAAGCTGTTTATCAAGACACATGGCTGTCAGATGAACGAATACGACTCCTCCCGCATGGCAGACTTGCTGGGCGAGAGCCACGCGCTGGAGTTGACGGACAATCCGGACGAAGCGGATGTCCTGCTGCTGAACACCTGCTCAATCCGTGAGAAGGCGCAGGACAAGGTGTTCCACCAGCTGGGGCGCTGGCGCAAACTGAAGCAGAACAAGCCTGACCTGATGATCGGTGTCGGTGGCTGTGTTGCATCTCAGGAAGGGTCCGCAATTCTGGAACGCGCGCCCTATGTCGACATGATTTTCGGACCGCAGACCCTGCACCGCCTGCCGGAAATGATTACCGAAAGCCGCAAGGGCAGTGTTGGTATCGTGGATGTCAGCTTCCCCGAGATCGAGAAATTTGACCACCTGCCGGCTCCCAAGGTGGAAGGCGCCGAAGCGTTTGTGTCCGTAATGGAAGGCTGCAGCAAGTACTGCACTTTCTGTGTGGTGCCTTACACCCGCGGCGAAGAGGTCAGTCGTCCGCTGGATGATGTCCTGGCTGAATGTGTCGAACTGGCGGAACAGGGCGTACGCGAAGTCAACCTGCTGGGGCAGAACGTGAACGCCTATCGCGGCGCTACCCATGACGGCGACAGCGCCGACCTGGCTGAGCTGATCCGCTGCGTGGCGGCCATCGACGGCATCGACCGCATCCGCTTCACCACCTCGCACCCGGTAGAGTTCAGCGACAGCCTGATCGATGTCTATGCGGAAGTACCCGAGCTCGTGAGTCATCTGCACTTGCCGGTACAGAGTGGCTCCGACCGTATTCTGATGGCTATGAAACGCGGTCACACGGTACTGGAGTACAAGTCCAAACTGCGCCGCATCAAGAAATTGCGTCCGGACATCAGTTTCTCCTCCGACTTCATCATCGGCTTCCCCAACGAGACCGAGGCCGATTTTGAAGCCACCATGAACTTGATCGCCGAGATCGGCTTTGACGCCTCGTTCAGCTTTATCTACAGCCGACGCCCGGGCACTCCGGCCGCCGATCTGCCGGACAACGTGGACGAAGAAACCAAGAAGCAGCGTCTGAAGATCCTGCAGGACCGCATCACTGCGCAGGCGTTTCAGATCAGCCGACACATGGTGGGCACTACGCAACGCATTCTGGTCAACGGCTATTCCAAAAAAGACCCAGGGCAGTTGTCTGGCCGCACCGAGAACAACCGAGTGGTCAACTTCCGCTGTGACAACCCTGACCTGATCGGCCACTTTGCCGATGTACGTATCGCTCAGGCCTACGCCAACTCCCTGCTGGGTGAGCTGGTCAGCTCCGAGCTTGATCACTGATTTTTCCCGAGGAGCATTTTTTGACCCCGACCCAATCCGTCACCCTGCTGCTGGAACCCAATAACCCGGCAGCCCTGCTCACTCTGTGCGGCCAGTTTGATGCTCACCTCAAACTGTTTGAGGAACGCACCGGCGTCGAGATCCGCAACCGTGGCAACCGTTTTCAGCTGGTCGGTCAGCCGACTCAGGTCAAGGCATTGACCGCACTGCTGGAGCAGATTTATCAGCAGATTCTGGGTGGCGCCGATCTGTCTCCCGAACAGATCCACCTGCAACTGCAGGGCAGTGGTCTGGATCAGCCCAAGCGCGACAAGGCCGAAACTGAAGCGGAAAAACGCTACGCCATTCGTACCCGCAAGGTATTGATCCGTCCACGCGGCGGCAATCAGCAGGACTATGTGCAGCGCATCCGCACCCACGATATAAACTTCGGCATCGGCCCGGCCGGCACCGGCAAGACCTACCTGGCCGTGGCCTGTGCCGTGGAAGCACTGGAGCGTGAAGAAGTCAGTCGCATCCTGCTGGTGCGCCCAGCGGTCGAAGCCGGTGAAAAACTGGGTTTCCTGCCCGGCGACCTGAGCCAGAAGGTTGACCCCTATCTTCGACCGCTCTATGACGCGCTGTATGAGATGATGGGGTTCGAAAAGGTTGCCAAGCTGATCGAGCGCAACGTGATCGAGGTTGCACCGCTGGCTTACATGCGTGGTCGCACACTGAACGGCTCGTTCGTGATTCTGGACGAAGCCCAGAACACCACCCGGGAACAGATGAAAATGTTCCTGACCCGTATCGGCTTCGGTTCCACTGCGGTGATCACCGGCGACAAGACCCAGATCGACCTGCCCAAGGGCACCCGCTCGGGTCTGCTGCATGCGATGGAGGTACTGGATGGCGTAAAAGAGATCGGCTTTACCCATTTCGGTTCGAAGGATGTGGTACGCCATCCGCTGGTACAGCATATTGTTGAAGCCTATGAACGGTATGAGAGCGCACAGGAGCAGGACAATTGAGCACACAGATTGATCTGCAGATTGCATGTGATGCACCCGACCTACCCTCCGAAGCCGACTTTGCACGCTGGGTGGAAACGGTTCTGAAGCAGCAGAAATCCGAAGGCGAAGTGTGCATCCGCGTGGTAAGCCCAGAGGAAAGTCGAGAGCTGAACCGCGACTACCGCGGCAAGGATGCACCGACCAATGTCCTCTCATTTCCGTTTGAAGTTCCAGCCGGAATTCCGGTCACGCTACTGGGTGATCTGGTGATCTGCGCCGAAGTGGTGGCCCAGGAGGCGGAAGAGCAACACAAGGCCCTGCAGGACCATTGGGCACACATGGTTGTGCACGGAGCCTTGCATCTGCTCGGATTCGATCATATAAATGACGACGAAGCCGAGGAGATGGAGGCGCTGGAACGCGCCCTGCTGGCCCGGCTGGATATAGCCGACCCCTATGCATTCAGAGGACCAGTATGAGCGAAGACCGATCGAGCGGCACGTCAAAAAGCTGGCTGGAAAAACTGGCCCAGGCCTTTTCTGACGAGCCCCGCAGCCGAGAGGATGTCCGCGAAATTCTGCAGCAGGCCTGCGAATCCGGGATTCTGGACAACGATGCTCATGGCATCATCGAAGGCGCCATTCAGGTCACCGAAATGCAGGTGCGGGATGTGATGATTCCGCGCTCACAAATGACCATGGTGCAGGTCAACCAGACACCACGCGAGTTTTTGCCGGTGATCATCTCCAGCGCCCACTCCCGCTTTCCTGTCTGCGGCGAGAATCCCGACGAGGTGCTTGGCATTTTGCTGGCCAAAGACCTGCTGCCTTACATGCTTGAAGGGACGCTTGATCAGTTCGACATCCGCCAGTGCCTGCGCAAGGCCACATTCATCCCTGAAAGCAAGCGCCTCAATGTATTGCTCAACGAGTTCCGCGGCACCCGCAATCATATGGCGATCGTGGTGGACGAATATGGCGGCATCGCCGGGCTGATCACAATCGAGGATGTGCTGGAGCAGATTGTTGGCGAGATCGAAGACGAGCATGACGCCGAGGAAGATGACGGCAACATCAAACCGTTCGACGATAATGGCTACCTGGTCAAGGCACTGACACCCATCGAGGATTTCAACGCCTATTTTGACGTCGGCTTCTCCGATGACGAATTTGACACCATTGGCGGCATCGTCACTCAACACTTCGGACACCTGCCGGCCAAGGATGAAAGCATTGTCATCGAAGGTTTCAACTTCAAAGTGCTGTCGGCCGACAACCGACGCCTGCGCCTGTTGCAGGTTACCCGCACCTGAGCGTGAGCACTGACCGCATGGCTCGATCACTGACGACAGTCTTTACTGCACTGCTTGCAGGTGCCAGCATCACGCTGGCACTGGCGCCCTTTGACCTCAAACTGCTGGTGTTGCTGGGTCCCGCCCTGCTTTACCTGATCCAGCGCCACCAGACACCCCGGCAATCCCTGTTCAGCGGCTACTGTTTTGGCCTGGGATTCTGGGGTGCCGGAGTCTCTTGGGTCTATGTCAGCATCAACACCTACGGCAGCGCTTCAGCCATACTGGCCACTGCGCTGACAGCGCTGTTCGTGATGGCACTGGCCCTGCTGTTTGCACTGCAGGGTTGGCTGTTTGCCCATTTGGCCCGAAACGCCGGACAGCGCTGGCTGATATTCACGGTTGTCTGGGTGGGATTCGAGTGGCTGCGCAGCTGGCTGCTGACGGGCTTCCCGTGGCTGTATCTGGGCTATGCCGTGCTGGACACCCCACTGGAGCGATGGGCACCCCTGTTTGGTATCTGGTGGCTGTCATTGATTCTGGTACTGCTGGCCACCGCCAGTGCCCGCGCTCTGGCAGATCGCAAATGGCTGCCACTGTTGCCGGGCGTGCTGCTGGCGGTCGGTTCCCTGCTGCTGCCTCAAAACTGGACCCAGCCAGCCGACTCTCCCGCACTGAAAGTCGTGCTGGTGCAACCCAACATACCGCAGTTGCAGAAATGGCAGCCGGACCAGCTGAGACGGATTCTGCAGCAACAGATGCAGCTCAGTCGCCAGCACCCTGATGCAGACCTGCTGATCTGGCCCGAGACTGCCATTCCTTCCACCTTCAATCGAGCAGCCCCCATACTGGGCCCGTTTCTGGATCAGCTTGATCACAATGGCGTCACCCTGATCAGCGGCTTTCCCTATGCCGAAGCCGACCCGAACAGCCCTTTCGGCCAGCGCTTTCACAACAGTCTGGGTATTTTCAGTAACGGCAGCGATCTGTATCACAAGCAGCGGCTGGTCCCCTTTGGCGAATATGTACCGCTGGAGAAGCAGCTGCGTGGTGTGATCGATTTTTTCAACCTGCCCATGTCCAGCTTCAGCCTGCCTGAAGACAATACCGATACGCTGCAGCTGGATAACCTGCGCATTGCGCCGGCGATCTGCTATGAGATCGCCTACCCGCAACTGGTCAACCGCCTGGCCCGTGACAGCAGCCTGATGCTGACCGTATCCAACGACACCTGGTTTGGGCGCTCCATCGCGCCGGAACAACACCTGCAGATCGCCCGCATGCGGGCACTGGAAAACGGTCGCTGGCTGCTGCGCGGCACCAACAACGGCTATACAGCACTGATCGACCCCAGAGGCAAGGTCAGTGGACAGGCTCCGCTTGACAGCTCGACCACTCTCACCGGCGAGGTGCAACCGATGCAGGGCAATACGCCCTGGCAGCATTTTGGCCTCTGGCCTTTGCTGGCAGGGCTTGCAGGCCTGCTACTGCTGGGTTACTGGCGCCCAGGGCAGCGACACCCGCTCAAACACCACCGCACCACAGTGTGAACAGGCGGCAATTTTGTCGGTTGCCTTGAGCTGCTGAGACTCACCGCACTGCAGGCAGCGCAAAGTGCCCGGCGCACTGACTTCGCCTGCCAGATACTGATCTTCATCATGAGCCAGCTGTTCACGCAGCAGCTCATGCTGAACGCGAGTCTTGTCGGCCAGATCCAGCAGCGCCTGGCGCACCTTCTCTTCCAGCACCCCCAGATCGAAGTTCAGCCAAGCCGCAAGGCCATCACCGGTTTCATGCGCATAGTAACCAAGCTGCTTCAGATCACGCCGCAAATAGGCCTTCATCAGCTCGACTTCATCCCGGGTCATCTCTTCAGCAGCCAACTCCAGCTCTGCCGCTTCTTCGATCTGATCCTGCAGATAGTCCCAACTTACCTCACCGGCCTCATCAAGCCGCTGGCGCAAACGTTCCAGCACCCGATCATAGGCACGCGGTGCCTGATCCGAATGCTTTGGGGTTTTCTGTTCATGCTCGCTCATGGGCAACTCCTGTGTCAGCGGGCGGGGCCCGATTCTCGCGCCCCTTTTGCATTCAGTATATCCCCGATTGTGGAAAAGCTCAGCGCTGCAGGTCAATCTCTGCGCTACGGCTCGCTGCCGACTTCTCCCCTGTTGACGACGAGGGGAATATTGTATGCTATGCCACATTCAGCCTTTTACGGCGCTGGCCCGGTGACGACCGGCCACACAGCGCACATTCCCGTTATCAGTGAGTTGCAGCCGATCATAATGAACGAACAATATACCCCCCAGGATATCGAGCCCAAGGTACAGCAGCATTGGGAACAACAGGACAGCTTCAAGGCGGACGAAAGTGCGCCGGGAGAGCCCTTCTACTGCCTTTCCATGTTCCCCTACCCCAGCGGCCGCCTGCACATGGGGCACGTTCGCAACTACACAATCGGTGATGTGGTTTCCCGCTACCAGCGCATGCAGGGACGCAACGTACTGCAGCCAATGGGCTGGGATGCGTTTGGTCTGCCGGCTGAGAATGCGGCAATGAAAAACAACGTACCACCGGCCAAGTGGACCTACGAAAACATCGACTACATGCGCCATCAGCTCAAGCAAATGGGCTTTGGCTATGACTGGTCACGCGAGCTGGCCACCTGCCACCCTGAATATTACCGTTGGGAGCAATGGTTCTTTACCCGACTGATGAAAAAGGGGCTGGTCTACAAGAAGGAAGCTGAGGTCAACTGGGATCCGGTTGATCAGACAGTTCTGGCCAATGAACAGGTAATCGATGGTCGAGGCTGGCGCTCCGGCGCGCTTGTCGAGCGGAAGAAGATCCCACAGTGGTTTCTGAAAATCACCGACTATGCTGACCAGTTGCTGGACGACCTGGACAAGCTCGATGGTTGGCCGGAACAGGTCAAGACCATGCAACGTAACTGGATTGGCCGCTCGGAAGGGGTCGAACTCAGCTTCCAGGTGGACGGCTACGGCGAACTTGAAGTGTTCACCACCCGCCCAGACACCCTGATGGGCGTAACCTACGTAGCAGTTGCGGCCCAGCATCCATTGGCGTTGCAGGCCGCTGAAAACAATGCCGAGCTGGCTGCATTCGTCGAAGAGTGTCGCCACACCAAGGTTGCCGAAGCCGACATGGCAACCATGGAAAAGAAAGGCATGGCACTGGGAATTGAAGCAGTACACCCGCTGACCGGTGAAAAGCTTCCGGTCTGGACAGCCAACTTCGTACTGATGGATTATGGTTCTGGTGCGGTGATGTCAGTACCAGGCCACGACCAGCGCGACTGGGAGTTTGCCCGCAAGTACGGCCTGCCCATCAAGCAGGTCGTCGCACCGCTGAATGGTGACGTGAGCGTAGACCTCGAGAAAGAAGCCTTTACCGACAAGGGCGTACTGGTCAACTCCGGCAATTTTGATGACCTGGAGTTTGACGTTGCCTTTAAAGCGATTGCCAAGGAGCTGGAGCGCAAGAACAAGGGTCGCACCACCATCAACTACCGCCTGCGCGACTGGGGTGTTTCGCGCCAGCGTTACTGGGGCGCACCGATTCCCGTGATCAACTGCAGCAGCTGCGGCGCCGTGCCGGTGCCTGAAGACCAGCTGCCGGTGCGTTTGCCGGAAGAGGTCGAATTCGATGGCACAGGCTCACCGATCAAGAAGATGCGCGACTTCATCGACACGACCTGCCCCAAGTGCGGCGGTCCTGCTGAACGTGAAACCGACACCTTCGATACCTTCATGGAGTCCAGCTGGTACTACGCCCGTTATGCCAGCATGAATCCTGATGCCATGCTCGACCCCAAGCAGGCCAATCATTGGCTGCCGGTGGATCAGTACATCGGCGGTATCGAACATGCCATTCTGCACCTGCTCTACTCGCGCTTCTTCCACAAACTGATGCGTGACGAAGGTCTGGTCGACTCCGACGAGCCATTCAAACGCCTGCTGTGTCAGGGCATGGTACTGGCCGACAGCTTCTACTATGAAAGCGAAAAAGGCGGTCAGATGTGGGTCTCCCCGGCTGACGTTACCACCGAGAAAGACGAAAAGGGCCGCGTGATTCGTGCCACCGACGCCGCAGGTCGGGAGCTTAACCACGACGGCATGTCGAAGATGTCCAAGTCCAAGAACAACGGCATCGATCCGCAGATCATGATCGACCGCTACGGTGCCGATACCGTGCGTCTGTTCATGATGTTTGCCGCGCCGCCGGAGCAATCGCTGGAATGGCTCGACTCGGGAGTAGAAGGGGCACACCGCTTTCTGCGTCGCCTTTGGAAGCAGGTGCATGACCATCTGCAGCAGGGTATCGCATGCCCGGCACTGGACATTGAAGCACTTGACGAAACGCAGCGCGACCTGCGTCGCAAGGTGCACGAAACCATCGCCAAGGTGAGCGATGACATGGAACGACGCCAAACCTTCAACACGGCGATCGCAGCCGTTATGGAGTTGTCCAACGCCATCGGTCGTTTTGTGGATGTCAGCGAGCAGGGCCGTGCCGTGACCCGAGAGGCACTGGAAGCCGCCATCCGCCTGCTGTCCCCCATTGTGCCTCATATTACGCACCAGCTCTGGCTTGAACTGGGCCACACGGATGACCTGCTGCACACTCCTTGGCCCCAGGTGGATGCATCGGCGCTGACCCGCGCCAGCGTTGAACTGGTTGTGCAGGTCAACGGTAAGGTTCGCGCCAAGATTACCGTATCCGCCGATGCGGACGAAGACGTGATCCTGCACACCGCCCTGGCCAGCGAAAACGTACAGAAGCACCTTGAAGGCAAAACGATTCGCAAAAAAATCGTTGTGCCCGGCAAGCTGCTCAATATTGTTGTGGGCTGAACGGAGACTGCCATGACCAAGCGCCTGACCCTGCCCCTGTTTGCTGTACTGATGAGCCTGACACTGAGTGCCTGCGGCTTCAAGTTGCGCGGCCTCTATGATGTACCGGAGGTACTGCGTCAGGTGCATCTGGTAACCGAGTCCACACCCAGTCAGATTGAGCCGGAACTGCGCTCGGCACTGGAGGTGAACCGGATTAGCCTTACGGAGTCAGGCCGCTATCAACTGGAAATACTGTCGGAACGACATACTCGCCGTATCGCCACACTGACCGGTAATGCCGATGCGGCTGAATATGAACTGCGCTCGGAAATCCGCTTCCGGGTACTGGATCGTCAGCATGACAATGCGGTCGTAATGCCCGAACGCAGAATCATGAACGAACGTGTCTATCGCAACGAGCGCGACAACATTACCGCCAGCGGCTCACAGGAAATACTGATCAGACAGCAGATGCTGCAGGATCTTGCCCAGCAAGTGGTACGTCAGTACCTGCGCGTCAACACCGCGCAATGAAAACCCGTGCGGAACAGCTGAACGCTCAGCTGCAGCGTCTCACTTCCCCCGCCCCGGTATTTATGATCACCGGGGACGAGCCGCTGCAGCATGCTGAAAGCTGCGATGCCATTCGCGCCTGGCTGCGTCAGGCAGGCTTTACCGAGCGTGACGTGATGCATGTGGATGCAGGCTTCTCCTGGGAGCGCCTGCTGGAAAGCGCCAACGCCCTGTCCCTGTTTGCCGACCGCAAGATCATCGAGCTGCGCCTGGGCAGCCAGAAGCTGGACAAACAGGCCAGTGCACTGCTGCAGCGCTATCTTGATAATCCCGCTCCCGACAATGTGCTGTTGATTCAGGCCGACCGACTCGATGCCGGTGCAAAAAAAAGTGCCTGGTTCAAGCAGGTCGAAAAATGTGGGCTGGTAGTAGAGATCTGGCCAGTTGAGCCTGAACAGCTGCCGCAGTGGATGTCACAGCGTGCTGCCGCTCAAGGACTCCAACTCAGTGGCGATGCACTGCAACTGCTGTGTGCACGGATAGAGGGCAATCTGCTGGCAGCCAAACAGGAACTGGACAAGCTCAACCTGCTTTACCCCAACCAAACCATCGATGCCGAGCAAGTGGTTGAAGCCGTCGCAGACAGCTCCCGTTACGACATTTTTGCACTCAGTGATGCCGTACTGATGCGCGACCCCGCACGCTGCCAGAAGATCCTGCAGGTCCTGCGCCAGGAAGGCATCGAGGCCACTCTGGTACTCTGGGCGCTTACCCGAGAAATTCGGACCCTGCTCAACCTGCAGCGCGGACTGGCGTCAGGCGTACCCTATGACACCCTGTGCCAGCGAGAGAAAATTTGGGGCAAGCGCAAGCCGTTGATGCGCAAGGCCTGTCAACAGACGCCAGCGGCAAGGCTGGAAGGCCTGCTGGTACTGAGCCATGATATTGATTTGGCGATCAAGGGCCAGCTCAACAGTTGCCCCTGGCTACTGCTGTCCAGCCTCACACTCGAGCTTTCAGGCTGCCAGCTGGGCCTGCCACACCCGGTACACTAAACTGACAGATTCAGGAACGACTGTTAGTATTCAACGGCAGACTTGGTTGAGGAACCGGCATGAAGCTGTTGCGATACTCTGTATTACCGATCATTCCCCTGCTGCTGACCGCCTGTGGAGAGACACCGCCCGAGCGGATGAAGCAGGGGGATAAGCTGTATGCCTACTACTGCCAAAACTGTCACCAGAAAGCCGGACTTGGCCCTTTTCTGGAACAGGTCCCGCTCACTGAACGCTCATTGCAGCGACACGAGATCGTCCTGATGATCAAGCATGACTATGACCAGGGGCACAAACACATGCCCACCTTCAGCCAACTCAGCGACCTGCAGGCCGATGCACTGGCGGAATTTGTCATCGAGCGACGCAGGGCTCAGGCAAGAGCCCCCTCAAACCCCAACTGACGCCAAGCCTCGTACACCACGACAGCGCAGGCGTTGGACAGATTCAGACTGCGACTGTCAGCCAGCATCGGCAGGCGCAGGCCTGAATGCTGCTGAATGACTTCGGCGGGGAGACCCCGGGTTTCGGGGCCGAACAACAGCAGATCGCCGGGAGCAAAGTCGGCATCGGCGTAACCACGTTTTGCCTTGGTCGTCAGCGCCCAGACGCGCCGAGGCCTAAGCGCCTCCAGGCAGGACTGCAGATCATCATGTACCTGTACCCGGGCCCACTCATGGTAATCCAGCCCCGCCCGACGCAAACGTTTGTCGTCAAGATCAAACCCCAGTGGCCGGATCAAGTGAAGACGAAAGCCGGTGTTGGCACACAGGCGGATGATGTTCCCGGTATTCGGTGGAATTTCGGGTTGGTAAAGGGCCAGATCAAGCATCAGAGTCTCCGGTGGATCGGCCCACATTATACCGGCCAGCAGTTAATCGTCACCCTCTTCATCATTAAGACCGGAGGTATCCATCTGCAGCTCCTTGATCTTGCGCGTCAAGGTGTTGCGCCCCCAGCCCAGCAGACGAGCGGCATCACGTCGGCGACCAGCAGTGGCTCCCAACGCGGCGGTAATCATGACGTGCTCAAAGGCCGGCACAGCCTCCTGCAGGATACCTTCTGAGCCTCGTGCCAACTGCTGTTCGGCCCAGAGCCTCAATCCTTCCTGCCAGCTGCAACTGGTACCGGCCACCTTGGGATCATGTTGCTGCTGCTCCAGCAGCTCTGGCGGCAGATCAGAGACCAGCACCTCACGCCCGGATGCCATCACCGTCAGCCAGCGACAGGTATTTTCCAGCTGACGCACATTGCCAGGCCATGACAGATCACACATGAACTCGGCCGTTTCCGGTTTCAGTACCTTGGGTTCTACCGCCAGCTCTTCGGCCGAACTGGCCAGAAAGTGCCGTGCCAGGCGCGGAATGTCTTCGCGCCGCTCCGCCAGCCGCGGGATATGGATGCGGATAACATTGAGGCGGTGAAACAGGTCCTCACGGAAACGCCCGTCCCGTACCAGCTTCTCCAGATTCTGGTGGGTTGCAGCAATGATCCTGACATCCACTCGCACCGGTGTATGACCGCCAACCCGATAGAACTCGCCATCGGCCAGTACACGCAGCAGTCGAGTCTGGGTATCCGCCGGCATATCACCAATTTCGTCCAGAAACAGGGTGCCACCATCCGCCTGCTCAAAACGGCCGCGACGGCTCGCGGCGGCTCCGGTGAAGGCACCTTTCTCATGCCCGAACAGTTCGGACTCAATCAGGTCTCGCGGAATCGCCGCCATATTCAGTGGAATGAACGGCTTCTCTGCTCGCGGGCTGTGCTTATGCAGGGCATGAGCAACCAGCTCCTTGCCGGTGCCCGACTCACCGTTGATCAGCACCGTAATGTTTGAGTGTGCCAACCGCCCAATGGCACGGAACACCTCCTGCATGGCAGGCGCTTCACCGATAATTTCAGCCGCCTGCTCAGGCTGGGGTTGTGCCGTCTGCTCGCGCTGTTCTTGGGCATGTGCAACCGCACGTCGCACCAGTGAAAGCGCCTCATCCACGTCAAACGGTTTGGGCAGATACTCAAAGGCACCACCCTGATAGGAGGCCACGGCACTGTCGAGATCCGAATGGGCTGTCATGATGATGATCGGCAGCTGCGGCATCACCTCGTGCAGATGCTGCAACAGCTTCAGCCCATCCATGCCCGGCATGCGCACGTCACTCAGAATGGCATCCGGGTGCTCGTCTTCCAGTCGTGCCAGCAGTGGCTGCGCCGAATCGAAGGCTTCGGTCTCGAAGCCTGCCGATGTCAGCGCCTTGTCGAGAACCCAGCGGATCGAGCGGTCGTCATCAACGATCCAGACCTTGGCTGCTTGTGTCATGACTCAACTCCAGTGGTATAAACAGGTTGAAGCGGGTCTGCCCCGGCTCCGACGTAAATTCGATCAGCCCCTTGTGCTGATTCATGATCGACTGGGCGATGGACAGGCCCAGACCAGACCCCTGCGCCCGGCTGCTGACCATGGGGTAAAAAATGGTATCGGCAATTTCGTCGGGTATTCCCGGACCGTTGTCGATTATCTCAAGTGAGCACACCAGCCGATGCCGCTCTGTGCCCAATGTAATCTGGCGCAGAGCTCGTGTACGCAGCATGACCTGAGGCGCCGTTGTGCCGGCTTCCTCCATCGCCTGTACCGCATTGCGGATGATATTCAGAACCGCTTGAATTAATTGGCCCCGAGCACCATCAAACTCGGGAATACTCGGATCATAGTCGCGCATCAGTTTGACGCGATTACCGGTTTCGGCCTTTACCAGACTGCAGACATGCTCAAGAATGGCGTGAATGTTCACCCGTTCAATCACCGGCAGTTTATGCGGCCCCAACAGGCGATCCACCAGGTGGCGCAGCCGATCCGCTTCTTCAATAATGATCTGGGTGTATTCATGCAACTCTTCCCGATCAAGCTCGCGGTCCAGCAACTGGGCAGCCCCACGGATGCCGCCAAGCGGATTCTTGATCTCATGCGCGAGCCCTCGTACCAATATCCGTGCACTGGCATGACGGGTGAGCAGTTCCTCTTCCCGCTCAATTCGCATCAATCGGTCACGGGCCTGTATCTCAAGCAGAATCCCTCCATCCGGTATCGGGTTGACGCTGTAATCAACTGTCAACTCCTGCCCGGTCTGAGTCACCAGCCGAGCTTCCCGCTTGCTGTAGGGGTGGCCGCTGCACAATGACTGGCGCAGGACATCCAGCTCCGCTTCACTGGACGACAGCCACTCTTCAATGGGGCGATTCTTGAGCCGTCGCGCACTGGCTTCCAGCAACATTTCAGCGGCCGGATTCATGTACTGGATGCAAAGGGACTCGTTCAGTACCAATACCGAACTGGTCAGGTTATCCAGTATCTGCTTGTGTGACTGTGAACGGGACATCGGCTGCTCTCCTTCCTGACCCTTCTCATGCAAGAAAAGCGCCAGTTTTTCTGAAATCCCAATCGCCCGGCACATGAGGCTTGAGGCCAAACCAAGGCCCTGTAGGTCAGCTATTGAAAATGGCATTACGCACCATAATAGTGCAAAGATTTAATCCGGTGCACTCTTGCACCGGAAATGCACAAGCCTGAATACCGGAGACAAAAAAGGCCTCCCGAGGGAAGCCTTTTCAGTTTTACAACTCAGTGTCGAATTACACGGAGTAGTACAGGTCGAACTCGACCGGGTGAGTGGTCATGTTCACTTTGGCCACTTCTTCACGCTTCAGCTTGATGTACGCATCCAGCATGTCGTCGGTGAATACGCCGCCACGTGTCAGGAACTCACGGTCTTCTTCCAGAGCATCCAGCGCTTCGGTCAGAGAGGCGACAACAGTCGGGATCTCTTTTGCCTCTTCCGGCGGCAGGTCGTACAGATCCTTGTCAGCCGGATCGCCCGGGTGAATCTTGTTCTGGATACCGTCAAGGCCGGCCATCAGCAGCGCTGCAAAGCAGAGGTACGGGTTGGCAGCCGGATCAGGGAAGCGCGCTTCAACACGACGCCCTTTCGGACTGGTGGTGTACGGAATACGCAGGGAAGCGGAACGGTTGCGAGCGGAGTACGCCAGCATTACCGGTGCTTCGAAGCCCGGGACCAGACGCTTGTAGGAGTTGGTAGACGGGTTGCAGATAGCATTCAGCGCTTTGGCGTGCTTAACGATACCACCAATGTAGTACAGAGCGGTTTCGCTCAGACCACCGTAGCCGTCACCCGCGAAGATGTTGGCACCGTCCTTGGACATGGACAGGTGAACATGCATGCCGGAACCGTTATCACCAACCAGCGGCTTGGGCATGAAGGTAGCGGTCTTGCCGTATGCGTGTGCAACGTTGTGTACACAGTACTTCAGGATCTGAACTTCGTCTGCCTTGGCGACCAGGGTGTTGCCACGCACACCGATTTCACACTGACCGGCAGTCGCCACTTCGTGGTGGTGTACTTCGATGGTCAGGCCCATGGCTTCCATGGCATCACACATCGCTGCACGCAGATCGTGCAGGGAATCAATCGGTGGAACCGGGAAGTAACCGCCTTTGACGCGCGGACGGTGACCGGTGTTACCACCTTCGATCTTGTGGTTGGATGCCCACGATGCTTCTTCAGACTGGATGCTGTAACCGCAGCCGCTGATATCAGCATGCCATTCAACACCGTCAAACACGAAGAATTCGGGTTCTGGGCCCAACATAGCGGAGTCGGCAATACCGGTAGACTTCAGATACTCTTCAGCGCGCTTGGCAACAGAACGCGGATCACGCTCATAACCCTGGCCAGTAGCCGGCTCGATGATGTCACAGCGTACGATAACGGTTGCATCTTCGGTAAAGGGATCCAGAACGGAAGCACTGTCATCCGGACGCAGGATCATGTCGGATTCCTGAATACCCTTCCAGCCGGCAATGGAAGAACCGTCAAACATTTTGCCGTCTTCAAAGAAGTCATCACCCATGTCTGTGACAGGGATGGTCACGTGCTGTTCCTTGCCCTTGAAATCGGTGAAGCGCATGTCGATCCATTTAGCGCCGCTTTCTTTGATCAGATTCAGAGTCTTCTCTGACATTTGGCTATCCCCACTCGTTATTAAGTATTGCCAAAACAATACTTCTGTCATTACGGATCCGGAAACCGGTTTGCTATTACCTAAGCAAAGGCTGTGCCATCTTGAAAATCATGCTAACCCACTGATTTTCTGTTTTCTCTCACATCCTTTGACAATACAGAAGGCACCAAAATCGTGCATTCCTGAAAATAATGACCCATTAAGGTGCACTGATGGTCGATTTTGGGGCCGTACCAGTAATCGGTAATCCATGATAGTGCAATCAGACCAGAAATGCTGTGCCTGAGGCAGGCTTCCCGACAGCTTTTTTTACCAGTAACCTGTGACGACGAGATGCTCAACCAACGGAGAGGAACATGGCTGCCAGGGAATTGATGATTGCCACACTGATGACCGCATTATTGAGCATCAGCACCGCTGCGACAGCCTCCACCGCCTCAGAGGAAAGCTACCGCAAGCGCTTCCCGGCGCAGTGGCTGGAACGTAACGGTGAGATCAGACTGGAAACAATCTGCTACAACTACCCCGATAGCAGCTATATGTATCGACTCTGCCGCGAGCAGGCCGCCCACACACTTCGAGCCCTCTGCAGTCGTTACCGTGCACTGACGGATACCTATAGCGGCGATACCCGATCGCACTATCTGCACATGGCTCAGAAGTACTGCACCGCAAGCGAGCAGTATCAGTCTGAGGTCAATGGAAAAAAATAGACTGCTGTCACAGAATAATGATCACTCAGTGATCGCTTGTTTAACCTCCCTTCCGTATAATGTCGCGCTTTACACCATCACAGGGTACACACGCGTGATTGAAAACCTCCGAAATATTGCCATTATCGCCCACGTTGACCACGGCAAAACCACACTGGTCGACAAGCTGCTGCAGCAGTCAGGCACTCTGAACCGCCGCGATGAAAGCGCTGAGCGCATCATGGATTCCAATGACCAGGAGCGTGAGCGCGGTATCACCATTCTGGCCAAGAACACGGCCATTCGCTGGAACGACTACCGAATCAACATCGTTGATACCCCGGGACATGCGGACTTTGGCGGTGAGGTTGAACGTGTACTCTCCATGGTGGACTCGGTTCTGCTGCTGGTGGATGCGGTTGACGGCCCGATGCCGCAGACCCGCTTCGTAACCCAGAAAGCCTTTGCTCAGGGCCTGCACCCGATCGTGGTCATCAACAAGATCGACCGCCCGGGCGCGCGTCCGGACTGGGTTATGGACCAGGTCTTTGACCTGTTCGACAACCTGGGCGCCACCGACGAACAGCTGGACTTCCCGATCGTCTACGCCTCTGCCCTGAACGGCATTGCCGGCAATGACCCCGAAGAAATGGCCGACGACATGACACCGCTGTTTGAAGCGATCGTCAAGCACGTGCACGCACCGCGTGTCGATGCCGACGGCCCGTTCCAGATGCAGATTTCTGCACTGGACTACAACAGTTATGTAGGCGTTATCGGTGTTGGCCGTGTATCACGCGGCCGAGTCAAGACCAACACCCAGGTGAAGGTGATCGACAGCCACGCCAAGGTGCGTAACGGCCGTGTTCTCAAGATCATGGGTTACCACGGTCTGGAGCGTATCGAAGTTGATACGGCTCAGGCGGGTGACATCATCTGTGTGACCGGTCTGGATGAGCTGAACATCTCCGATACCCTGTGCGACCCGGAAGTGGTCGAAGCACTGCCGGCACTGTCTGTTGATGAGCCCACCGTATCCATGACCTTCCAAGTCAACGATTCTCCGTTTGCAGGCCAGGAAGGCAAGTTCGTCACCAGCCGTAACATCAAGGAGCGTCTGGATCGTGAACTGATTCATAACGTGGCCCTGCGTGTTGAGCCCGGTGATACCCCGGAAAAATTCCGTGTATCCGGTCGTGGTGAATTGCATCTGTCGGTACTGATCGAATCCATGCGCCGCGAAGGCTTCGAACTGGGTGTATCACGCCCCGAAGTTATTCAGAAAGAAGTGAACGGCGAAATTCACGAGCCTTACGAAGTCGTGATGATCGACGTGGAAGAAGAGCACCAGGGTTCCATCATCGAAGAACTGGGCAAACGTCGCGCTGACATGACCAACATGGAAGTGGACGGCAAGGGTCGTGTACGCCTGACCTTCATGATGCCGTCCCGCGGCCTGATCGGCTTCCGCAGCCAGTTCATGACCATGACATCCGGTACCGGCATCATGACATCGGTCTTCGACCATTATGGCCCGGTCAAGGCCGGTGACGTGATCTCTCGTCACAACGGTGTGCTGGTGTCCATGGTCACCGGCAAGGCACTGGGCTATGCCCTGTTCAACCTGCAGGAGCGCGGCCGCCTGTTCATAGACCCGAACGTTGAGGTTTATGAAGGCATGGTGCTGGGTATCCACAGCCGCAATAATGACCTGGTGATCAACCCCACCAAGGGCAAGCAGCTGACCAACGTACGTGCGTCCGGTACCGATGAAAACATCGTTCTGACCCCGCCGATCAAATACTCACTGGAACAGGCTCTTGATTTCATCGAAGATGATGAGCTGGTCGAAGTGACTCCAGCAGCTATCCGCATCCGCAAGAAGCTGCTGAAAGAGAACGAGCGCAAGCGCAACAAGAAGTAACCGCTTGACTACGTGAGCATATGGAAAGGCCGGCGGAGCAATCCCCGGCCTTTTTTGTTTGTCTGGCCCCATCTGCAGATCGATGATGGGGTGCCCACAAAGGAATACCCGTGAACAACAACGATATAATGCGGCGCCTGCGCTACACTTTTGATCTCAAGGATTCGGCCATGGTCGAGATCTTTGCAGCTGCCGACCACCCTGTTACCCAGGAGCAGATCGTCAACTGGTTGCGAAAAGAGGATGACCCCGCGTACCGCGCGGCGACAGATACCGAACTGGCCATTTTCCTTAACGGCCTGATCAATACCCGCCGTGGTCGTCGCGAAGGAGAACAGCCTCAACCGGAAAAACGCCTGAGCAACAACATGGTATTCATGAAGCTGAAAATTGCCCTGAACATGACCTCGGATGATGTGCTGGATACCCTGCGGAGCGTTGGATTCCCTCTGAGCAAGCACGAACTGAGTGCTTTTTTCCGCAAACCCGACAACAAACACTACCGGGAGTGCAAAGACCAGATTCTGCGCAACTTTCTGCTCGGTTTGCAGCGGCGGCTTCGCTCTGACGACTGAGGCGCCACGGATTCAGAGAACTCTTAAGCCCGGTCAGACCAGCGCACCCAACCCGAGTATCGAGATCGGTTCACCTGACTGCAGTGGGCCGATATACTGGCCCTATCCGTTACCCACAGGAGAGTCTCATGCGCACCCTCTACCCCGAGATCGGCATCAATCACGAGTACTATATTGAGGTGGGCGACCGACATACCCTGTACGTGGAGGAATGCGGCAACCCCAACGGCATTCCGGTTCTGTTTGTACACGGTGGACCCGGCGGGGGCTGCGGACCAACTCACCGACGTTTCTTCAACCCCGAGCGCTATCGCATCATCCTGTTCGACCAGCGCGGCTGTGGTCGCTCAACGCCGCATGCAGAGCTCGAAGCCAATACCACTCAGGCACTGGTGGCGGACATGGAGCGGATCAGGGAATTCCTCAGCATTGAGCAATGGCTGCTGTTTGGTGGCAGCTGGGGCTCGACGCTGAGCCTGGTCTATGCCGAGACGCACCCTGAACGCGTCGCCGGCATGATTCTGCGCGGCATTTTTCTCTGCCGCGACCAGGATATACAGTGGTTCTACCAGCAGGGTGCCAGCGCCCTCTTCCCCGACTACTGGCAGGATTACTTGCAGCCCATTCCCGCTACAGAGCGAAGCGACCTGCTCAGTGCCTACCATCAGCGCCTGACCGGAAACAACGACTTGGTACGGATGCAAGCAGCCAAGGCCTGGTCCGTGTGGGAGGGGCGCTGTTCAACACTGGACCCGAACCCGGATGTCGTTGAACACTTTGCCGATCCCCATTTTGCCCTTGCGATGGCACGGATCGAGGCGCACTACTTTATCCACAAGGCGTTTCTGGAGTCGGATCAGATCCTGAATGACGCCCACCGGCTTGCGGATATCCCGATCACCATCGTGCACGGCCGCTACGATGTGGTTTGCCCGCTAGAGCAGGCCTTTGCCCTGCAACAGGCGGCACCGCATGCGCATCTACATATCGTTCGAGATGCCGGCCACTCGGCCTTTGAACCCGGCATTATCGACAATCTGGTCCACGCTACCGACGAATTTGTCCAGCGCAGCGCCTGAGGAGCAATATTGTGAAGGGACTGATTCAACGTGTCAGCCATGCCTGCGTAAAAGTGGATAACGAGATTACCGGTGCCATTGATGGTGGCATTCTGCTATTACTGGGAGTGGAACAGGGTGACAACGAAACAACAGCTGACAAGCTGCTGCAAAAGGTCCTGAACTACCGCATTTTTCCGGATGTCGATGGCAAAATGAATCGAAGCCTGACCGATGTAGGGAGCGGGCTGCTGGTGGTATCGCAGTTCACACTGGTTGCCGACACGCGCAAGGGGCTCAGGCCCGGCTTTTCCCGCGGTGCTACACCCGCTGAAGGTGAGCGACTGTATGACCTCTTTGTTCAGCGGGCGCGGGCCATGCATGGGTCAGTCGAAACCGGTCGCTTTGGTGCGGATATGAAGGTAGAGCTATTGAATGACGGGCCGGTCACCTTTCTGCTGGAGGTGCCGCCCGTCGACTGACAGCGGCATCAAGCGATGCAGCTGGGCTCAACCAAGTGGTGGGTCACCCGTGTTTCCAGTTTGATATTGTCATGCAGTGGGCAACGTTCACAGACCGCATCCAGAAACACCTGCTTCTCTTCATCAGTCATGTCGGCATCGATTTCGGCTGATACCTGGATCTGCTGGAAGCCAGTGCGGTCATCACTGGGCTTGCCCAGCAAACCGGCAGGGTTGTAGTCACCCTCAACACTGACTTTCATGCCACGCAGCTCAATCTTCTGCTGCATCGCCGCGATACGGCCGATAGTGCAGATACAGCCACCGAGCGAGAACAAAAAATACTCCAGCGGGGTAGGTCCCTGGTTCTGTCCACGGGCAGCCTCCGGCTGGTCAATCACGACCTGATGGCCACGGATATCTGCGCGAACGGCAAAACCTTCCGTCATTTGGGCGTTAACACTGACTCGCTTGTCGGCGCTCATGCACGACTCCTCACACATTAGTTAAGAATAAACTAATATTATTAATTCCCGCCGGCAGATGCAAACGCCCTTCGGGTGAAGAAGAGAATGACTCAATACCAGACCCGGCCCTCAGAACAGGCCGCTCGGGTCAATCGGCGTTCCTTCTGTATCGCCGTCAGGGCGTGATTGCAGTCGATCCAGTGCCTCTTCTGCGTCACCCTTCTGAATGACAATCTCCACACGGCGGTTGCGAGCGCGAAGCTCCGCCGTGCTGTTGGGTGCCAGCGCACGGGTATCGGCATAGCCGGTAATATTGAAGCGGGACTGATCTATACGGCGGTCAGCAAAAAGTTCATGCGCCACCGCCAGCGCTCGTGCAGCTGAAAGATCCCAGTTGGACTCGAAGCGCCGCCCTGAATAGGGGATATTGTCGGTGTGCCCCTCAATGGCTACCTTGCCACTGATATCCAGCAGCAGGTCACGAATTTTGGCGATCACCGGGATATACTGAAACTTCAACTCGGCCGAGCCAGAATCAAATGATCCACGCTCCTTTACTCGGATGATGATGCGAGTGCCATCAGTTTCAACCTCAATACTGCCCTCACCGATTTCAGCCGCCAGCGCCTGAGCAACGGCGACCGCCTCCTGTTGAGCCTGCTCTTCCTGCTGTCGGCGCAGCTCTTCAAGCCCCTTCAATTCATCTTCGATTTGGGCCTCGCCCTCACGCGAGCGCACATCCAGACTGTTAAGGTCATTGTTGACCGTCATCTGACGCACTTCATTCAAGGGCGTCGGCTCAGGGCGACCTGGGCTGAACTCCTGCGCAATGATGGAGGTGCCCTTCGGGATATCTTCCACCTTGATCTGGTTCTGAACGCCAAACGCTTCACGCATTGAGCCGGCCAACTGCTTGAATTTGAGCACGTCCATTTCCGAGAAGGAGAGCAGCAGCACGAAGAAACACATCAGCAGCGACATCAGGTCGGCAAAGGTCGCCATCCACAAGGGTGACCCCGCCGGCGGACATTTACATTTCTTGTCTTCGCTGTCGTCACTCATGGCCGGCTCCCTCAGCTTTCAGCAACGACACGCTTGCGCTCGGGCAGGTAGTTGCGCAGCATCTGATCGATTACACGCGGGTTCTGACCCGCCTGGATCGCCAGCAGGCCGTCGATGATCAGGGCCTGATTCAGCGCCTCCTCATCCTTGCGTACCTCCAGCTTGTCCGCCACCGGAATGGCAAACATGTTGGCGATCATCGCACCGTACAGTGTCGTCAACAGTGCAACCGCCATGGCCGGACCAATCGATTTGGGGTCGGACATGTTGGACAGCATCTGTACCAAGCCCACCAGGGTGCCGATCATGCCCATTGCCGGTGCCACATCGCCCATGGCTCGGAATATCTTGGAGCCAAAGTCATGTCGCTCGTATGTAAGGCCTGCCTCTTTCTTCAATAGCTGTTTGACTACCTCAGGGTCATGCCCGTCCACCAAAAGCTGAATACCACGTTGCATGAACTCGGAGGAAACCTCTTTATCCTCAAGTGACAGCAGCCCTCCCTTGCGTGCAGCATCTGCCAGATCAACCGTTTCGGCAATGATGTCCTCAGGGTTAACCGACTTGAACATGAACGCTTTTGCCATGATTTTTCCGGCACCGAGAAACTGCCCAAGGGTGAATTTCATCAACACCACCAGCAGTGTTCCGCCGACAACAATCAGCATGGATGGTGGGTTAACAAAAATACCGATATCACCGCCCAGTACCATCGCGGCAACGATGATAGCAAAAGCCCCTAAGAGACCAACGAGGGTAGCCAGATCCACTGATCGCTCCTGAAAATATGTACCGATGCTAATAAAGGGCAAGAACGCTGACTTTGCCAGCAGCAGATCATACCAGAATTAAACATACGTTCACGCTTTGATCAGCTTTTTCCATAGCTCTGATTGACCCCTGTCGGCAGGTTGGTTAACGTGAACGCCTTAACCGATCAGATGAAATCCGCATGACCCGCAAAGCCGAGAAACCCGACTTCGAACACGCCCTGTCAGAGCTTGAAAGCCTCGTGGTACGTCTTGAGCAGGGAGACCTGCCCATTGAAGATGCCCTTGCTTCATTCGAGCAAGGGGTACGTCTCACGCGTGAATGTCAGACCATTCTGCAACAGGCCGAGCAGAAAGTGCAGCTGCTGACTGAGCAGGATGGCGAAATTCACGCCAACGACTTCCCCAACCGGGAAGAGTAGGCATGGACATTCAGCAGGTACTGGCTCAGTACCGCTCTCGCACTGAGCTGCAGCTTGAGCAACTTTTTCAGGAAACGGCCTCACTTGAGCCCCGCCTGCCCGAAGCAATGCGTTACGGCCTGCTTAACGGTGGCAAACGCCTGCGACCGGCACTGGTCTACCTTAGCCACCAGCTCTGCAGTACCGACCAGCCTCCTCACGCCCTGACTGACCGGGCAGCGGTTGCCATTGAGTGCATCCACAGCTATTCGCTGATCCATGATGACCTGCCGGCGATGGATGACGACGACCTGCGTCGCGGCAAGCCCACCTGTCATATTGTCTTTGATGAAGCGACAGCCATCCTGGCCGGTGATGCCCTGCAGTGCCTGGCGTTTGAGCAACTGAGCGAAATCATCGACCCAACACTGGCACTGCGTCAGCTGAAGATGATGCAGGTGCTGGCACGCGCCAGCGGTCGGCAGGGCATGGTAGCCGGGCAGGCGTTTGACCTTGGTCATGTAGGCCAGCCTCTGACACTGGAGCAGCTGCAGGCAATGCACGCCTGCAAGACCGGAGCACTGATTACCTGTGCCGTAGAGCTGGGCGCACTTTCAGCCGGTGAGCCGGAAGGCGAACGTCTGGACCAACTGCGTCGCTTTGGCGACCTGGTCGGGCTGGCATTTCAGGTCCAGGACGACCTGCTCGACATTGAAGGTGATACAGCCACGCTGGGTAAACCCCAGGGGTCTGATCAGGCGCAGAACAAACCCACCTATCCCGCTCTACTGGGCATGGAAGGTGCACGCTCAAAACTGAACCAACTGCACCAGGAAGCCGTAGCCATACTCACAGGCTTTGGCCCTGATGCCGAAGCGCTGATTGCCCTGACCGACTACATTGTTGCGCGTGACCATTGAGCATGTTCAATCGGATTCCTGACCAGCGACCCGATACCCCCTTGCTGGACCTCGTCCAGTCTCCGACTGATCTGCGCCAGTTAAGTCGTACCGACCTGCCTGAACTGGCCCGGCAACTACGTGCCTTTTTGCTCTGGTCCGTGGGCCAAACCGGAGGACATTTCGGCGCAGGCCTGGGCGTGGTCGATCTGACCATTGCACTGCATTACCTGCTCAATACCCCTGATGACAGCCTTATCTGGGATGTGGGCCACCAGAGTTATCCACACAAGATTCTGACCGGTCGGCGCGATTCCATGGCCAGCATGCGTCAGAAAGGGGGTCTTTCCCCCTTTCCAAAACGCACCGAAAGCCCCTATGACAGTTTTGGTACAGGCCACTCCAGTACCTCGATCAGTGCCGCACTGGGCATGGCGCTGGGTTACCGGCTACAGGGTGAAAACCGCCGTACCGTAGCGGTGATCGGTGATGGTGCCATGACCGCAGGCATGGCGTTCGAAGCGTTGAATCATGCCGCCCACACCGGTGCCGACCTGCTTGTGATCCTCAACGACAACGACATGTCGATCTCACGTAACGAAGGCGGCCTGGCGAGCTACCTGGCACGCAATCTGAAACAGAAAATGGATGGCCCCGTCACCGCCGCTCTGTTCAAGGCACTTGAGTTCAATTATTCCGGCCCCGTGGACGGACACGACTTCAGCCTGCTGCTGCCGGCACTGGAGCGGTCACTGCAATGCCCCGGCCCACAGTTGCTGCATGTCATCACCCGCAAGGGCAAAGGTTTCGCACCGGCCGAAGCGGACCCGGTTGGCTACCATGCTCTGACCAAAATCGAGCCGCTGGCTGCAGTCGACAACACTGCCAAACGGCCCAAGTACTGCAATGTATTCGGCCGCTGGCTCGCCGAGACTGCCGCTCGGGACTCACGCCTGATCGGGATTACACCAGCGATGCGCGAAGGCTCAGATCTGATCGAATTCTCCGAGCGCTTTCCCGAGCGTTATTTTGACGTTGCCATCGCCGAGCAGCACGCCGCGACTCTGGCCGCGGGCTTCGCCTGCAGCGGCATGAAACCGGTGCTGGCGATCTATTCCACCTTTTTGCAGCGTGCCTGGGACCAGATCGTACATGATGTGACGATTCAGGATCTCGATCTGCTGCTGGCGATTGATCGGGCAGGGCTGGTGGGTGAAGATGGCGCTACCCACGCCGGCAGCTTCGACATCGCGGCGTTGCGATGCCTGCCCGGTCTGCTGCTGATGACACCAGCCGATGAGACCGAGCTGGAAGCGATGCTGACACTGGGCTATCAGTACCCGGGGCCTGCCGCCGTTCGCTACCCCCGTGGCAGTGCTGCCCTGCCACAGACAGACGATACAGCTACACTGGATATTGGCAAAAGCCGAGTACTGCGCAGAGGAAAACAGGTAGCACTGCTCAATTTTGGCCCGTTGCTGGACAGTGCGCGCCAGGTAGCCGACACGAATGGCTATACGTTGGTGGACATGCGCTTTGTGAAACCGCTGGACAGTTGCATGGTCGAGCAACTGGCAGATGAGCATGAACTGCTGGTCACGCTGGAAGATCATGCCATTCAAGGTGGGGCAGGCTCAGCGGTAGCCGAGTTCTGCACTCAGGCGGCCCTGGAGACAGAACTGCTGCTGTTGGGGATACCGGATCGCTGGATAGGTCACGCCAGTCGCAGCGAGCAGCTGGCCGAGTGCGGCCTGGATACTGCCGGTATCGAAACCGCGATCCGGCAGCGCTTGCAGGGTTAGTTATTCATCCTTGAAGTGGTGTTCGGTCATCATGTGGCCGAGCTTACCCATCTTGGTTTGCAGATAGCTTTCGTTGTGGCGATTCTTACCCACCTGCAGCGGTACACGCTCAGACACGTTGACGCCGTATTTCTCCAGTGCTGACACCTTGCGCGGGTTATTGGTCATCAACTTCACGGCCTTGATGTCCAGATGCTCAAGCATCGGTTCACACATGCTGTAGTCACGCATGTCGGCGGCAAAACCCAGCTGCTCGTTGGCTTCCACTGTATCGGCACCACCATCCTGCAGGTGATACGCCTTGATCTTATTCAGCAAGCCAATTCCCCGGCCTTCCTGACGCAGATACAGCAGTACCCCCCTGCCCTCTTCCGCGATGCGCTTCAGTGCTTCCTGCAGCTGGAAACCACAATCACAGCGCAGGCTGAACAGCGCATCGCCGGTCAGACACTCGGAGTGAATACGGGCCAGTACCGGCTCGTCACCGGCCACTTCGCCGAACACCAGCGCGACGTGCTCTTTCCCGGTGGCGGGGTCTTCAAACCCCACCATGGTAAACACCCCCCAGGGGGTTGGCAGCCGCGAATCGGCTACATACTGAACTGACACCTTGGTTGTTTCCTCTGCAAATTCTTTTTCAATTCAGGCTGTCGGCTCAAAACAGCCAGATCAGCCCGTGCAGTACTGCGGCGGCCATAACGCCCGCAAGCACATCATCCAGCATGATACCCAGCCCGCCGTGTACCCGCTTGTCCACAGGGCCAATGGGCCAGGGTTTGAGAATATCGAACAGACGGAACAGGATAAAACCCGCCAGCGCCCAGACCCAGTCCACCGGTACCGCGATCATGGTGATCCAATAGCCGACAAACTCATCCCAGACAATGCCGCCGTGGTCATGAACACCCAAATCCCGGGATGTACGCCCACACAACCAGATCCCGATCATAAAGGCGAGCAATACCAGCAGCAGATACATCGCCAGTGGTGTCTGTGCCAGCAGATACCAAAGCGGTACCGCCGCCAGAGTCCCTGCCGTACCCGGCGCCTTCGGCGAGGCACCGCTGCCCAGACCAAAGGCCAGAAAATGGACCGGATTGCGCCACACCGAGGCGGGGGCTTTATTCATCTTCACTCCTGAAATGATCCCAACTGCCAGGCAATTCACCCAGCACCGCTGTCCCCGCTTGCAGAACCTGAAGCCCGATGTCGGCGGTTATTTCACCGACATCGGTCAGGCGAATGCCGAGCGCTTGTGCCGTTTCCAGACAGGCCGACAGCTGTGCGACAGGTACTGTCAAACACAGCTCAAAGTCTTCGCCACCAGCCAGCGCCCAGTCTTGCGCCTGCTGTGGATAAAGCTGCTGCAGGGCGAATGAGACAGGTAATTGATCCACCTGCAGCCGCGCTCCCACTCCGGAGGCTGCGAGGATATGGCCCAGATCACCCAGCAGGCCATCCGAGATATCAATCGCCGCATGTACATGTTCACGCAGACTTTGAGCCAGCTCAAGCCTCGGTTCCGGGCGGTAAAAGCGCTGCCTCAACTGTTCAACCGCTTCTGGCTCTGCACTCACGGGCAGCGGCTGCAGCAGCGTTTCCAGACCGCCACGGCTGTCCCCAAGGGAGCCAGTCACCAGAATACGATCTCCGGGAACTGCACCACTGCGAAGCCACGCCTGGCCATTCGGCACCAACCCATGCACCTGTGCACTGAGGACGCAGACCGGGCCACGGGTGGTATCCCCTCCCACCAAGGCAATACCCAGCTCACTGCAACGTTGAGACAGTGTGCGCGAGAAGGCCAGCAGCCAGGTTTCATCCGCCTGCGGCAATGTTACAGCCAGCGTAAGCCAGGCGGGGGCTGCGGCCATGGCCGCCAGATCACTGACCGCGGCTCCCACAAGTCGCTCGGCCAGTTGTGCGGGCGAGGTACCGGGCAAAAAGTGCACGCCCTCCACCAGGGTATCGATCGACACCACCAACTGCTGACCTGGAGGCACCTCCAGTACAGCGCAGTCATCACCAATGCCGTTGATGACACCGGCACCGGTTTGCTCCTGCATAAAGCAGCGTCGGATCAGCTCGAACTCACCCACGCGAATCTGTCATCGTTCAGTCGGCAGCACGCCGAGCACGAATTTCAGCCGCACGCACGCGCTGGGCCAGCTTGTCGAGAATGCCGTTAACATACTTGTGGCTTTCTGTGGCACCGAATATTTTGGCCAGATCAACACTTTCGTTGATCGCCACACGATAGGGCACCTGCAAACGGTGAATCAGCTCGTAGGCTCCTATGCGCAGCACGCTCAGCTCCACCGGGTCCAGATCGGTCAGCGGTCGGTCCAGAAACGGACGATAGGCCTCATCCAGATCCTTGCTGCCTGCCGTAACCCCGCGCAGCAGCTCGGAGAACAGCTGTACATCGGTGGTGCTCATGTCGTTATCGACCCGAAACTGCGCCTCGATCTCATTAGCACTCTGACCTGCCACAGACCACTGGTACAGTGCCTGCAGCGCAAAGCTGCGGGCACTGCGGCGCATTTCGGTCAAATTGGGCTTGCCTTTTTTACGCGGCGTGGACTCGCTCATGCTCAAACCTCAAGCTGACGCATCAGGCTGACCATTTCCAGCGCTGACAATGCGGCTTCCGCCCCCTTGTTACCGGCCTTGGTACCGGAACGCTCAATCGCCTGTTCAATGGAATTCACAGTCAGGATGCCATTGGCCACGGGGATATCGTAGTCCATGGACACCTGCGCCACGCCCTTGGAGCTTTCGGACGAAACATATTCAAAATGTGGTGTACCGCCACGGATTACGGCGCCCAACGCGATAATGGCGTCATCCTGCTTCTGTTGTGCCACTCGCTTGACCGCCAGCGGAATCTCGAATGCACCTGGCACGCGGATGACACGAATATTCTCTTCAGATACGCCGTGGCGCACCAGCGCATCGATGGCGCCGTCCAACAGGCTTTCAACCACAAACGCGTTGAAGCGACCCACCACAATGGCATATTTGCCGTCGGCGCTCACGAAGTCGCCTTCAAATACTTGTACTGTCATAGACTTGTCCATCAATCCTCGTAGGGGATGTACTCTTCGATTTCCAGATCAAAACCGGAGATCGCGTTGAATTTCATTGGCGAGCTGAGCAGGCGCATTTTATGCACCCCCAGATCCCGCAGAACCTGTGAGCCGGTACCTACGGTCATGTAGGCACCGGATGCACTGACGTTCACCTTGGAACGGGTACGGTCAGCATTGAGCAGACTTTCGATCGCCTCGCCCAGATCGACACGAGTGCCCTTATCGATCAACAGCACCACACCCTTGCCTTCGTTGGCCACACGCTCCAGCGCACGGCGCATGGTCCATTTCACTTCCGGGCCGCGGCGTACGCCGACCACATCACGCAACACTTCAGTACGGACATGGACGCGCACCAGCGTGGGTTCGTTCGGGTCGATATCACCCTTCACCAGCGCAAGATGGGTGCAGTTCTGAATTTCGTCACGATAGCTGACATAACGAAACTCGCCAAACTCGGTCGGCAATACACCCTCGCCCACACGCTCAACTGTATGCTCATTGCGGGTACGGTAGTGGATCAAATCCGCAATGGTGCCGATCTTGATGCCGTGCTTGGCAGCAAACTTTTCCAGATCAGGACGGCGTGCCATGCTGCCGTCTTCATTGATGATCTCAACAATAACCGACGCCGGCGCAAATCCGGCCAAACGCGCCATGTCGCAACCAGCTTCCGTATGACCGGCCCGGCTGAGCACGCCACCGGGTTGAGCCATCAACGGGAAAATATGCCCCGGCTGAACGATATCCTCCGGCTGAGCATCACTCTTCACAGCCGCGTGTACGGTGACCGCACGATCAGCGGCCGAGATACCGGTGGTAACGCCCTTGGCGGCTTCGATCGACAGGGTAAAATTGGTCGAGAAAGCGGCGCCATTGTTTTGCACCATCAGCGGCAACTTGAGCTGCTCGCAGCGCTCACGGGTCAGTGTCAGGCAGACAAGACCGCGGGCATGGGTGATCATGAAATTGATGTCTTCGGGACGCACGCACTGGGCGGCAATCACCAGGTCTCCTTCATTTTCACGATCTTCGTCATCCATCAGGATAACCATCCTGCCCTGACGGATATCTTCGATCAGTTCTTCAGTTGTATTCAGCTGCATAGTTCTCTCCCGCCGCATCAGCGACGCATGAATCCGTGTTGGGCCAGCATCGCCAGTGTCAGGCCGCCTGCTGTCTCGTCCTCGGCCTGTGGAGCCGCGGCTCCGATCAGGCGTTCAAGATAGCGGGCAATGATATCCACCTCCAGGTGGACCCGACGACCGGCGCTGTAGCGGTCGATAATCGTTTCCTGTGCCGTGTGCGGCACGATATTGAGCCAGAAGCAGTCGCCATCGAGGCTGTTGACGGTCAGACTAACCCCATCCACTGTGATCGAGCCCTTGGCTGCAACATAACGCTGAATGGATACCGGCATACGAATTTTCAGTTGCACCGAGCGGGCATCATCCGCCCGCTCGACCACGGTACCCACCGCATCCACATGACCGGTGACAATATGCCCGCCCAATCGGCTGTCCGGACGCAACGCCTTTTCCAGGTTGACCACCTCACCTGGCTCCAGCTCCTCAAAGCGGGAATGAGCAAGGGTTTCCAGCGACACATCGGCAATAAAGCCATCGCCCGGCAGTTCCACGGCGGTCAGGCAGACGCCATTGGTAGCGATGCTGTCACCCAGTTTCACATCGGACAGATCAAGGCCACCGGTGCGCACATATAGCCGCATGTCGCCACCGATCATGCGTTTGTCGGCAATTTCACCGATCGCTTCGATGATTCCGGTAAACATCAGTTAATTTCTCCGTCGCAGCTCAGGGTCAGACGCAGGTCTTCACCCAGCATACGACTGTCGGTCAGTTTAAGCCGTTGCTGCTGTGCCATGCGCTCCAATGGCAACTCCAGTAACGGACGCGCCGAACTGCCCAGCAGCGTAGTGGCCATATACAGTACCAGTTCGTCCACCAGACCCGCCTGCAGCGCTGCACCGGCGAGGGTCGCACCACATTCCAGCAACAGCTCGTTGCACTGGTACTCTTCAGCCAACAGCACCAGCAGCGCACCCAGATCAACTCGCCCCTCGGTGCCTGGCAGGCTCAGTATACGCGCCCCGGACTGTATCAGAGCCGCGGCGCGAGGATGATCCTGCGACAGTGCGGTGGCAATCAAAATCTCGCCGGGCAGGCTCAGAAGTTTCGCTCCTGCCGGCAGACGCAGCTGGCTGTCCAGTACCACTCGCAACGGCTGACGGATTGCCGCCTGCTCTGCCAGCTCGGGCGACAGCCCCAGCTCGCCGGCACGGACCGTCAGTGAGGCGTTATCATGCAAGACGGTTTCAACGCCGGTGACAACGGCGGAGCTGCGTGCGCGCAGTCGCTGCACATCAGCACGAGCGGCTGCGCCTGTGATCCATTGTGACTCGCCGCTGCGCATGGCCGTACGTCCATCCAGACTAGCCGCCAGTTTCAATCGAACAAAGGGACGCCCCCGCTCCATCCGGCTAATAAAGCCGGGGTTGAGCCTGCGTGCCTCTACCTCCAGCAGCCCCGAGGCCGTGGTGATCCCTGCGGCGGCAATACGCGCCAGCCCCTGCCCGGCCACCAGTGGATTGGGGTCCTGCATGGCCGCGACAACCCGGGCCACACCTGCCTTGACCAGCGCATCCGCACAGGGCGGCGTACGGCCATGATGACTGCAGGGCTCCAGTGTGACATAGGCGGTAGTACCCACAGCCTGCTCACCGGCCATACGCAGGGCGTGAACTTCGGCATGGGGTTCGCCTGCCTTCAGGTGAGCGCCTTCACCGACCACAACACCATCACGCACCAGCACACAGCCGACCCGAGGGTTGGGGTCGGTGGTGTACAGCCCCTGCTCGGCCAGTTGCAGCGCATGCGCCATGTAACGATGATCGTCGCCGCTGAAGTGATCAGTCATGCTCCGCTCCGGACAGGCGCTCGATCTCTTCACGGAATTCGTTGATATCCTGGAAGCTGCGATAGACCGAAGCAAAGCGCACATAGGCGACCTGATCCAGCTTGCGCAGCTCAGCCATGACCGCCTCACCCACTTCCCGCGAGGGTAACTCACGTTCACCCGTGGCACGCAGGCGTTGTTTGATGCGGGTGATGCAGGCTTCGATCTCTTCGATGCTGACTGGACGCTTTTCCAGCGCCCGCTGGATACCGGCGCGCAGTTTTTCTTCGTCAAAGGGCTGGCGCGAGCCATCGGTCTTGATGACACGAGGCATCAGCAGCTCGGCGGTCTCGTAGGTGGTAAAACGCTCATGGCAGCTGATGCATTCGCGCCGCCGTCGGATCTGCTGTCCCTCGGCCACCAGCCGGGAGTCGACAACTTTGGTTTCATGGGTGCCACAAAACGGACAGTGCATGGGTTGCCTCAGCGAAAGAGCGTTTCCCCGAAGGGTCAAGGAGGGGACAGGCCCCAAACAAAAAGGGCGGCCGCAGCCGCCCCTGCTATTCTACCGGCTTACTTGTAAACCGGGAAGCGGGCACAGATTTCCTGTACCTGGTCCTTCACGCGCGCAATGGTATCGTCGTTACTGATGTCGTCGAGGACATCGCAGATCCAGTTCGCCAGCTGCGCCACTTCCTCTTCCTTGAAGCCACGACGGGTCACCGCAGGAGTACCGATACGCAGGCCAGAAGTCACGAACGGCGAACGCGGATCATTCGGAACGGAGTTCTTGTTCACGGTAATGTTGGCACGACCCAGCGCCGCGTCTGCATCCTTACCGGTGATATCCTTGTTGATCAGATCCACCAGGAACAGGTGATCTTCAGTACCGCCGGACACGATGTTGATGCCACGATCCAGGAACACCTTGGCCATGGCCTGAGCATTCTTGACGACCTGAGCCTGATAGGCTTTCCACTCCGGCTCCATCGCTTCCTTGAAGCACACGGCTTTAGCAGCGATGACATGCATCAGCGGGCCGCCCTGGGATTCCGGGAACACCGCGAAGTTCAGCTTTTTCTGCAGATCTTCGTCAGCGTTGGCGGACAGGATCAGGCCGCCACGCGGGCCGCCCAGGGTCTTGTGAGTGGTGGTGGTAACGACATCTGCGAAGGGCAGCGGCGTCGGGTATACGCCGGCAGCCACGAGGCCTGCGATGTGGGCCATATCGACGAACAGGTAAGCGCCAACTTTGTCAGCGATCTCGCGGAAACGTGCCCAGTCCACGATCTGTGAGTAGGCAGAGAAGCCGGCCACGATCATCTTCGGCTTGTTCTCAACCGCCAGACGCTCGACTTCATCGTAATCGATGGCGCCGGTTTCGGTGTTCAGACCATACTGAACCGCCTTGTAGATGCGGCCAGAGAAGGAAACGGCAGCACCGTGGGTCAGGTGACCACCATGGGCCAGACTCATGCCCAGCACGGTATCGCCCGGCTGGCACAACGCCATGTACACGGCAGCATTGGCCTGGGAGCCGGAGTGCGGCTGGACGTTGGCGTAGGTAGCGCCAAACAGCTCCTTGGCACGTTCGATCGCCAATTCTTCAACCACGTCGACGTATTCGCAACCGCCGTAGTAACGCTTGTGGGGGTAGCCTTCAGCATACTTGTTGGTCAGGACCGAGCCCTGAGCTTCCATCACACGCGGGCTGGTGTAGTTCTCGGAAGCGATCAGTTCGATGTGCTCTTCCTGACGCGTCGCTTCGGACTGCATCGCAGCGAACAGATCCGGATCAAAACTGGCGATAGACATATCTTTGCTAAACATTGCTGTCCCCTGAAATGGCAAAAGTAGCGGCAAAGTCGGCGCAGGTAGTGATGGACTGACCTGTAGCTGCCTCGAAAAAGATGCGCATTATAGTCTAAAAATCATACGGAAGGCACATGAAAAGGGGTCAGTCCATAACGCAAAAGTTTCATTCAGCTCATCTCGCCCTGCAGCAAATGGCATTCGCTTTCGGCCACAGGTAGAATCTGGCTGTTTTTTAACCCCAATCGACAGGCATATTGATGGCTCAGTACGTATTTACGATGAACCGAGTGGGCAAAGTGGTACCGCCCAAGCGTGAAATCCTCAAGGATATCTCTCTGTCCTTCTTCCCCGGCGCCAAGATCGGTGTGCTTGGCCTGAACGGTGCCGGTAAATCCACCCTGCTGCGGATCATGGCGGGTGTCGACAAGGACTACACCGGCGAAGCGCGCCCCATGCCCAACATGAAAGTGGGCTACCTGCCGCAGGAGCCGGAGCTGGACGACAGCAAGACCGTGCGCGAAGTGATCGAAGAGGCCGTGTCAGACGTGAAGAACGCACTGGCCGATCTGGATCAGGTATACGCCGCCTATGCCGATCCGGATGCGGACTTTGACGCGCTGGCCAAGAAGCAGGCCGAGCTGGAAAATCTGATCACCGCAAAGGACGGTCACAACCTGGACCAGGCACTGGAGCGCGCCGCCGATGCCATGCGCCTGCCCCCCTGGGATGCGAAAGTTGAGCACCTGTCCGGCGGTGAGCGCCGCCGTGTGGCCCTGTGCCGCCTGCTGCTGGATCATCCGGACATGCTGCTGCTGGACGAGCCGACCAACCACCTGGATGCCGAGTCGATCGCCTGGATCGAACGCTTCCTGCAGGAATACACCGGTACTGTAGTAGCAATCACCCATGACCGTTACTTCCTCGACAACGCCGCCGGCTGGATTCTGGAATTGGACCGCGGCCACGGCATCCCTTGGGAAGGCAACTACTCCAGCTGGCTGGAGCAGAAAGAAGCCCGTTTGGAGCAGGAATCCAAGTCCGAGGCCTCTCACCGCAAGGCGATGAAAGCCGAGCTGGAGTGGGTGCGTCAGGGGGCAAAAGGCCGCCAGACCAAGTCCAAGGCGCGCCTGAAAGCGTTCGAGGAGATGAACTCACGCGAGTTCCAGCAGCGCAACGAAACCCAGGAGATCTACATTCCGCCCGGGCCGCGCCTCGGTGACAAGGTGATCGAGCTGCACAACGTCACCAAGTCCTACGGCGACAAGCTGCTGTTCGAGAACCTGAACCTGGCCATCCCGCCGGGTGCCATCGTCGGTATCATCGGCCCCAACGGAGCCGGTAAGTCCACTCTGTTCCGCATGCTGACCGGGGAAGAACAGCCGGATTCCGGCGAGATCGAGATCGGCTCCACCGTGCAGCTGTCCTGTGTCAATCAGTCCCGTGAGCTGAACGGCAACAACACCGTGTTCCAGGAAATTTCCGACGGTCAGGACATCATCACCGTAGGCAACTACCAGACCCCGGCACGTGCCTACTGTGGACGCTTCAACTTCAAGGGATCTGACCAGCAGAAGTTCGTCAAGGATCTGTCCGGCGGTGAGCGTAACCGTCTGCACATGGCGAAGCTGTTGAAGGAAGGCGGCAACGTACTGCTGCTGGACGAACCGACCAACGATCTGGACATCGAAACCCTGCGTGCACTGGAAGAAGCCCTGCTGGCCTTCCCGGGCTGCGCCGTGGTGATTTCGCATGACCGCTGGTTCCTCGACCGTATCTGTACGCACATCATCGCCTATGAGGGTGACTCCAACGTGGAGTTCTTTGAAGGCAACTACAGCGAGTACGCCGAGGACTACAAACGCCGCTTCGGCAAGGACCATCAGCCGGAGCGGATCAAGTACCGCCGCATGAGCTGATTCAGGCCTGAGCAGAAAAAAGGGCCGCCGGCAGGATCTCTGTCGGCGGCCCTTTTTTGTTGTGTTTATGCGTCCTGCCGGGGTGTTGTCTCATCACCTGCCAGACAGTAACGGTCCCGCCCCGTATCCTTGGCTTTATACAACGCCTCATCAGCCCTCTGCAGTACCGCAGAGCGGTCCTCCCCCGCCAGCAAGGTGGCAATACCAATACTGGTCGTAAAGCTGACCTCTTCACCGGTCGGGACTTTCAACCGAGTCTGGTGACAGGCGTTGCGGATCTGCTCGGCCAGCTCAATCGCCTGTTGTTGATCAGTATCCGGCAACGTCAACAGGAACTCCTCGCCCCCAAAGCGCCCGGCCAGATCCGTCTTGCGCTTGGCATGATCTTTCAGAATACGGGCAAACTGTTTCAGTACGATATCACCGGCTGCATGGCCATGGTTATCGTTGAAACTCTTGAACTTGTCCAGATCGAACAGCAGCACGGTCAACGGCACGTGACTGGCATGCGCCTCTTCGATATCGCCATCAAGCTGATCCATCACCTGGCGCCGATTGGCCAGCCCGGTGAGCGGGTCACGGGTCGCCTGACGGTAGAGAATCAACAGCATGCTGAGCTGATTGACCGATGCCCAGCCCGCAATCAGCCCCAGCACGGCCAACAACCAGAGATCATTCAGCCCCGGCACCAGTCCAAATTTGCCGCTCCATAACTGGGTGACCAGCTCCACCAGCAGCACAAACGTGGCAAACCCGGCCACTTCGAACATGGTCAGCGGGAAAATTGCCAACATGGTGATAATCATGAAGGGGAAAAAGGCATACCCCGCCAGCACCTCTGAAGCAAAGCCTTGCTGTACCAGAACGGCATTGCTCCAAGTCTGGAACACCGTCAGTACCAGTACGAGCAGTAACAGTCGAATCAGTGAGACTTCAAGCCGGTAAGGATGTGAACACCAGAGCGCCAACAACAGACAACACCCACTGGCGGCGATACGTCCGTAGGCAATGGTGCTGCTGACCGCTTCCGGCAGCAGCAGCCAGTCGATCAGAATCCAGCCGCTCTGCAACACCATCAGAATCAGGGCAATGAGACGCACGCGGGTGAAGAGATGGTGACTGCGTGTGTGGTTGAAGTAGCGCGAGTGTCGCCCCGCTCTCAGCAGATCATTCATGACTTCGAACATACCTCGCCTCGATTACTGTCTGTTACAGGATACGCCAGACTAGCGGAAGCTGTCACAGGTCATATTGATCTGGGGCAGCCGGGCTCCACAATGTCGGCAGAGTGTAATACCATGCCTGAAGCAACTTCGATCAGCGAGGATTCCGAGCGTGAATACCAACAACGAACGCCGCCGCTTTACCCGCATCCCCTTTGACGCCGAGTGTGAACTGCACAGTGACAAGGGTTCGGCCGTGGTGCAGCTGGTCGACATCTCCCTTCGTGGCGCGCTGGTTGAATCAAACCACCCCCTGCCTGTCGGCATGAATGACCACGTCAAGCTGCATCTGTATCTGGCTAATGACATCCTGATCGAAATTCCGGCCATACTCACCCACTCTCAGCCTCCCCAATACGGTTTCACCGCCGGCGAGATGGAGATCGACAGCATCACCCACCTGCGCCGGCTGGTTGAGTTGAACCTGGGGGACGAAGCACTGCTGGAGCGCGAGCTGGAGCAACTGCTGTCGGATGACGAGAGCGCTCAGGCCTGATCAGATCGCATCCAGCGCTTCCGACAGGGTTTTGACCCCCACCACTTCCATTCCCGCCAGCGGCTCGCGCGGCACGTTCGCCAATGGCACGATTGCTCGCTTGAAACCATGCTTGGCCGCCTCACGAATTCGCTCCTGACCATTGGGCACCGGCCGAATCTCGCCGGACAGCCCCACTTCACCGAACACCATCAACTCCTGTGACAGCGGCCGATCACGGAAACTGGACACAATCGCCAGCAACAGTGCCAGGTCAGCACTGGTCTCCAGCACCTTGACCCCGCCCACCACGTTGACGAACACATCCTGATCCCCGGTCATCAAGCCACCGTGGCGATTCAGCACCGCCAACAGCATCGCCAAACGATTCTGATCCATCCCTACCGCCACGCGACGCGGGTTGGACAGATGCGAAGTGTCCACCAGTGCCTGCAACTCCACCAGCAGCGGCCTTGTACCCTCCCACACCACCATCACTACGCTGCCGGGGCTGGGCTCGCTGCCACGACTGAGAAAAATGGAGCTGGGGTTCTTCACCTCTTTGAGGCCATTTTCCAGCATGGCGAACACGCCCAGCTCGTTGACGGCACCGAAACGGTTCTTGTGACTGCGCAGGGTACGGAAACGGCTGTCGGACGAACCTTCCAGCTGCAGCGAACAATCGATCATATGCTCCAGCACCTTGGGACCAGCCAGCGAACCGTCCTTGGTCACATGCCCGACCAGAAACAGCACGGTGCCGGTTTGCTTGGCATAGCGGGTCAGAAACGCAGCGCTTTCGCGCACCTGTGATACCGAGCCCGGTGCTGACTGCACATCGGTCACATGCATCACCTGAATGGAGTCGATCACCATCACCTTTGGCTGCAATTCATTGGCCAGGTCACAGATGGTTTCCACCGAGGTTTCGGACAGCATCTGCAGCTGGTCCGCTTTCAGCCCCAGTCGGGCAGCGCGCATCGCCACCTGTTGCAACGACTCCTCACCGGTGATGTACAGCGCGGGCATCTGCGCCACCAGATGGCACATGGTCTGCAGCAGCAGGGTACTCTTGCCCGCACCCGGGTGGCCCCCGATCAACACTGCCGAGCCCGGTACCAGCCCACCGCCGAGCACCCGGTCCAGCTCACTGCTGCCACTGGAAAAACGCGGCATCTCTTCCAGCGCCACCTCACTGAGGCTGACCACCTTTTTCTGCTTGCCGGCACCTCCGGCATACCCCTCAAACCGATTGCTGCGGGCACCACCGGCATCCGAACCAAGACGAACTTCAGTGATGGTGTTCCAGGCCCCGCAGGCGTTGCACTGCCCCTGCCACTTGCGGTAGTCGGCGCCGCAATCATTGCAGACAAAGGCGGTTTTGGGTTTGGCCATCGGGGTGTCTCCTGAAGCGTTAGGGTTTACACTGAGCGTCTGTTCACGTGGACTCGATTGTAGCAAGCGGCGGTGTCTCGGGTCAGCCTCGGTCCCCGGACACCACCGCCGGATCAAAACAACAAGGAACCAATCCCAATGAAACTGGAAACACTCGCTCTGCATGCAGGTTATGAGACTGACCCGACCACCAAGTCAGCAGCCGTACCCATCTACCAGACCACTTCCTATGCATTCGATGATGCCCAGCACGGTGCCGACCTGTTCGACCTCAAAGTGCCAGGCAACATCTACACCCGCATCATGAACCCCACCAACGATGTGCTGGAAAAGCGTGTCGCGGCACTGGAAGGCGGAATCGCGGGGCTGGCTGTTGCATCCGGCATGGCGGCCATCACCTACACAGTGCAGACACTGGCCGAAGTGGGTGACAACATCGTATCGACCAGCGAACTGTACGGCGGCACCTACAACCTGTTTGCGCACACACTGCCGCGTCAGGGTATCGAAGTGCGCTTCGTCAACAAGGATGATTTCGCCGGACTGGAAAGCAAGATCGATGCCCGCACCAAGGCGATCTACTGCGAATCGGTCGGCAACCCTTCCGGCGGCATCGCCGACATCGAAAAGATGGCCGAAATCGCTCACCGTCACGGTGTACCGCTGGTGGTGGACAACACCGTCCCCAGCCCGTCACTGTGGCGCCCAATTGAACAGGGTGCCGACATCATCGTGACCGCCGCCACCAAATATATCGGTGGCCACGGTACCACCATCGGCGGCGTGATTGTCGATTCCGGCAAATTCCCCTGGGCCGAGAACCAGGAGCGCTTCCCGCTGCTGAACCAGCCGGATGTGTCCTACCATGGCGTGGTCTACACCGAAGCATTCGGCCCGGCCGCCTTTATCGGCCGCGCCCGTGTGGTGCCGCTGCGTAATATGGGGGCAGCCCTGTCACCGATGAACGCCTTTATGTTGCTGCAGGGTCTGGAAACCCTTTCCCTGCGCATGGAGCGCATCTGTGAGAACACACAGAAGGTGGCCGAATACCTTGAGAACCATCCAGACGTCACTTGGGTGAACTATGCTGGCCTGCCCAGCCACAAGGATTACGCCCTGGCGCAGAAGTACATGGACGGCAAGGCATCCGGTATTCTCAGCTTTGGTCTCAACTCAGGCCGCGAAGGTACGCGCAAGTTCTATGACGCTCTGCAGATCTTCCTGCGCCTGGTGAACATCGGTGACTGCAAGTCGCTGGCCTCCATTCCGGCCGAGACCACACATCGCCAGCTAAATGACGAGGAACTGAAATCCGCCGGCGTTTCACCGGAAATGGTACGCCTGTCAATCGGCATCGAGCACGTTGATGACTTGATCGCCGACCTGGATCAGGCACTGGCTCAAGCCCACAACTGATCTGACACTCTGAACCGTACAGCCGGGGCATGCGTAACAGTCGAAAACGGAGAACAAAATGAAACGTTTACTGACAACCCTGTGTGCCCTGCTGTTCGGACATTCCGCTTCGGCTTCAGAGCCAGACACCGATGCGCTCTATCACCACCAACTTAAACGACTGCATTCAGCCGAAGTAGTCGACCTGCGCGAACGCTTTGCCGGAAAGCCCATGCTGGTGATCAACACCGCCAGCTTCTGCGGCTTTACCGGTCAGTTTGAAGGATTGGAAGCGCTGCATCAGCGCTACAAGGATCAGGGATTGATGGTGGTTGGCTTTCCGTCGGATGATTTCAATCAGGAAGCCAAAAACGAGGAAAAAAGCGCCGAGGTCTGCTTCGTCAACTTCGGCGTGACCTTCGACATGTTCAGCCCGATTCACGTCAAAGGCGACAATGCTCACCCCATCTTTCGCGAGATTGCCCGCCAGAGTGACACCCCGCCGCGCTGGAACTTCTACAAATACGTGATCGACCGTGATGGCAAGGTGACGGCGGCGTTTTCCAGCATGACCTCGCCCGACAGCAGAAAGCTCAGGAAGGCGATTGAGGCTGTGCTGTAAGGCGGGTACCTGCATGCCTATTTCATAAATGACTACTTGATATAGTCATATATTGTTTCTATGCTGCAGCAAGAAACCCATCAGTAACGGTCATCCCTATGCAGCACGAAGCCACCAAGTCCGAGTTCAAGGCCAAGGCACTGGAGTTCTTTCGCCAAGTCGAATCCTCTGGAGAAGTACTGGTCATTACCGACCGCGGTCACCCCACGATAGAAGTGAGACGTTTCCGTTCGGACAAACGCACGCCACTGGAAAAACTGCGCGGCAGTATCGTCGAATATCATGACCCCGAAGAACCGATTGCTGACGACAATTGGGAACTGTTGTCGTGATTGTGCTCGATACCCACGCTTTGATCTGGTGGGTCAGTGGAGATCAGCGGCTGTCAGAAACTGCCAAAACAGCCATCGAGCAAGAATTGAAGTGCAGTGACGGGCTTGTTGTGGTGTCTGCCATCTCGGCGTGGGAAATAGCCATGCTGGTTTCGCTGGATCGTCTGGTACTGACCATGAGTGTGGATGACTGGTTGGCGACGGCGCAAGAGATCGACGGCCTTCGCTTTGAGCCGGTCGATATTGCGGTCAGCATAGAGTCAACGCGTTTGCCGGGAGCATTTCACAAGGATCCGGCCGATCGCATGATTGTGGCCCTGGCACGTCACCTGAATGCTCCACTCGTAACAGCCGATGGCAAGATTCAGGCGTATAAACACGTAGCGACGATTTGGTAGGGCTCCCCCCATGGATCCCGCTGAATAAATTTCCCATAATATCGGCTCTCTGTTTTCAGCAGCACAGGATTCCGTGTGAGCCTCGACTTTGCCACTCTTTCACAACTGCGCAGATCCCATCCCGGCTGGCGGCTGCTGGTGGCCGATCATGCCCCGCTGGTGGTCAGTTTTTTACAGCAGGCGTTTATCAAACCCAATGTGCGTGTGATGGCACAGACGGAGTTGGAATCACGGCTTGAAGACCTGCTGTTCCAGCTGCGTGAGCGCGAAGGCGACAAGCTGTTTCCGCGCAGCGCCCGTGAATATCTGGATGACTGGGCGCAGCACGACAAGGGCTGGCTGCGCAAGTTCTACCCACCGGGGTCCGATGAGGCCCACTTTGACCTGACCCCCGCCACCGAAAAGGCGATCGCCTGGCTGGAATCACTGACCCAACGCGAATTCGTCGGCACCGAATCGCGCCTGTTAACCATATTCGAGCTGCTGCGACAGATGATATCGGGCACCGAGGCCGATCCGGATACCCGCATCCGTGAGCTGCAGGCGCAGCGAGACGAGATCGACCGCGAGATCGAACGAGTGCAGGCCGGTGATTTCAAGCTGTTGGATGACACCGCCCTACGCGACCGCTTCCAGCAGGTCAGCAGTACCGCACGTGAGCTGCTGAGCGATTTCCGCGAAGTGGAGCAGAATTTCCGCCAGCTGGATCTTCAGGTGCGTGAGCAGATCGCCACCTGGGAGGGGCGCAAGGGCGAGCTGCTGTCACGCATTTTTGGCGAACGTGACGCCATCTCCGATTCAGACCAGGGGCGCAGCTTCCGTGCCTTCTGGGACTTCCTCATGTCGCCGGCCAGTCAGGACGAACTGACCGAACTGCTGGAAAAAGTGTTTGAGCTGGAGGCGGTGAGCAGTTTCGAGAAAGACAAGCGACTCAAGCGCATCCATTATGACTGGCTGGATGCCGGCGAGCACACCCAGCGCACCGTGGCACGGCTGTCACAACAACTGAGGCGCTACCTGGACGATCAGGCCTATCTGGAGAACAAGCGCATCATGCAGATGCTGGATGGTATCTCGGCCCGGGCCATGGCGGTGCGCGAGCAGATACCCACAGGGGATTTCTTCAGCATCGAGATGCCAAGCGCCGATATCCAGTTGCCAATGGAGCGTCCGCTGCACAACCTGCCGCTCAAGCCGGTGCTGGATACCGAGATCGAGGTTGCCGACAGTAGCGAGATCAGTACCGATGCACTCTACAACCAGATCAATATCGACAAGCAACGCCTCAAGGCGCAGGTCCGCCAGTGCCTTCAAACCCAGCAACAGGTCAGCCTCACCGATGTGATTGAGCAGCACCCGCTGCAGCACGGTCTGGCCGAGCTGGTAGCCTACCTGTCCATTGCCGGCAGTGACCGTCATGCCCTGTTTGATGACAGCCATCAGGACCAAATCCGTTGGCAGGACGAAGAGGGCTACTGGCGCCAGGCGCAGCTCCCCCGCATCATTTTCATCAGGCCTTGAGTAGATAATTAAAGTGATGACCGACACCGAACCGAACAACGCCCTCTCTCTGGTACTGATCAACCTGCTCAAGGGGGTGCTGTATCAGGAGCAGGACCCCAAAACCTGGCAGCAGCTGATGAACCTGCAGGCACAGGTCCGCGATTACGTCAGCGTGCTGGGCTTGGAGCTGATGCTGGACGAAGCCGAAGGCTTTGCCTGGCTGCGCACCCGCAGCACCGACGAGGGCGATACCGAATTGTCTCGGCTGGTCGGTCGGCGCCAGCTGTCCTATCCGGTCAGCCTGCTGATCGCCCTTCTGCGGCGCAAGCTGGCCGAATTTGATGCCGGTGGCGGCGATACCCGTCTGATTCTGTCACGCGATGATATCGTCGAGCTGATGCGTACCTTCATGCCACCCGGCTCCACCGAAACCCGTCTGGTGGATCAGATCGATGCCCACCTGAACAAGGTAATCGACCTGGGCTTCGCTCGCCGCCTGCGCGGGCAGGAACAGATGATCGAAGTCCGCCGCATCCTCAAGGCCTTTGTCGATGCCCAATGGCTGGAAGATTTTGACCAGCGTCTACAGGCCTATCAGCAACACATCAGCCCCGATGCCGAGGAAACCCACTGATGCAGGAACAGCTACTCGATTTTGCCGTCAGTGATGAACTGGCCGGGTTCCGTCTGCATCGGCTGGAGGTCTACAACTGGGGCACCTTTGACAAGCATGTCTGGTCGCTTGCGCCCGGTGGCCACAACAGTCTGCTCACCGGCGATATCGGCTCCGGAAAATCCACCCTGGTGGATGCGGTCACCACCCTGCTGGTCCCCGCGCAAAAAATCGCCTACAACAAGGCCGCCGGTGCCGACAGCAAGGAACGTACCTTGCGCTCCTATGTGCTGGGCTACTACAAGTCCGAACGCAACGACAGCGGTCACAGCGCCAAACCGGTGGCACTGCGCGATCACAACAGTTTCTCCGTTATCCTCGGTCACTTCCGCAATGAAGGCTATGATCAGGACGTGACCCTGGCGCAGGTGTTCTGGTGCCGTGATACCGGCAGTCAACCGCAGCGCTTCTATATAGTGGCCGACAAGGTGATGAGCATCGCCGCCGATTTCTCGGGCTTTGGCAGCGACATCAACCAGCTGCGCAAACGCCTGCGCAACCTGTCTGCCGTCGAAGGGCCGTTTGACGCCTTTCCCGCCTATGAAGCTGCCTTTCGCCGCCGTTTCGGCATCGAGAACGCTCAGGCGATGGAGCTGTTTCATCAGACGGTATCGATGAAATCCGTCGGCAATCTCACCGACTTTGTGCGCGAGCACATGCTGGAAGCCTTTGATGTTCAGGCCCGCATCGATGCCCTGATCGGCCATTTTGAAGACCTCAACCGTGCCCACGAAGCCGTGCTCAAGGCGCGGGATCAGGTGGAGCGCCTGTCGCCGCTGATCGAGGACTGCGACCGTTATCACCGCGTCAGCGATCAGGCGCGCCACTGGCGCGAGTGCCGCGACAGCCTGCAACCCTATTTCGCTGCGCTCAAGGCCGAGCTGATCGAAAAGCGCTTGAGTAACCTTGATGCGGACGCGCAGCGCCTCGATGCCCGTATCACTCAGCAGACTCAGCAGCTGCAACAGCAGCGCGGTGAACGTGACCAGTTGAAGAACGCCATTGCCGCCAACGGCGGTGATCGACTGGAGCGGCTCAAGGCCGAACTTAACGAGCGCAATCAGGAACTGAGCAAGCGCCGCAACCGCGCCGAGCGCTACGCCCTGCTGGCCGAGCCACTGGGTCTGCCCACCACACCGGACCTGGACAGCTTTATCGCCAGTCGCCGACAGGCACAGCAACAGCGCAACGAGATCGATCAGCAGGAAGCCCAGTTGCAGAACGACCGCACCGATCAGGCCGTCGAACTGCAGCAGCTCAAACAGAGCCATCAGGCCCTGAGTGAAGAGATAGCCTCTCTGAAGCAACGGCGCAGCAATATCGACTCGCGCCAGATTGAGATCCGACGTCTGTTATGCGAATCCCTGGGCGTGGACGAGCACGAGATGCCCTTTGCTGGTGAGCTGATCCAGGTACGGGAATCCGAACAACAGTGGGAAGGGGTTGCCGAGCGTCTGCTACACAATTTCGGCCTGTCGCTGCTGGTGCCCGAGCATCTTTATCCACAGGTGGCCGAATGGGTCGACCGGACCCGTCTGCGCGGACGGCTGGTGTACTACCGTGTCCGTACCGACCGCACTCTGGCACCGGCTGCGCCCCTGCCGGACTCCCTCGCCGACAAACTGGAGATCAAGCCCGACAGCGAGTTTTACTCTTGGCTGGAACAGGAACTGAGCAAGCGTTTCGACCATATCTGCTGTGAGTCGCTGGATCGCTTTCGTCGTGAGCACAAGGCCGTCACCCTGGCCGGGCAGATCAAGGCCGGTGGCCAGCGTCACGAGAAGGACGACCGCCACCGTCTGGATGATCGCAGCCGCTATGTACTGGGCTGGAGCAACGAAGCCAAGATCACCGCACTGGAGCAGCAGGCGGCTACGCTTGAGCGCAGCATGCAGGGCATCGCCGCTCGGCTGGCCGAGCTGGAACAGCAACTGCGTGCGCTTGGCAATAACAAAACTCTGCTGGACAAGATTCAGGAATTTACCGATTTTGACGAGTTGAACTGGCAGCAGCTCGCCCGCCTGATTGAGGAGCTGAGTAGCGAGCTCAAGGCGCTGGAAGCCAGCTCAGACCAACTCAAAACCCTGACCGCCCAGCTCAACACCCTGGAAACCGCCATCAGCGAAACCGAATCGGCTCTCGACACCTTGAAGGCCGAGCTGACCACCAACAGGGTCAACTGCCAACAGGCGCAGGCTTTGCTCGACAGTTGCCGTGAGGTTCTGGAGCCCTTTGTTGTCGAGGTGCTGGCCGCCATTCGAGCCGAACTGGATCCGCTGCGAACCGAGGCTTTGGGCGAACACCGGCTAACCGTGGAGGCCTGCGACAACCGCGAGCGTGACCTGCGAAGTTGGCTGCAAGCCAAAATCGACAGCGAGGATCGCCGCCTGAAAGACCTGGGTGAGCGCATCGTGAAGGCGATGGAAAACTACCGC